>CAXTXB010000373.1:0-1807 GCA_964247965.1 uncultured Dictyobacter sp. | reverse complement strand
CGTCTATGGTATCATGTCAGGCTGATGGACGATGAGGATTTTCATCTCTTAACACACTATAGAAGTAAAGAAATCTTAATAGAGATATGTCGTATCTTTTCTATGCCATGACCATGCCAGGGTTAGAGACTCTGGCCTTTAGCGAGATCCGGGCAGCAATAGCAGATGCAGAGCTAGTCAAGTTTGCGCGCGGAATTGCCCTCTTTAAAAGTGCTGAGCCAGCGGAAAATCTGCTGGATATGCACACGACCGAAGATGTTTTTTATGCGCTCACGCACATAAAAGGTTTGCGACGAGGTCAGGAGGCCCTGCGCGTACTCCACAGTGCGACCGCCAACGCCGATCTAACCCAGGCTCTTGCCACCTGGAGACGTGCTCATCCCGGTGCCAGGCCACGCACCTGGCGTGTCATAAGCCAGATGAGCGGCTCATATGACTTCAGACGAGTGGACGGCGGCGAAGCCGTAATAAGCGCGCTGAAGCGCAGCATGCCAAAGGGTATGCACCAGGTTGAAGATGACGCTGATGTAGAGATATGGCTCTGGCTAGGTGGAGGAGACGTGCTCATCGGACTCAGGCTCAGCGACGCCACTATGCGTCACCGTAACTACAAACGGGAGCATCTCCCTGCATCGTTGCGACCGACAGTAGCAGCAGCTATGAGCTGGCTGGCGCGACCCACAGCAGAGGATGTGGTACTTGACCCCTTTTGCGGAGCGGGAACGATTCTTATCGAGCGAGCACTGCTTGGGCCTGTCGAGAGAGAGATAGGTGGCGATATGCGCGAAGAGGCAGTCACCATAGCGCGGCGCAATGCACGTGCCGCTGAGGTCGCCGCAAGCTGGCATGTATGGGATGCACGGTCCCTACCTCTAGACGATGCAAGCGTCACACGCGTCATCACCAACCTACCCTTCGGCAAACAGATTGGTGCGCGTGAGGAGAACGAACCACTCTATACCGCCGTCATGCGCCAGTGCAATCGTGTCCTGAAGCCAAACGGACTACTTGTCACACTGACCAGCGAGGACCGGCTTTGGGACAAGATCATCCGCGAACATGGCTGGAAAATTGTAAAGAAAGTAGTGCTCGTTGTGCTAGGCCAGCCGGCTAGCATATTTGTGACCGAGCGAGCATAATCATAATAAGTACCTGATAGTTTTCAAGAAAAGGAGTCTACTCCCTTGGCTAATGCAACCACAGCAGATTTTCGTAACGGGATGGTGATCCGTTACAACAACGATCTATGGACACTCACAGAATTCCATCATGTCAGTCCTGGAAACTGGCGCGCGTTCGTACGAACACGGCTTAAGAACCTGAAGAATGGTCGTGTCATCGAGCAACGTTTCCGGGCTGGTGAAGATGTCGATGAGGTACGCGTAGAGCATCAGAACTGGCAATTCTTGTATATAGACGGTGACGACTATGTCTTCATGAACACCGAGACATACGACCAGCAGCCCATTCCTAAAGAGATGCTCGGAGACGCCATCAAGTTCCTCAAGGAGCAAGATGAAGTCGAAATGCTCGTTGATGGTGACAACATAGTCGCCGTCCAGCTCCCCAATTTTCTAGAATTGAAGGTCGAGAGCGCGGAGCCGGGTGTGCGTGGTGATACCGCCAATAACGTCACCAAGCCAGCCACGTTAGAGACAGGGGCAGTCGTCAACGTCCCGTTGTTTGTCAACCCGGGTGATAGGATTCGTATTGACACCCGCACAGGTCAATACGTCGAGCGCGTAAAGTAAGGTAAGCCTTCGGAGTGGGGCGGGGTTTAAAAGATTTTTAATTTTTTTTTTTTTTT
>CAXTXB010000372.1:0-6140 GCA_964247965.1 uncultured Dictyobacter sp. | reverse complement strand
GGCTGTGATTGAGCGATGCATGGGGCTGCATTTCTTTTGACCTTTTTCTTCTTTAAACAACATTGCCCACAAAGGATTGTCGCTACGCGGCTTTGCCGCTATCGCTGTTACGACGCAGGGTCGCCATGAAGTTTGACAGAGCGGTACACGCTCCTTGCGTTACACCGGATCAGTAATAAAACAAGCTTCACTGATTTCTTAGTGAAGCTTGTTTTATTAACGATGTTATATGTAGCTAGCTATCGTACCGCTATTGCTATAGACCAATACAGCCATCCAGCTTCTTTTGATACGAAAACTGAGCATACTAAGCATGTAGCTTAGCGTTTCCGTTGACCTCGACCCTGGTTAAAGTTCTGGCCCTGGTTAAAGTTCTGACCCTGATTAAAGTTCTGGCCCCCGTTATTGAAGCCCCGAATATTAAACGAGGTGATTGTAACCTGGTTGTTAGCACGGTTGAACGTGAGTATCAGAGGGCGGCCATTGAAGATAGCAAAGCCCCAGCAGCCCCTGATAACTCTGCCACCGACGGCACAGTTAGGCGCAACAACTTTCTGCTGACCATTCACAGGCTGAGCCTGCTGAGCTTGAGCTTGAGGCTGAGCGGCCTGGGTAGCCTGTGCAACGACCTGAGTGGGATTGACCGTAGGCTGAGCGGTCAGATTAGGATCGGCAGTCGGCTGAGCAGCCTGAGCGGCCAGATTAGGATCGACAGTCGGCTGGGCAGCAGGAGTAGCCATGTTAGGATCGGCGGTCGGCTGGGCAGCTTGAGCGACCTGATTGGGGTCAGCAGTCGGCTGAGCAGCATTCTGATTCTGAGCAGCCTGGTTATTGACATTCGCCCTGGTAATATTGACCTGGTTGGTAGCCTGATCGAACGCGATGTTTGCCATTGCGCCATTCAGATTCACAGGTGCGTTAGTCGCACAACCTGCCACCGCAACACCGTTTACGCGGCAGTTAGGTGCACCAGTTGTGGTTGTGATACCGTTCAAGTTGATAGTCGCGGCGGTTGCGACGCCGTTGCCATCGGTGGTGACAGTGATAGGATCGGGCTTGTTCAACAGGCCCAGGCAATTTAGTCCATTTGCTCCATAAGTGGCGACGAAACGCTGTGCCAGGAAGGTAAAGAGGTTATTTGCGGCGGCCGGATCAGGCGATGGCCTGTTCATCGTTAACGGCATATCCTTTTGCAAGCGTGCAGGTTGGACGTTGAGCAGATTGGTACAATATGTCGTTGTATTAGCATTGTTGTTGTTTGCAACTGGCTGATCAACGCCGACGCGGTAAAGCGTTGTTTTGGCCAGATTGGGCTGAGCATTGTTAAGTGTCATTGGATCGCCCAATGGCACAATGGCAACAGGTGCACCCTGGTGGGCGGCGGCCTGAAGCTCATCAAGAGGTAATGCATTGGTCATCTTGCCGGGATCGGCCAGGTCTGGAGCCATCCAGGCCGTACAACCAAGGGCACCATCTAGCGCGACGGAGAGCAAGCGATTGTCGCTCGCATTCGTTTGCATCTGTGGTGTCTGCATAGCGGCCATATTGTTCTGGTTTTGCAACGCGGCTATATTCGCTGCATTCGCCTGTGCGACCTGCCCATTATTAGAGATCACATAAGCAGTAGTAACATTGTCGCTCTGGTCCATATCCACAACGCTAAAATCGCGCACTGTGGGGCATGTCAAGCCATCTTTACCCATACCCAGCGCCGGCACCCTGGTCCGCCCACGCTGTATGTTGAGATTAGCCACTGCGAAAAAGGTCGGTGCATTACAATAAGAGAACTGCCCGAAGATAGAACCCTGCTGACCGTTGACACAACGGCCCTGATTCAAACTATTGTTAGTCCCTTGCAATGTCAAATTATTACCGTTGAAGCCGAACCACAATGCCACGATTGCAGTGTTTGGTAGGGCGGGAACGACAGGCGCGACGGCCGGCTGCGTCCCCTGATCGACGACCAGCGGATTATAGATCGAGATCTGGCCTGTGGCTGCATTAATGACTGCCCCCTGTACGAAGGCGGCCTGGCCCTTGTTGGCCTCATTACATGGGCCATTGGCCGGGTTTGTCGCAACGAGCTGGTACGGTGTGGCCAATCCCTTAGCTGTCAATGGATTGGGCGGCACGATCAGCGTACAGTCCATGTTGACTGCTGCCGCGTGTGAAGCTACTTTTGTATAGACGATAATGCCTGCCGCCGCGAGTATCACAGCGAGAGTGACGCCTAGACCAATAAGCATAAGCGGTGAGAAGCGCTTGCTCCTCTTCGCCCCTGGCACCTCTGCCGGCGCGTTTGTCTGTGGTCTTTTAAGTGTTTGCACTACTAAATCCTTTCCTGTTCCTTCGCAGGTTCACACCTTGACTTTGTGAACACTGCCTCTTCATGAATGATTTGATCCCTTGACAGGTCATAATTATGTGCGTTTATGCGCCTGACCTATATAGCCATAATTCAGCTTCCTTAGGACCGATGTGATTTGCTAGAGTCTTCAGGTCTTCTTAACCATTCCGCAACCCGGGTGCCTCCAGGTAGGAGCAGCAGAGCTTCACACCGTCCAGAAGGAGTCATCCGTACATTTGCACGCTTTGAAATAATCCGGCATAGCGTGACGCTCGTCAGAAGATGACCTGTTAGGATAGTAGCACGTTTTAGCGGACCGCTAGCGTAGAGCGTAAATTGGATGATATGAAAGTACCAATGTGAGTTGAGATATCTCAACCAGGAGTTTAAAAAAGATAGAGAAATAGTCCCTGTTTTATAAATTCTGAAAAAATTGAGGATACAGTACGTGAAGAGTTGTATTCAAGCATTTTAGAGCCGGCATCACAAGTTTTGTATGTCCAATTCAAGCATAATCATATCGCGACACTGAATGCCATGCTCAAAAATTGGCTCAGGATACTGCGAAGTGAAGAAGTCACGTATAATTGATTGAAAACGGAAACCAGCTTTTTGATAAAATGCAAGATTGTCAATACCAGAATTACCTGTTCCAACAATTACCTTATGATAGCCCTGCTCCTTACAAAATTGCAAAGCATATCTGATAAGTTCTTTCCCATAGCCGCGACCTTGCGGCTGGACAGCAATATTTTTAATCTCGATAGTTTTCTGCTCTAAGTCGGTAGTTACGAGGGGAAGTAGATGAATCACACCATCTACAGCATCATCGTCAAACATAGCGAAGAGATAACCTGAATACAGGTAACCCAGAACCATTTCTCGCGATGGATCAGCTAGCAGGAGCAAATCTAAGAAGTACTCTCTCTTGTGCTCTATCATCTTAATTACATGCATTCTGAGACTCCCCGTCAACTGCACTCACCTTCAGGATCACCGCATCACAATACCGATAAAACCCTATGACTCCGGAAAAAACTGCTCAACACGCACCGGCAAGCCTGCTGCGATCCGAGAAGGTAGCGTTGACTGACCACGAAAGACGCCTGTAGAATGATAAGTATCACCCTCCAGGATCAGAACCTCCACAGTGCTAGTATCCAGCTTCACGATCCAGTATTCCGGGATGCCCGCACGAGCATAGGCCTCGTACTTTGTTAAGCGATCATAGCCTGCGGTACCGGGCGAAGCAACCTCTATGACAAGATCAGGCGGGCCAACAACACCTTGCTCAGTGACTTTATTCAAGTGTTCGTCGAGCACGACAAGCACATCTGGCTGAAATACATTTCTAGAACTGAGCCGAACATCAAATGGTGCCTGGTAGACATGGCCGTAGCCCGGCAAATCAATGTGCGTAACAAGATAGTAGAAAATACGCCCGGCAACCCTCTGGTGCCAATCGGTTGGCGATGGCGTCATGACAAGCACCCCACTTACCACCTCATAATGCCGGTCGTCCTCAAGAGCTATATAGTCTTGATAGGTCCAATTTCCTTGCTGCGGCCCTGGCACCCAGTCAGCGGGAGCTACTACCTGTATCTTCTCACTTGTTGCCATTATCCGCCTTGCCTTTCGCTGAAATCAATCTCAACTTCAATATGCTATAAGAATAGCATATCCTCATAGGAGAGACAACGCGAAAATAGACAAGAAATATCACGTTCGAGTTACTCGGGATAGAACGGGAGAGGATGTGAGGATTGAATTACGTCAATACAGCTTCTGCGTTGATCTCGATATGTATTCTATAGCCCACCAGGAAAACTCCTCCCGTCTGTTGATCGAACGTCATACCGAAGTCGCGGCGGTCAATTGTACTGGTTGCACACATACCTACGCGCCAGGCACTTGTCAGTGGGTCTCTGTTCAGTCCCCTATACTCTACCTTGAAAGGCACAACTCGTGTCACTCCAAGTAGCGAGAGATTCCCAGTCGTGATACTATGACTCTGATCCACTACTCTTACATCCGTACTGGCAAATGTCATGGTTGGATACCTGGCGGCGGAGAAGAAATCGGCGGAGCGTAGATGGGCATCACGTTGGGGAACACCAGTCTGAATGCTGGCAGTCTGAACCGCAACCCTTACCCAAGAGTTCTCGGGCCGCTTCGGATCGAGGTAGATCGATCCGCTTACGTCGGCGAAGCGTCCCTTCACTACACTAATCATCAAATGCGCTACAGAAAATTCAACTAAAGTATGAGTAGGATCAATTTCCCAGGCCATAAAATCCACTTCCTGTTTGTTATTATAAATGGATCATAGCACTGACGAACATTTGTGTCAATGGTAATATATTGAGCTTTTCGAGTCGTTTTTCTTGCACATTTTTAAGCGAAATGTGCAAGACAGGTTACACTATGATGCACTCACAACCCTATATGCGTGTGAATTTCCTACTCTATTGCTCTGACCCACATCATTTAACCGGGTGACTCCGCGTCGCGACCATCCCTTGCGGTTGTCGTGGTAGAGGAGCACCGAGGCCAGCGAGCACTCCGATCCGCTAGATCGCGGCGTGACCGCAAGGGATGGTCGCGACGCGGAGTCACCCGTTCACCGGCAAAAGAGCTGTGCGAGAGCGCTATTCTCCTAATACCACCGTCTGCAGTTGGCCTGAGTGAGCACAATCGTAAATCGCCCGGACACAGGAGAAATTGAAAATTGCCTGGTCGTTCACAACTGCACGCGAGGGCTGACCAAGGACACGCTGATAGAAGTAATGGAGTGGCTTGTACCCCACATGTACCAGGCCGGGCCTGGGGAAAGAGATTGTTTTGCTCTCAAGCATGCCGTCAGCATCGTAGCTGTGTGTCAGACTCACTGGAGCTCCCTGCTTCGGCCAGGGCCAGCGGAGCGTGCCCTTCAGTCCCTCAACTTCAATAGTTGCGCGTTCCTCGCTATGTGTGCAGGAAGCGCGTTCGTAGCTCATTATGCACGTGTCGCCGTTCGCGAAATGATAGCGTAGTGTAGCCCCGGCATGCTGCTCTACGTCGGCGGTTGTCCCGGGCGGCAAATGCAGGGCTGTAGTGGGATTTGTAAGCCAGGCGTTCAGAACATCAACGCGCACAGGCTGAAAGAGATCATTGAGCACACTAAATTCATAGGGAGCGCGATCCATCAACGTGCCGCCGCCACTCTTCGCCTGGTCTAAAAACCACAGCGTCTCCGGCTGATACTCAACACCTGGCCGATTGCGCTGCTCCAGATAGTGAAAGCGTATATGATACAATTGTCCAAGCGCGCCCGCCTGCAGCAAATGTCGCGCCTCCTCTGCCGGTGGCCACTCGAAATAGCGCACACTGCAACAGCCAAGCAAGCGCTGCTGAGCCCGGGCCGCCGCCAGCATCTGCCGCGCCTCACCCTGATCCATCGCTAATGGCTTCTCACATAACACATGCCGCCTGGTCGAGAGGGCATCAACGCTCAGCCGATGGTGTGTCGATGGTGGGGTCGCCACAACGACAATGTCTGTATCCTGTGCGCCCTCAGCCAACATCGCGTGCATATCCTCAAAAGTGTGCGCCCGCGGAAACTGTGCCGCAAACTCTGCCAAAACCCGAGGATTGGGATCTGCCACCGAAAGTAGCAGCTCTTGTCCTGCAAGCGGGAGGTTATATGCTGCATTCGCGTGCGCACGCGCTATCACTCCCGCGCCAATCAAATAGACCCTTTGTACTCCCATACAGCCGCTTTCTTCTTTCCTGTTAAACGCTCTCCCTATAAGAC
>CAXTXB010000371.1:0-6160 GCA_964247965.1 uncultured Dictyobacter sp. | reverse complement strand
CTCAAAGAGATACTGATATTTTCTAAATGTAGAATTTTCTAAATGTAGAAAGAGAGTGAAATGACGCAGTCAAAGGCAGCTGATCAACAAGAAGAGCTTATCTACTTTTGGGCTATAGGCGACCTGCACTACCGGACGCTGAAGCCATGGCAGAAGTTTCATAGCAAGCGTATGGCAGCGATGTTTGATGACCTCTCCGCGCTATGGCAAGCAGAAGGTCAACCGGCATTCTGTGTCTCGCCGGGCGATATTATTGAGACATGTGCGCGGGAAAACTATGACTTTGCTAAAAAGGCGCTTTCGGCCCAACTGGCTAACCTGCAATTTTATCCCGGTATTGGCAATCACGAGTACTATGGTCCAGAGGGTGAAGACCCGGACCTTATGACTGAGACTTTCAGTGAGGTATGGAATAAGTCCATTCGTTACTCCTGGGAGGCAGGGAAGGTGGGTTATATCATGCTCGACTACCCCAATCCCTTTACTCTGGAAAATCCTGAAAAGGTGTATCTCTCAGCTGAGACGCTTGCATTCCTGGATACCACGCTGGAGGCATACAAGGACAGGCCAGTCGTGATCTTCTTGCATTGCCCTCTGCGCGACACCGTCCTGGACCGTGATATAGAGAAGCATCGCGACTACAACTCGCGCCAAAACTTCTTCTCACCCGAGAACTCGCAGGAGGTACGCGACATCCTGGCCCGCCGGGGCAATGCAAGACTCTTCATAGGCGGCCATACGCACTCGGGCTGGGAGGCTCCCAATCTCGTGGTCACTGAGCAGCCAGGAGGCCAGCCAGTTACCTTTGTAAACCTCATGTCGCCCTGGTACACCGGCACGCATACAGGCCCCCGTATAAGCGACGATCACAAAAGCTTCAACTATGTACCTGACGAGCCCGACATTATCCCCAGCTTCGCATTCCGCATCTATCCTGATCACGCCAACATCCGCGTACGCGAGCACCGCACGCAGCGCTGGCTCAAAGAGTGGAACGTACCCATGTAGCAATCTCCCTCTTTCCCCCTTGACAGAACGCTTTTTTTTGGGCATACTCTCTACATGATCGATCATGTGATCGATCATGTAGAGAGTATGAGGGTAAGCATGGCAGTAACGATGCGCGACGTAGCCCGGAAGGTTGGTGTATCCAAGCAAACGGTCTCGGCTGTACTGAATGGAAAGCCTGGTATAAGCGCTGCAACGATTGCCAGGGTACAGGAGGCCATAACCGAGCTCGGGTATCAACCGAACCTTGTGGCTAGTTCACTGCGCAACGGCCATACAAATACCATTGGGCTGCTCTTGCCCAACATCACTAATCCATATTTCGCGGGACAGGCGCGTGGGGCGGAGGATGTGGCCTATGCAAGGGGCTATGGAGTTATGCTGTGTGATACATATGAAGATACAGATAGATATCTCATGTATATCCAAATGCTCGCGCAGCAGCAGATCTCAGGTGTCATTGGCATATCGGCGGGCAGGGCCAGAGAATTAGGGCTGCCAACTTCTTGGATCTTCCAGGAGATAAGGGGTATTGATGACAAAAGGGGCGGCTATGTAGCCACAGCCCATCTCCTTGATCTTGGCCATCGCCGCATTGGCTGCATTACCGCGCCCGCAAGCTCACAGCCATGTGTTGACCGCCTGTATGGATACCGATCAGCAATGGAAGATTGGAATGTCGAGGTAGACAATAATCTGATTGTTGAAGGCGCATTCGATTATGTGAGTGGTTTGCGAGCTATCGAACGATTGCTCCAACTCAACCCTGAGCCGCCGACGGCAATTTTTGTGCATCAAGACCTTACTGCCATTGGAACGATGGCTGGTCTCAAGCGTGCTGGACTGCGCGTGCCTGAAGACGTTGCAATCATAGGTTATGATGGGCTCGAAATCGCCTCTCTATACGATCCCCCGTTGAGCACCATCATACAACCCGTCTACGAACAGGGCGCGCATGCTATGACACAACTTCTTAATAAACTCGAAGGTATTGAGGTAACTGAGCAAGAAAACCTGGACTGTACACTGGTCGTACGCACGTCTACAGTTCCAGCTATCGAGCACGAATGGTTCAGCCAACCTATCACGACCGGAACTCCCTGGAATGGTTGGGCCGTAAAGGAAAGACAGACGGCCTGATCGGTCCTAAACGACCTATGTTTCTGTACACACGCGGTCTACGCCGGTAATCCTGTTCTATCTATCCCTTTCAAAGTAGAAATGCAGATGGTCCTCACAATGAAGGAGGTTCCCGATGAGCGAGCGCGCATTCATATTCAATACACCTCACTCTCGTTCATACCTATACCCACTTAGAGAGTGCTGGACTCCCGTTGTCTCCGCCTTCTCGCGCCTTCGGCGCGGGGGGGGAAAATTTTATTATTTATTTTTTTTTTTTAATATATTTTTATAAAAAATAATTTATTTAAATTTGTCCACGAGCGTATCAAGCACCACTTAAACTCATCGATTAAGAAGGCGTAGGAATGTAAGTCTGACACTCCCTTATAGATAGGTATAGCTTTGGTTAAGTAAGTATGACATACGTACGTCATATGAAACGTACTACATTGTTAATTTTGATTGCAACTCGAAATTATCTCATGATGGCAGTCAAAGCAGTACTACCGCTTATGCGGAGGACGGTATGTGCGTCTTACATGTAAAATCAGGATAAAGTAGGAGGTGTAGGAAAAGCAAATGCTTTTCTAACGGTTGCTGATCAATCAGTAGCCATGATTTTGATCGGTATCCCTTGGAGCCTGTCCGATTCACATCATTAGAAGGAGGTATATCATGTCATTCGAAGAAATTACACGCACAGCAATGGATCGTCGTCAGGTGCTTAAGCTTCTTAGTACCAGTGCCATGGGAGTTGCGCTAGCGAGCTGTGGCAGTACATCGACTGCGAGTAGCGGTCCGTACAAAGGAAAGTTTGTCATTGTCAGTGCTGCGGATCAGCAACAAAATCAGCCTCTCATTAAGGGCATAGAAGCTGCCTTCCCTGGAGTGCAGATTGTATGGCGAGGGCTGACCAGCGAACGTTTTACTGAGTTATTTACGGCCTCAGAATTGGCCCATGATCAGATTGATATTATGGACCTTAACGGCCAGGATCTTCGACGCTATGCAGTAGGTAACAAGCTGGTAGACCTGGATAATTTCGCCCATAAAGATCGTTTTGTGCCGCTTGCCCTAGAAACGTATACGATCAAAAACAAACTATGGGCGTTGGCGCGAGGAGGAATCAGTGGTTTTACCTTCTTCTATAACAAGAAACTGCTCGCGCAAGTCGGCTTTAACCAGATCCCGCAGACCTATAACGACCTGCTCAATCTGGCTCCTGAACTCAAAAAGATCGGCGTAGCCCCCTTTGTTCATCCAGGTAAAGATATTTATCTCTGGCCTGTCTGGCTATTCTGGGCATATTCACAAACCAGTAACAACCAGAGCGTGGATCATACCTTCAAAACGCTAGCTGGGGATATGAAATTCACCGACCCCGAGTATGTCGCGGCTCTAGAGCTCATCTATAAGTACGCCCAGAATGGTATGTTTATTCAATCCGTCAACAACCTGGATAGCGACGGCGCGGTCGTCAACTTCACGCAAGGGAAGGGTGCATTCTTCTATACGCATTCAAGCTTTATCAGCACGTATCGCAAGGGCCAATATTCCAAATTAGATCTAGACCTGGTGCCACCACTACTGAGTGTAAGCGATACAGGTGTTAAGCGCCAGATGCCCGGAGGAACGGGGTCTGCAACGTGCATCTATTCGAAGATAGCACCGGAGCGACAGCAGATGGCGATGAATATTCTTGACCTTATGACGAGTGATAAATGGTCGAAGTGGGCCTCGGACCTTAGTGCAGATGCAGCTTCATGCAACAAGAATGTCCAGGCGAGCAGTGATCCATTGGCAGTCAAGTATGCGAAAGAGTGCGCGCCTATTCAGAATACCTACCTGGACTGGTACTGGCCGCCAGAGATCACACGTGCATTTCAGCAGAACATTCAGTCCCTTATTACGGGTAGCCAGAAGCCAGATGGTGCAGCGCAAAATATCCAGAAAGTGATGGATGGACTGCGGCAGGATGGCTATACATTTACGAATTGAAATGGCATATACATTTAATGAGACCGGAGTGTGGAGAACATTATGGCCAGGTTCCAGGTTACAGAACAGGCGCGGGTAGAGGCCATCCCACAAGGTAATGGAAGGCATCCGAGCAATAAATCTACGGGTTTTGCGCGTCGCGGGCTTATCCCTTACCTCTGGCTCTTACCGGCACTCTTACTCTATGGAGTGTTCAAGATTTATCCAATGATTTCGGGCATCTGGCTCGCACTACTCAAGTGGGATGGCATTGATGATCCGGTTTTCATTGGCCTCCGTAACTTCCAGCGTATGTTCAGCGATGATCAGCTCGGCACCGCCTTGCTACATAACGTACAGTACGCCTTTGGCACAGTGATTGGCAAAATAGTCATTTCACTCTTTCTCGCGGTCCTGCTGACACAGGAGCTGCGTGGACGTGATACGTACCGAACAGCGCTCTTCATGCCTGTGGTCATGTCCTTTGTTGTAGTCTCGCTGATGTGGGCATGGATGTACGATTTTCAATTTGGCCTGATCAATAGCTTTCTGCGCGGCATTGGGTTGGGTGGATGGGTGCAGGACTGGCTGGGAAATCCGCGCCTGGCATTGTGGTCTGTAATTGTGGTCGATATCTGGAAGTGGTACGGCTTCCACATGGTCATTTTTCTAGCCGGGCTGCAGACTATTCCAGTTGAGCTTTATGAGGTCGCACGTGTTGATGGAGCTTCGCGCCTCAACCAGTTTCTGCATATCACCCTGCCGCTGCTCCAGCCGGTCATGCTCATCAACGTCATGACCGCGCTGACCGGGGCTTTAAACGTTTTCGATATCCCCTACCTGATGACGCAGGGCGGGCCAGACAATGCGACAAATGTATTAGGCATACAAATATACATTCAGGCCTTCCAGTTCAATCAGATAGGCTATGGGGCGGCACTTTCATATGCAATGATCATCCTGATAGCGGTCGTAGTGCTGATCCAGCTTAAATTCATGGCCCCGCGCAATGGTCTGACAGAAGGGAACGTATAAAATGGGCGCGTCATTGCAGATAAGCGACTCCCCGCGGGCGCAGCGTCGACAATTTTTTGCGCATCAGACGCTGCCCAGGATCTTCAGCCATATTGTGCTCTTCCTTTTCTCGCTGATCATCGTCTATCCCATCATCTGGATGGTATTGTCGTCATTTAAGACTCAGAGCGATCTGTTCTCCAACATCTGGGGGCTGCCGACATCGATAGCCTGGCGGAACTACAGCAATGCCTGGCAGACGGCTGAGCTGGGCTATGCGCTTTTCAATAGCATCCTGGTCTCGGTGGTGACAACCATCCTTGTGGCAACGCTGTCGGCATTGGCCGGTTACGCCTTGAGCACATTTCGTTTTCGCTTCTCAGCCGCGATCCTGCTGCTTTTCATTATCACGATGCAGGCACCCGTGCCTATCATTCCCCTCTATATCTTGCTGGTTCAATTAAACCTGACCGACAGCTATCTGGGGCTGATAGTTCCACTGGCGGCGAATGGACTGCCCATCTCCATCTTTATCTTCTGGGGCTATTTCCAGACGATACCGAGAGAATTGCGGGACGCAGCAGTTGTGGATGGCTGTAGCGAATTCAATGCCTTCTGGCGCATCATTCTGCCCATAGCAGGCCCGGCGATCGCGAGTGTGTGCATTCTAGAATTTATTGCAGCCTGGAACGAGTTCCTGTTGCCCCTCATCTTGATCCGCACGCCCGAAATGCGTACGCTGCCCCTGGCCATCCAGGTGTTTTTCTATACCTATCGCACAACGGATTGGGGTCAAGTCTTTGCAGCGTTAACAGTCGGCGCTTTACCCACAATTATTCTATACTTATTCTTGCAAAGGATGTTTATTCGAGGGCTGACCTCGGGAGTGGTGAAAGGATAATTATGAAGCTTAGCTTCCTGACTGACAATATTGCTGATCTTGAAAAGGCTGCCCAGCTTGGCTTTGATGGTATCGAACTGAATGCGCGAGCGTTTGGAAATCCGGCTGAGGAAGAGCTAGAACACGAGGCCATTGTCC
>CAXTXB010000370.1:0-6161 GCA_964247965.1 uncultured Dictyobacter sp. | reverse complement strand
GTTCTCATAACAGAGGAGATACAATGCTTGCTACAAAACGTCATGCTAGCTTTTACTTGCAGTATGGCATCGTCTTTGCTTGTCTACTGATGATTCTTGCCGCCTGTGGTGGCAGCACCACGGCTCCGACGACGACGACTTCTGGCGGTTCAAGTTGTAAACATCCAATTAGTTTGAGTCAGGTGAACTTTGGTGTCATTCCTGCTGAAAGTGCGGTAAGCATTCAGGACGCAACAAAGCCTTTCTCTGATGCACTTTCTAAAGAAGTTTGTAAACCGGTAAGTCTCTTCGTAGGTACAAACTATACTTCAATTATCACTGCTATGGTAAGTAAGAAGGCTGATATCGCTTCCTTTGGTCCTTTGAGCTATATCCTTGCTGCTGATAAGGGGAATGCCGAAGCCATTCTACGCGCCCTGGCACCTGCAAATAAAGCCGATCATTATTATAGCTATATTATCACGACTCCGAAAACAGGCATCAAGACCCTTAATGATCTGAAAGGGAAAACTTTTTCTTTCACTGATCCTGCTTCGACAAGTGGTAATCTAGTTCCTCGTTATACTCTAAAGAATGCAGGTATCGACCCGGATAAGGACCTGAAGGCTACATACGTTGGTTCACATGACCTTTCCCTGGCCGCTGTGTTAAGCGGTAAGGTGCAGGCTGGTGCTGTTGCTAGCGATACCTTCGATGAGCTCCTCAAAGAGGGGAAGTTCAAGTCAAGTGATATTGTGAAGGTTTCTCAAAGCTTTGCCATCCCCGAAGGCCCTATTGCAGTACGCAAAGATTTGAGCCAGAGCGATAAAGATGCTATACAGGCTGCATTCCTTGATATCACCGATCCTGTAGCACTTAAAGCTATACAGGCTGGTGGCTTTATTAAGGATACAGATAAGACCTACGATCCTATTCGCGATGTGGCAAGGAAGCTTAATGTAAATCTGCAGAAGATTGCTGGTTAGGTTTACTCCTACGTAGGTAAAGCGAAGAATACGTGCGTTTTTGAATGCGATTGGAGCAATTCCAATCGCATTCATGCTCTAATGATAAAATTGTCTCTGGGAAGCGGAAGAGATGCAAACACTGATATATAATGCGAATGTTGTTTTGCCCATAAGTGTTCTTGAGGATGGCTGGCTGCTCATTGAAGATGGATCTATTCGTGCTCTCGGCCAGGAGATTACACGCCCTCAAGGCTACGACGTTGCTATTGACGCCGCCGCCGGCTTTGTATTGCCCGGGCTGATCGATCTGCATTGTGATACAATCGAGAAACTGGTTGAGCCACGGCCTGGAGTGCGTTTCTCTCTCCCGCTGGCTCTGCACGAGGCTGATCTACGCCTCGCTGCCTGCGGTATCACAACAGAATTTCATGCCGTTTCATTGGATGACGGCGAGTTTAGCGTGCGTTCAGATGCGTTTGTACGCGAGCTATGCCGGTTCATAGAGCAGGCTGAGGAGGCGCGGCTGATTCGCCACAAAGTACATGCGCGCCTTGAACTGAGTAGTCAGCGCGGCTACAACGCTATTGCGGAAATGATGGCCCAGGGGCTCTTTGATATGATTTCTCTCATGGATCATAGTCCTGGTCAAGGCCAGTATCGTACAGAGGCCGCGTATCGCGACTATATCTTTCGTACGACGGGGAAGAGTCACGCGGAGATCGACGCCTTTCTGCTCACGAAGAAGACACAATCCGAGGCGATTCCTGGGCGTATCAAGAGTATTACGCACCTCGCCCGGAAAGTAGGTCTGCCAATTGCTACTCATGACGATGATACTTCCGCGAAAGTAGAGCAGTGGCCTGCATTGGGCGTAAATATCTGTGAGTTTCCGACGACTCTAGAGGCGGCGCGACGAGCACATGAGCTCTCTCTGGCCGTCTGTATGGGCGCGCCGAATGTCTTACGGGGTGGGTCCAGTGGTGGCAATCTAAGTGCTCTCACTGCGATCGGAGTTACGGACGTACTGTGCTCAGATTACTATCCAGCGGCCATGCTGAACGCTATGTTTGCCCTGGTTCGGCAGCATATCCTTCCCCTGCCAGACGCGGTTCGGCTGGTGACGCTCAATCCTGCCCGGGCGGTTGGTTTGGGTAATGATTTTGGATCGCTAGAGGTTGGAAAGGTCGCTGACCTGCTCGTGGTAAAATCTGGCCCGCATGATGTTGCTGTGGTGGAGCGTGTCTTTGTGCATGGCAGGGAGGTGTTGCGCTGTTCTGCCTTGTGATACTATATAACCACAAATGAGTGGAACGGGAAGAGTGGTTAACATTATGTATATATCGCGCTATACACTAGGACGCTTAAAGCATATCCAGCGACAACTTGATCAATTGCGGCCAGATGCACCTGCCCAGGCCCTACTTGCTCCTGGCTCGCCTCAACCGCCTCATGCAGATATTATCGTCTTGACTGGCGCGTTCAACCCTCCTACAACCGCCCACCTTGCCCTTTTAAAGCAGGGTCTGCAGTATGCCCGTCAACAGAGCTATCACAATCGTCCCTGGACTAACAGACGCAATCCTATTTACCTCTATGCTGCATTTAGCAAGGTAACAGTGAACAAAGAAAAACTGGAACGTCCCGTGTTATTGGATCGTGTTATGCTCTTGCAGCAGCTTTTGCATAAACGTTTGCCACATGTCGGCCTGCTTCTGTTTAACCGTGGCCTCTACGTAGAACAAGCACAGGCTATTCGTCATTCGTTTCCCGCTGTAAGGCATATCTACTTTCTCATGGGATATGATAAAATTGTGCAGATCTTTGATCCGCGCTACTATCAAGATCGCGATGTAGAGCTTGCGGCACTCTTTCATGAAGCTCAAATGCTCGTAGCGCCACGTGGAGATGACGATGAGGAAGCCCTACAACGTCTGCTTGGGCAGCCAGAGAACAGAGGCTTCGCCCGCTATGTCCACGCCATCCCCTTCAACCCGCTCTACCGCGCCATCTCCTCAACCTCTATTCGCGAAGGAAATCACGCCTACGACCACGCAATTCCACACGAGGTGCGCCTATTTATGCGCAAGACGCGAGCGTACTCATCGCCCATACATAAAAAGGACGGGAGCCAGGTAGATTACTATAAAGAGAGGGTGTTACAGCTCAATAAGCTTATAAATACTGCCTAGAAATACGTTGGTTGATTTTCAACCTATACATTTCCACACGCTTTTTCATTTACATACCCTTTTGCGCGAAGCGCAAAAGGGTATGGAAATGCAAAAGCGTGTGGAAATGTATATGTTGAAAATCAAAGAAATCGCCCGCTCTCTTAGAGCTTTGAGAAGCGAAATGTGAAAGTATTGTTCCCAATCTGTATAACATCACCCTCATTCAACGGGGCATGCTCCACGCGCTGCCCATTGATAAATGTGCCAGTTGCGGAACGGTTGTCCACAAGCTCATACTTCCCCTGTGCCAGCTCGTTGATCGTCGCATGATGGCGGCTAACCGTCAGGTCCTCTAAAAAGATGTCGCATTCCCGGCTGCGCCCTATCGTCATGCCCGAAAGAAGTTCGACGCTGCGGACCACACTGTGTGTGCCAGTGGTGTAGAGACGAGCCGTCGTTGTGGTAGTTTGAGGTTCGGAAGTTTTGCCCATGTGCAGTTCACGCCCACGCGATGATGGAAGCTGGAATGGCCGTGTGCCCTCGTTCGCGTAGAAGATGATCTGCGTCGTTCCAAATAGAAGTTGATCACCGCTCTTGAGCTGACACTGGGTCACCGCCTGACCATTGACAAAGGAATCACCGCTGCCGTGGTCATCCTGTAAACTATATCCTTCACTCGAATAGAGGATGCGCGCTTGCTTCCGATGCACAGCAATATCTTCTAAAAAAATATCGCTATCCCGGCTACGACCAATCGTAGTGCATTGCTTCCATAATTCGACACGCTTGCCAAGCAGCGAGCCCTTCTGGATGACAAGATACGCTCCCGATGTTTGTTCTACCATATCACAGCTTCAACTCTCTATCTTTCCCATTGATAAGGTCCGTTTCAATCCTCGTAATGATACCTACTATTGCTGGTTTGAGTATAACGAAACTGCTGAATAAGTGTCAAGAAGCGATCTGGATAGGTGCCCTGCACGCTTTTCTGGCTAGCAATATTCCAGTGACCGTTGTACTATAAAATCTGATTGCTCATCTAAGGTTTAAGACGTTTTTCAAAGAGGAGATCATTCGCCGATGTCAATACAGCCGGATCAACATGTAACTGTAGATTTTGATGTGCCCGCTGAGATGCGGGATGGTACGATTCTGCGTGCTAATATTTATCGGCCGGTAGGCGAAGAGCGCTGGCCCGTTCTCTTGACCCGCACCCCTTATGGCAAAGATTTTCCTAATGCTTCTCCAGTATTAGATCCTTTGCTGGCCGCGCGCCGGGGCTATGTGGTAATTGTGCAGGATACTCGTGGACGCTTTGCCTCTGCAGGCGAGTGGAACCCTATGCGGAACGAGGCACTCGACGGCGTTGATACTATTGCGTGGGCGGCCCAGTTGCCTTATAGCAACGGCCAGGTCGGGATGTTCGGTGCTTCTTACCTGGGCTTTACGCAGTGGTCGGCTGCTATTCATCATCCCGAGGCGCTCAGAGTCATGGCTCCTTATATTACGTGGAATAACCCCTTCAATGGCCAGCTTTTTCGTGGTGGTGCCTTCGAATTGGGTATATCGGCATCCTGGCAGTTGATGATGGGCGCGAATGTCTTGATGCGCCGGCACGCGCTCGACGCTGATCCGCGCCAACTTGGTTCTGATCTATTCATGTGGTCACGCCAGGTGGATGCTCTGGGAATCCAGGGCTATCACTCCCTGCCGCTTAAGGATTTTAGTCCCATAGGAGGAAACGATATCGGGCCAGCTTTCTTTGAGGCCATCGAGCATCCAATGGATCGCGAGTATATGGAGTCGATCAACCTGCATGGAAAGCAAGAACTGGTGACGGTGCCCACGTATAATATTGGTGGTTGGTATGATATCTTCTTGCAGGACACGCTAGAAAACTTTCGCGTCATGCGCGAACGTGGCAGCACTCCTGAGGCACGCCAGAGTAAATTATTGATCGGCCCATGGGCGCATACCAGTGCCTCGAATCCCATTGGAGAGATGAGCTTCGGCATCGCAGCGACGGCGGGTTTGCTTAACCTGCAAGGTGATGTAATGAGTATGCAGTTGCGCTGGTTTGATTCCTTCCTGAAGGGGCTTGATACCGGTATGCTCAGCGAGGCTCCCATCAAGCTGTTTGTGATGGGCGCAAATGTCTGGCGCGATGAGCAGGAGTGGCCTCTTGCCCGTGCCGTTGAGACCCGCTATTACTTGCATAGCAACGGCCAGGCCAACTCTCTGCATGGCAATGGCACCCTGAGCACGCTCGCTCCCGAAACGGAGTCCGCCGACCACTATGATTACGATCCAGCTAATCCAGTCATGACACGCGGCGGGTCTCTATTGATGAGCGCAGAGTTCCCCGCCGGCGTTTTCGATCAGCGTGCAACCGAGGAACGGCCTGACGTGCTTACCTATACAACTCCTGCCCTGGAGCAGGATATCGAGGTCACAGGTCCTATCAGTGTCCATCTCTGGGCCAGCTCCAGCGCTTCCGACACCGACTTTGTTGCCCGCCTGGTGGATGTTCATCCCGGTGGCTATGCTCAAAATCTAACTGATGGCATCATTCGTGCCCGCTATCGCGATTTTGAGCTTGGAGCCGCTCCTACGCTTATTGAGCCCGGCAAGGCATATGAATTCATCCTGGATTTGTGGTCAACCAGTAACGTCTTCAAACAAGGACATCACATTCGCCTGGATGTGGCGAGCAGCAACTTCCCGCGTTGGGACCGCAATCCAAATACGGGTCACGCCTTTGGCGCTGATAGCGAGCTGGTCACTGCACAGCAGACCATCTTGCACGACGCTGGGCATCCTTCTTTTGTACTCTTGCCCGTCATTCCAGCACCCGTTGTCTGATAGCGCACCAGCTCCCTCCCATGTAGCAACAATCCCTCGCGGCTGTCATTTTAGCCGAAACGTCCACAACCCTAAGAGGTGACCAACGACAACCACGAGGGCCATCAACTCCAGCTATTGGCGAAGGTGAGGGTGACAAAGGGTGCAGAAGCGGTAATTTGGACCATGGACGGAATAAATA
>CAXTXB010000369.1:0-6172 GCA_964247965.1 uncultured Dictyobacter sp. | reverse complement strand
GTCTATGGATACGTTGGAGTTGGTGCCGCAAGGGATTGTCGCTACGTATAGTGAGCCGGTATTGTGACGTGGGGCCGGTCAATACCAGTTTTCTTTTCGTAAACAATACTTACTTAATTTTAGTTTGTTTAGCTTTTTTTGTTTCAATATAATGAAAGAGAAGGTACTTGTATGGATGCACAACACAGGCGGGTTGCCCTGGTGACGGGAGCCAGTTCGGGCATTGGTAAAGCAACTGCGCTAGCGCTCATTTCTGCGGGTTATATTACCTATGCCACGGCACGACGTATGGATGCATTAGATGCTTTAAAAGATCTGGGATGTCGCACACTGCAGCTCGATGTTACCGACGAGGCTTCAATGACGAGAGCGGTACATGCGGTCGAGGTTGAGCATGGTGCAATCGATCTCCTGGTTAATAATGCTGGTTATAGCGAGCTTGGGCCAGTTGAAGAGCTCTCTCTTGCTGATGTGCGTCGCGAATTTGAAACAAATGTCTTTGGCCTGGTTCGCATGATTCAGCTCGTGTTACCGCTCATGCGGGCGAACCACTCTGGGCGCATTATCAATATCGGATCTATTGGAGGGACCTTCACCGCACCCGGCGCAGGAGCGTATCATGCCAGTAAATATGCTGTGGAAGCCTTCACAGATGCATTACGCAACGAAATTCAGTCTTTTGGTATTGAGGTTATCCTCATTCAACCAACCGGTGTACACACGCCATTTTTTGCAAAACAAGCGTTGACACTTCCACAAACGGGGGAGGGGAGTCCGTACGCCTACTTTAAAGAGCGTTTTTTACAAACAGCCAACCGTATGTTTGCGGGTCGAATATATGGGTTGATTGAGGCGGATGACGTGGCCAGGGTCGTTGTTCGTGCTGCACAAAGTCAACGACCTCAGACACGCTACAAAGTAGGAGTCAGTGCTCACCTCTACTATCATTTGCGACGGATACTTTCGGATCGTGCCTGGGATCGGGTCATGTCCATGCAATTTCCTGTACAGCCCTAGAACAACATCTATGATACTGGATTGACCCACATCATTTGGCCAGCCGGCTCACTACTATCTGTCTCGCTTCCTGTCAAATTTCTCACAAACCACATTAGCCTCGCCCACAGTGGAAACTGAGCCGGATCTTTGAGCAGAAGTCGAAGCTCGTTCCAATCGCGTGTCGGTTCACAGTGTTCATATCTACGCTCGCGTATAGTTGCTCCCTTTTTGTTGGAAAAGGAACATTTGTTTACTCTTTAGGAGAAAGGGGACCTATCTCTAATATTACGTAGTAATGGTGAACCATGCAAGGTCTTTAGTCCAAAAGGTATGAATCACGTATATCAATAAGGTCGTGATGAGGTTTCGTGGAAGGGAACTAAAAAGAAGCAGGACTCGTCAGAGTATGTAAGTACTTCTGTACTTATTGAGCAAAAACTATATTAGGAGAGCAAAAAACATATGCAATGGCAAAAACTTTTCCTTCTTCTCACAATGCTCATGATCGTAACAGGCTGTGGTGCGACCGATACGAAGGCTGCCTCTCCGGCTCCGACTATTCTGGAGGTAACGCGTTCGAGCCCCATCCCTCAGTACCATTTGCCACCGTTCTCGCGTACAATCACAGATGCTGGCGCAGTACAAAAACTGTATGCGGCAGCGCAGAACTTACCAAAGGCGGGCGTACACACCTGGATGTGCAAGGTTGCCTCGACAGTAGTCTATCACGTACGTTTTCTGGAAGGAAAAACTCTGCTCCAGCAGTGGGACCTGGATGCCGTCGCCTGCTACGCGATTATGCTGCATAAAGGCGATCTACGGCAACCAAATCAGGCATTTGCCTCTTTGTTCGCTAAGACGATAGGTCTTGCAAAGCTCTATTGATGTTTCTTAAGGTGGATTGATTTGCTCTTTTGAGCAAGATAGTTTTCAAATTCTTTTGGAGTACGCACATCGTGCTGCATCACTGCATCGTAGATATCGATACTGGAAATTGTGCTGCGGTAGGCGGGGAGCTGATAGCAGGCATTTTTGACCCAGAGGATGGCGAGGCGGGTTTCGGGCGTAAGCTGCTGCTCAAGGGCATCATGGACCGGCTCTGGATGAATGCCCACGCCGAGCCAGAACGAGATGTCGATCTTCCATTCGTTGCCCGCCAGTGTTTCGTAGTGGACCATGAAGAAGTAGCGTTCGAGCTGTGGTGATCCAGTGCTGTTATAAGGGCCGCTCTCGTTGAGGTAGCGTACCTGCTTCACCTGTGAATGTGTGTAGAGCGGCCGCATGAGTTCATAGATGCTCTCGATATCCAGACCCGGGCTGGAGACGGCGAGGTCGAGATCGCGCCAGGTCATCAGACCGAGGGCAGAGCTGCCGACCTGTCTCAAGCTGCCTGATGCGCTCAGCAGGTTGACAAGATCAAGCTCCTCCAGGACTGCTTGCGCCTCTTCCTGCAGCATCTGCTGGTGCTGAAGAAGCCGGGTCGCCTGCTCTGGCTGTAGTGTCTCCTGGTCCATCATCGGGGGGATAGGTTCTTCTGTCACTGGCTTGCTCCTTCTTTGTTAATAGTTTTGCGTCCTTTTCTAGATTGTTACGTCTATTTAGATAGGATGGTTTGATCCTCATCGCCATTGCTTTCCCGGCAGATGAGCTTATGCAGCGGAGCTGCGTGATACACTTCTCTTTCATCTTTTTTCTTTTCTACACTTTTCGGGATCTGTTGGAAAGTGTAGAAAAGAAAAAAAGATGAAAAACGGGACGAGCGCCGAAGGTGCGAGAAGGCGGGCGTGACGGAGTTCCGGCACTCTCTTAGAAGTAGTGTATCATGGCTCTCATCAGTAGGAGGTCAATTGTTTTCGCACAAGAATTGTCGCTACGCGGAGAGAGAACGAACGGCAATCGCGAGAGATTGTTGTTATACGGAACACGGGCGTGGTCGGGAATCTGTGTCGTGTGTGCTAAAATGGAGAGAGATGTTCCATTAAAAGCAAGGAGAGTGTTCTGTGAATCATCAGGTTCGTTGGACTCTGCAAAAGATTGCGCAACGCTTGAGATTGATTGCGCCGCTGGTTTATCGTCGCCGTCAGGCACTGCCGCCCTTTCGCTATCAGGCGCTTCCCAACCCATCGGCCGCTCCTCCTCTTGATGAAAGTAGTGATGACAGTGGCTGGTCGGTGATCGAGCCACAGACGTACTGGGGAGCATGGAATACTAATTTTGCCATGCGCGGTCGCTTCCAGATTCCCGCTGACTGGGAGAAAGATGTTCCGGTTGCCCTTTATCTGCCGATCGGTAATGCAGGCGAATTTGTGCATCCAGAAGCTCTCATCTATGTAGATGGCGGAGCATATGCTGCGTGCGATCGCTATCATCAGGAAGTTTTGCTGCGTCCCGAGTGGCAGGATGGTCGCGAACATACCCTATTATTGCATGGCTGGACTGGGCTGGAGGAAGTGGAGGCAACCCAGCTCCTCATGCGTACCTGCGAGGTCGTCCAGCTTGATCAGCCGACGCGCAATTTTATTGCCACCGCCCGCGTGGCCCTGGGCGCGGCCGGCTCGCTGGCCGAGAGTATCCCTGCTCGTGGCAAGCTCCTCTTCGCGCTTGATAAAGCCTTTACCATCCTGGATACGCGTGAGCCCTTCGGTGAGAGTTTTTATGCCAGTGTGCCAGCAGCTCACGCGGCCCTGCGTGAAGATATCGCGGAAGCCGGTGTACCTCTTGATGTAACCGTTGTTGGTACGGGCCATGCCCATATGGATGTTGCCTGGCTCTGGACATTGGGCCAGACGAGGCGAAAGGCGGCGCGCACATTCCACACCGTTCAGCGGCTCATGGAACAGTTTCCCGACTATCACTTCACCCAGAGTCAGCCGCAACTCTATGACTACATCCGTAAAGATCATCCCGAACTCTTCGAAGCAATCAAGCAGCGGGTCGCGGAAGGACGCTGGGAGCCCACGGGCGGGATGTGGGTCGAGGCTGATTGCAATTTGAGCGGCGCGGAATCGCTTGCACGCCAGTTCCTGCTTGGCCGCTCTTTCTTCGCTAAATACTTTGGACCAGAGGCTGAATCGTCCGTGCTCTGGCTCCCCGACGTGTTTGGTTATGCCTGGGCTCTGCCACAGTTGATCAAGCAGGCCGGCCTCGACTACTTCTTCACCATCAAGATCGGCTGGAGCCAGTACAACCGCCTGCCCTATGATAGCTTCTGGTGGCAAGGCATAGACGGCACGCGCGTGCTCACACATTTTAGTCCCACGCCCGAGGCTGGCAGCGCCTTTGCCAGTACTTATAATGCCAAGGCAACCGCCGAGGATGTCCTGGGCACCTGGACGAACTTCCGCCAGAAAGACCTGGGCCACAACAAGGTGACTCCTCCAGTCTTGATGGCCTTTGGCTATGGAGACGGCGGCGGTGGCCCCACGCGTGAAATGTTGGAAAATTTGCGTGAAATGACTGAGTTTCCGGCCCTTCCCCGCGCCAGGCAGGGCAACGTCGGTGAATTCTTCCGTGAGCTAGAGTCCACAACCGGTGTCCTGCTGCCAACCTGGAACGGCGAACTCTATCTTGAATATCATCGCGGCACCTATACGACACAGAGCCGCAACAAGCGAGCTAATCGCAAGAGCGAATTTTTGTTGCACGACACCGAGTTCCTCGCAACCCAGGCATCTTTACTGGATACAGGTTATAAATATCCCGTAGATGCCTTGCAGCGTGCCTGGGAGCTGGTCTGCCTCAATCAATTCCATGACATCATCCCTGGCAGTAGCATCCACGATGTCTATGTTGAATCGCAGCAGCAATACGACGAGATCAGTGAGCTTGGCATAAGCGCACGCGAAGGGGCGCTCAAGGTCATTGCCGCCCATGTAGGCGGTGACTTTCTGCTTGTCAATCCCACCTCTTTCGTACGCGATGACCTCGCCTTCTGGCCAGAGCAGTTGCCCTCGGGTCGCCAACTGCAAGAGGGCACAACGGGCGAGCCGGTCTATACCCAGGCAAGCGAACAAGGTACATGGATCGCCGTCAGCCCACTACCTCAGTTTAGCGTCACCGGGCTCAAGGTTGTCGAGGGCGATGCTGCGCAACCTCATACAGAAATTACCGCGACGCAGTCTTTACTGGAAAATAAGTACATACGTATTGAATTGAACAGTGTCGGTGATATCACCCGTGTGTACGATAAAGTCCAGGCGCGCGAAGTTCTGCCTGAAGGAGCAGTAGCCAACCAGTTCCAGGCCTTCGAGGATCGGCCGATGGGTTGGGATGCCTGGGACGTGGATATCTTCTATGACGACAAACAGTGGCTGGCCGATCCTGCAACCTCTGTTCGCGTTGTTGAATCGGGTCCATTGCGCGCCAGCTTAGAAGTTCAGCGCCGCATCCTGCATAGTGATTACACACAGCTCATCTCATTGAGCTATAACAGCCCGCGCCTGGATATCAGCACCAGGATCGACTGGCGTGAGCGCCACATCCTGCTCAAAGTAGCCTTCCCGGTCGACATCCTCAATCCGGCCGCCACCTACGAGATCCAATGGGGCAACGTACAAAGGCCCACGCACAGAAACACCAGCTGGGACTGGGCGCGCTTCGAAACCTGCGCACAGAAATGGGTCGACCTGAGCGAAGGCGACTACGGAGTAAGCGTCCTCAACGATTGCAAGTACGGCCACGACATCCGCGAGAACATCATCCGCATCAGCCTGCTGCGCAGCCCAACCATGCCCGATCCCGAAGCCGACCAGGGCGAGCAGCGTTTTTCTTATAGCCTTTTACCACACACCGGGAACTGGGACGAGCGAACCATCAGTTCAGCCTACGCCCTGAATGATCCGCTGCTGGTCTACCAGGCCGAGCAGGCCGGAGTTGCTGCTCCAGTCACAGATCAGCAAAAAGCACCATTCATTGCTGTTAACAGGCCAAATATCGTCATTGAGACTATAAAACGTGCGGAAGACCGCAACGGCATCATCGTACGTCTGTATGAAAGCCAGCGCCGTCGCGGCCCTGTAACACTCTCTACCAGCTTTGAGCTTGCAGGAGCATGGCACACAAACTTACTAGAGCAGAATCAAGGTGAGCTTGCCGTTGCCGATCGACAGGTCACTTTCTCAGTGCATCCATATGAAATTGTATCGCTGCGGCTCGTGCAGGCTTAGAGAGTGTT
>CAXTXB010000368.1:488-6222 GCA_964247965.1 uncultured Dictyobacter sp. | reverse complement strand
GCAGCAAGAAGTCGACATAGAAGCCGAGAAAGTTCGTCGTCAGTTCGCTATAAGTACGTGCCTGGTTGAAATGCGAGAAGAAACCAATACTGTAGACGCAGATGCCGCCAACCAGCCCGCAGAGCAGCGCAGAGGTCCAGCGGCGTAACGGAATATCCATGGCCAGGGCCAGCAGTCCGGCGGTGTATACATCGAAGTAGTTCGCCCAGATCTCGCCCAGAACCACGAAGAGCAGGAAAGGGATGGTCAGCCACGAAGGGGTTACGGCCGTAATAACGCTCAGCAGGTCGGGATTGCCTGGATTGATGGTAGATAATATTACGCCCAGGACACCCAGGATAGCCGTGGGAAGTCCAATGCCGAGTCCAGCCCACCAGGCCACGCGGCGCACCGAGGCTTGACGCGGCAGATAGCGCGAGTAATCTGAGGCAAAGGGAATCCAGGATGCGACCAGGGCATAGATAAAGCTGCCGCCCACGACCATGGCCGCGAAGCGCGAGGGTCCATGCACAGTCGTTGGTAGATTCCAATGTACCTTTGGAAGAAGCACAACAAAGAGCAGGATACAGAAGGCCATAAAGACCATCGAGCCATACTTCTCAAAGACATGCACAGTCTGATGACCATAGATGGCCACGCCGACCGAGAGCAGGAGCACCAGCGTGATAGAGCCCATAGCCACCCCAGTCGTCTTCGGTACACCGAAGATCCCAGCCAGTTGCACCAGAGCCCAACCGCCGATAATGCAATCCACGGCAAACCAGCCGATTGCCATAATCCAGGTAAGCGCCGCACCCAGATAAGCTCCACGGTGACCGAAGACGGCGCGGGCAAAAATCATCTGCGGAGTTCCTGTACGAGCTCCCGTCGCACTTATCAGGCCATGTAGCAGCGCGGCAAGGGCAGCCCCAACGATAATCGCCAGAGAGCTATCGAGCAAGCCAAGCTGGCCCCGGCTCAAGCCCAGCGCAAGAGGGGCACCGATGACCAGAGCACCTGTCAACAGCGAAACGTAATTCGCCATCGCGCCAGCCCAGACCGGAGCAAGCTCAAGCGGCGAGCCATGGCGCTCAGCATCAGGGACAGGCTCCATACCACGTCGCTCAACCTTAAAAAACTCATCAGGGGCAACAGCCTGCCCACTCGGAGCATCAAGATCATTTTGCATCAGCAAACTGCCTTTCACATCCATCATCAACAGAACTACGAACCGGGCCGAGCCAGGCATACAGGAGCATACAAGTACAGGGCAACAAAAAAGGGCACTACCAGTGCCCAAGAAGACGCTTCTTATGAGGGAAGTGTTGCTCCCTGCGCTGGCATTATCCAGATCAGGTTCAAGCGGTCGGTGACGAATAGTAGGGCCACCCTCTCAGCCTGGCTTTCCCAAGCTCCCGCATATCTCTCGTAGTGAGTGAATATTAAATTGTGTTTCAGTTATAGCACATTGCCCTTTTACGCGTCAAGTTCAAGCTGATAAGATAGTGTTTGATGTATAGAGAACACGCCTTCTCCCTTTTCTCATATATCTATGACAATGACTCATCCCGAATTTGATACCGTTGGAAATCTTTTTTATGAGCTCCTTTTTTTGCGCGGTCGCGCAAAAAAAGGAGCTCATAAAAAAGATTTCCAACGGTATCAAAATTTTGGAAAATTTAGTTGGTGTGCACTTTTACGTATTCACCCATATTTTGCTCTTCGAACAAAATATGGGTGAATACGTAAAAGTGCACACCAACTAAAAAGATTACGCACGATGCTCACAATGATCTCCGTGCTCGGTATGCTCCTGAGGAGCGACATCGAGTGCGGGATTTTGCTTGAAGAAGCCGTGTGGCCTGAGCATAAAACCTGCGTAGGCGGCTGGCATGACGGGCCAATCTTCCAGGCGTGGCGCGTGGTGGACGCCTACGGTGTGCCAGAGCACGAGATTGGTGTTGTCAATAGAGCGATTCGCCTGCGTCCACTGCGGAAGGCCATCTCCTCCTATGTGCTGGTTGGGATACTCGCCAGCGGGATAGCGCTCAGATGGATCGTAAGGAGTGGCCCAGATGTGATGCTTTGTAAAGCCTGCACGCTTCAGGAAGCTTGATTCCTCATTCGCGAAGGGAAGGACGTTGCTACTTCCTGGAAGCAACTGATAGCCAACTGGTTGACCAACATGGTTCAAGACGTTAGGATTGATGACAACCCAGGAGCGTGCCGCGTGCGCATTTACATCGCGCTGCACCTCCTGCTCGTTTTTGAACGACGTTGACTGGACATAGAAAGCATTGTTGAAGGGATTTTCCGGTCCCTTCGGCACAGCAACGGTCTGCTGCTCCACAATCGAATTCTGTGGACCAGCCACGTTGGTGTCCAGGCGGAAGCAGAAGAAATGCTGGTGGACCGGAGAATAGAGCTGGTCATTCAGCATCTGGCCGTACTTTGTGGTCGAGCCAGGAGCCACGGCACCGACGTTCATAATGCCGGTCAGCTTGGTCTCTTGATGAATTGAGCCATCCTGGTAGAAGTACCAGAAGAATCCATACTCATAGATGCCGACGGTGGCGATGAAAGAAATGACCAGGCGGCGGGAGCGGCGGACCTCGACGTGATTTGTACGGAAGTTTGTGTGCTTCCAGAGCAGTCCGTAGTCTTCTTCATGCATACAGATGGCATTGGGAATGGTCAGTACATTGCCATCCGCGTCGGCCATATCCGCGTCGAAGTAGTGGATTGTCCCCAGGCAATCGCAGCCCAGTTCAAGCGAATTTGCCAGCCAGCCCACGCCGTATTCTCCAACATCAAAAGCGTTCTGCCGGCTGTGACTTATGCTCACATCACCATAGGGCACCACCATCTCCGCCAATGCCGCTCTATAAAGAATAGGGCGAACCCGGTCTTGATCGCGGAAGCCAACATTATAAAGAATAAGTCCTTCACGCGGAGAGAAGCCGATGCGCAAAGTCCAGTTATCCCAGGTAATGTGATGACCATCAACAGCAAAGCTGGGACCCTCCGGCTGATTGATCTCCAATGGCTTCACAGTTCGCGTAGGCAAAGTTCCAAGGGTGTAGTTCCCCATCGGCTTTGGCACGGGAATAACACCGAAGTCATCAACGTGCACAACGTGCATTGTATTCAAATCAACCAGAGCATGCAGACCCTCGACAGGATGGGCATAACTATTTTCATTTGGATCATCAGGATTGAGGCGAACATGAACCGTCGTGCGCAAAACACGACGATCCAGTTCCTCTGGTGTGCCATAGTTCCCTGCGGACCAGGGATCAACATAGACCAGGTCCATATTGGTGATCCCACGCTTTGCAAGGGCAGCCTGAACCTCTGGATTCGCCTTGACAAGATCTTCACAGGCAAAGAACTCTTCAAACATAATCGAAGGATGAACGCCAGGAAGCGTCCGCCAGGAATCAACACGTCCCTCGCTGACATTTACCACCGCCTCGTACGTCGTCAAGGCTCCAGCATCCTTTTTTAGGAGCACCATAAATGCCCGACGTACAATAGCGTCTCCAGTACGAAAATCGAGAACTTCATTCTTAGCAGGTTCTTGAAGTGTCACAGTAACAAAACGCACTTTTTCGCTTAAAGCCTGCTGCGCGCGCACAATCTCGACGGCGCGCTTGATTTCATCAGAAGTAAGCGGCTCAAGTGGATGAGAAATTGTTAAAGTCTTAGTAGCTTCGGTAACCATATGTCACTCTTTCTAACTAGTTCCAGACATTAGATTCGAGCGAAATCCTCTGTGAGCCAGAGTTTGTGATTCTGGTTATCAATCAGGATGTCAATGCCGAGCAGAGTACCCTGGTTGGTCAGGATATTCTGACGATGGCCGTCCTCGGGTGGTTGCTCAGCCATCATCGCTTTATGGAGGCCCAGCGCACCCTCCTGCGTCTGATCGGAAGTCTCGCCGATATTTTCCGCTGCCCACCACCACTGTACGCCCTGCTGGTGCTCGCGATCGCCAAGCCCAGCCTCGTTAGGAAGCTGGTGGGCGAGATTATTCGCGGCCTTCATCGTCAAATTATGCTGGTGCGCGCTCGCCACAAGTTGATTGCTCCACTTTAACGCCGGCAGTTTGGCTGCGGCACGATCATTATTTATAGCATTGAACACAGCCTGCGCGATCTGACCCTCACTCGTGCTTCCCGGCGACGATCCGCTCGGAGCGCTGGAAGTCTTACTATCTTTCATCTCTACCGTTATCGGCCCCAGAGTGCACGCAGATAATTGCGCACAAACAAGTATAATCAGGAGAAAACCTGCAGAATAGGAAGCCATTCTTCTCATCGATATCCTCACAGAACGTCCAAACCTCTCTACCAAGAATGTATAACTCTTCTACAGCAATATACGAGCGAATGCAGCAAGAGTAGCAGCAAAGCGGATCAAGAATAATGAGCAAAGTTTTATCAAGATGTAGTGGAGCGTTCCGTGCTAAGACCGGCTAGCTACAGTTGCGGTTTTGCGCGTCGTATCCGTTACTACTTTCCCGCTTGTTGAGACTGAAAAGACGTGCTGGCCCTCAGGACAGTAGTAGAATGTATTGCCGCGCCCATCGGTACGCGGAATTTTTTCAGATTCGAGATCCACGATTAAGATGCCATCACACTTATGCTGTGGACACTCATGATACTTCTTCGTATGAATACTCATCAATCGATCCTCTTTCTATATAGTAACCGTCTATCTCTATATTTGCTCGTCAGCTTATTAGGCCAACCTACTTCATGCGACCGGCTCACCGCGCGTAGCGACCATCCCTTGCGGTCAATACCACTTAAATAAGAGGAATCAGTAAGAAAATCGCTTGAAAATGCTGAACAATTTGAGCTCAAAACCAGAGAGCAGAGGCCAGTGTTTCGTGCAATTTTCATTGTAATTCTCCATATTTAAGTGGTATTGTCCCTTGCGGTTGTCGTAGTTACTGAGCAGTGAAGCCGGCGAGCACTCCAATCCGCGTGATCGCGGCGTGATCGCAAGGGATGGTTACTACGCGCAGTGAGCCGGTCGCATGAAGTAGGTCAGAGTATTATTTATGAGCTTGCTTGATGTCGTACTTGTCTATAGAGACGTATAGCACGCAACCAAATAAAATTTGCGACAAATGTATACTGATTATAGGGAGGTTGTTGTTAGGTAGGTGAAGACGGCGACTTCGAAATTATCCACAGGATAAACACTGTGGAGGCGAAAGCCCGCCTGGGTGTAAAACGCACATAATTTGGTATTACCAGCCCAGCAATCAAGAAAGATCATAGCAGGTTGAGGTTGTGTAGATATGTAGAACTTGATACCTTCAAGGAAGTGATAGCCTAAACCTCGTCCTTGCTCATTTGGCTCGATTGCTAGCTTACATAGGTACCAGGGGAAATATAATGTGTTGGCTAAGCCCCACGGCTGCAAATATGGACAACTTTCTACGGTGACGGATTCAACGAAGACGCTGCCGAGCCTTTGCCCCGCCTCCACAAGAATATGGGCCGCATTTCTCTTGATGTGATCTTTGACCATCGCAGTTGAGACGGGTCCTATTTCCTGCAGGCTACCAGAATCCGTCAGTTTCTTCTGCACACGATCGATGAGGGCAACGATAAACTCGGTATCTTTCTCTTGAGCTTGTATTACGATCAGCTGTGCTTTATCCATAACACTCCTTCACCGCTATAGATATTATTGTTTAACCACCCGGAGTAGTTACAGACCGTACCAAAAACTCCTGTAC
>CAXTXB010000368.1:0-478 GCA_964247965.1 uncultured Dictyobacter sp. | reverse complement strand
AATATATTTCCTTATATGGAAAGGAACACTTAATTTTCATGAATCAGCTTATACAACCTAGAACCCGTCTTGATGGAATTGTGGTAGGGATTATTGTTCTAACAGCCATTACGGCTATCATTCACCTATACTTAGGATTTCAGCCCGACGAGGACCTGCATACCTGGTTCCTGCTCAACGGCCTGGGCTACCTGGCCTTACTTACTGCCTTCTTGCTTCCTCAATTTCAACAGATTCACCCCCTTGTTCGTTGGGCACTACTAGGTTACACATTGCTTACCATCATCCTATGGTTTTTCCTCGGTGGTGTGAGCCATGGTGAGCTAGACCCATTCGACCTTTTTACTAAAGCGGTAGAGGTTGCCCTGATTATACTACTCTTTATAGATAGTAGACGGGACCTTAACCAGATTGCACAATAATACTTATTATTAGAAATGACTCAGGCCAAATTTTTCAAACAGAAGGAACATCATGT
>CAXTXB010000367.1:0-6240 GCA_964247965.1 uncultured Dictyobacter sp. | reverse complement strand
GCCTCCGGTGATGTGGGCGCTACCTTTAATATAGCGACCACGGTCGGCCAGGTATTCGCGCAGTTGGGTAATCTCGCGCAGATAGCTGCGATGCGGGCGTAGTAGTGCATCGACCAGCGGCTCCCCTAGTTCGGGAAAAACAGTATTCAGGGGGTAAGGAGCGAAGATGCGGCGGGCTAACGAATAGCCATTAGTGTGCAGGCCATTTGATGGAAGACCCAAAATCATGTCATCATCGTAGATTGTAGATCCGTTGTTGGCCTCTTCCTCTTCCACTACACCGACGATGGTACCCGCCAGGTCAAATGCGCCGGGCTGATAGACGGCAGGCATCTCCGCCGTCTCGCCGCCCAGCAGGGCACAGCCGGCCTCTTTACAGGCATTGGCAACTCCCTGAACGATCATCGCCACCTGGGCCGGGTCCAGTTTGTTGACTGCCAGATAATCCATAAAGAAGAGCGGACGGGCACCCTGGGTGATCAAGTCATTGATCGAATGATTCACAATATCGTAGCCGATCGTGTCGTAACGGTTGGCCTGAGCCGCGATAAGCGTTTTTGTGCCCACGCCATCCGTCGAAGACACAAGCGCCGGATTGCGCATGCGCTGCAAAGACTTCGCGCTGAAGACGCCGGCAAAAGCGCCGATGCCCGCCAGGACCTCAGGTCCCTGCGAGGCGCGCACCGCGTCCCGCATAAGCTTTACCGCCTGCTCTCCGGCGGTGATATCCACCCCACTGGCCGCGTAGGACATCGTCTTCTGTTGGAGAGAAGCGGGCGAGGCGCTTTTTATAGACTGGCCCTGTAGCACATAGTTATAGGCATTCTGGAAGAGTAGCAGCCCATCGCCCTCGTCAGTGGCGCGGCCACGACGCAAAGGATGCTGGAGCGTATTAACATAGCGCTCGGGATGCGGCATCAGCCCGAAGATATTGCCACGTTCGTTGCAGATGCCCGCAACATTGCCGATAGAACCATTGGGGTTTGCGGGATATTCTACCTCGGCGTTTTCATTATCAGAGACATAGACGAGCGGAATCAACTCTCTGGCTTGCAGGTCATCTATATTGCCATTGAAGACAAATTGTCCCTCGCCGTGTGCAACCGGCAACTCAAGCGTACGGGCAAAACCCTGTGTGAATATGCACGAACTCTGCTGCGCCGAGAGCGAGACCCAGCGGCACTCGAACTGCGCTGAAGCATTCTCCGTCAGGGTAGCCTGGGTATCCCTCACATCGGGCAGAAGGCCAGCTTTGACCAGAACCTGGAAGCCATTGCAGATACCGAGCACGAGCCGACCCTCTTCCACAAACTGGTCTAATTGTGCGCCAAGATGGATCGTCAGATTTTTGGCCAGCAGGGTACCGGCACCCAGGTCATCTCCATAAGAGAAGCCACCAGGAATCAGCAGGAAGTCATACTCCAGCAAAGAGTTGGGAGCTTTAATGAGCTGGTTAATGTGAACAAGATCGGTAGCAAAACCCACCAGGCGACAGGCCCGTGCCGTCTCGCGATCGCAGTTAATGCCCGGAGCTCGCAGGACCAGGGCGCGCGGAGTCTTGCTAGTATTATTATCTGTACCTGCATCACTCAACATACCCGTCATACCCGAACCCCTTTCCAGGCTTCTTGCAGCTCATCCACGGTCAAATTTATCAGCTCATCCCGGCCATCCTGGACTACGAAGCGCGAGGCGTGTGTAACAGTACCTGCATACATAACATCCTCGATCCCATTCAAGCGCATATGTTTCTCAAAAGAGCCAAGCTGCTCGGGCGTAATCTCTACCAGGAAGCGCGAGGGCGACTCACTGAACAACTTCACAACAGTTGAAGCATCATAGCTCAAGCTTCTTGAGCCCTTCACCGCCAGGCGGTCAAGATTAAGGGCTACACCAGCCAGGCCAGCCAGCGACATCTCAGCCGCCGCCACCAGCAGGCCTCCCTCAGAGAGATCATGGCAGGAACGAACCCAGCCACTGCGAATCGCTTCGCCAAGCACGCGCATCGTTGCCAGCGCCTGGGGTATGCGCACCTGCGGCACACTCGTCGAGGGGAAGATATGCGCGAACGAGGAGGGATCGACCACCTCAGCATAGTGAGAGCCAGCCAGCTCGTCGCGGGTCGCACCCACCTGATAGAGCATATTCCCCGGCGTTTTCAGCGCCATATCGATAGTCAACGTCACATCCTCGATCACGCTCACCGCGGAGATCAGCAGCGTAGGGATAACCGGAATGCGACGGCCATCCGTTCGATACTCGTTATTCAAGCTATCCTTGCCCGAAATGAAGGGCGTTCCAAAGCCAACGGCCGCATCGTGGCAGCCCTTCACCGCGCGCACGAGCATTCCCAGCTGCTCAGGATCGGTAGGATTGCCCCAGCAGAAATTATCCAGAATCGCCGAGTGCGTCACATCGCCGCCTACCGCCGTCAGGTTACGCAGCGCCTCATCCACGGCGTTGACTGCCATGTGATAGGGATCGATGCGCCCGTAGAGCGGATTGATGCCATTAGAGAGCACAACCCCGGCGCTAGACTGAGGCGCATCCTCCAGCAAAGGACGAAGCACGGCCGCGTCTCCCGGTCCATTGCCCGCCCGTCCCACAAGGGGCTTCAGCACAGTTGCTCCCTGCACCTCGTGATCGTAGCGGCGCACCACTGCCTCTTTTGAAGCAATCGAAGGGTGACGCAGCAGGGCCAGGAGCGTAGGTGAGAGCGAACTATGAATAGCACTTGAACCACTTCTGCCTGCATCCTCCGAAGCTGATGGTTGAGCCGCCGGATGTTTCCAGATGGCTTCCAGTGTCTGCCCCGGCCGGCCATCGTGTAAAAAGGCCATATCCATGTTGGCGACTACCTGCCCATCATAGGTCAGGGTCAGACGCTGATCGCCCGGAAAGGTCCCCAGGATGGACGCCTCCACCTCCTCGACGGCACAGATATCCAGCAAGGATTCGATATTTTCTGGTGGAACCGCCAGGATCATCCGCTCCTGCGCCTCGGAAAGCCAGATCTCCCACGGAGCCAATCCCTGATATTTCAGTGGAGCGCGCGTCAATTCTACCCGCGCCCCCGTCTCAGCGCCCATCTCGCCAATGGCCGACGAAAATCCGCCCGCGCCGCAGTCTGTGATCGCATGGTAGAGCAGGCGATCGCGGGCCTGCATAACTACGTCGGTAACCTTTTTCTCCGTAATTGGAGCGCCGATCTGTACGGCCGTGCCCGCCTGCGTGTTCGTCTCAAGGCTCATCTCCCCCGATGAGAACGTTGCTCCATGGACGCCATCACGGCCTGTGCGACCACCGAGCGAAACGATCATATCCCCAGGTTCTACATGGGTAGGATGGCTTCCGTGGGGAAGAAGTCCCAGGCAGCCGCAGAAGACCAGCGGATTGTAAATATAGCCTGGATGGTAGAGGATAGCGCCATTGACCGTGGGGATGCCCATCTTATTGCCGTAATCGCGCACGCCATCGACCACTCCACTGGCAATGCGACGGGGCGGGAGGACACCGGCTGGAAGAGAATCGGCAGGAGTTTCGAGGGGGCCGAAGCAGAGAACATCTGTATTGGCGATAGGCTGGGCCGAGACGCCAACCACATCGCGAATGACACCACCCACCCCTGTATTCGCGCCGCCGAATGGCTCAATCGCTGAGGGATGGTTATGCGTCTCGACTTTGAAGGCCACATCGTAGGTGGAAGTCAGGCGGATAATGCCCGCGTTATCGCTAAAGGCCGAGACCAGCCACTCTGGCTTCACCTGTTCTGTTGCGCGCATAATATAGCGTTTGAGCAGGCCCTGAATAGTTTCCTGGTCTGTAAGCGTCCCCTGACCGTCGAACTCCTGATAGTTAATCGTCGCCTTGAATGTCTTATGAGAACAATGCTCCGACCACGTCTGGGCCAGGGTCTCCAGCTCCACGTCAGTCGGTTCGCGGCCCTGCTCACGGTAGTGCTGCTGAATCGTTTGCATCTCAAGCAGATTAAGCGAGAGCAGGCCTGAGCGACTGAATGCAAGCAACTGCTCATCGTCCATCGCCGAGATCCCAATCATGCGCGCAGGACTTTTAGCAACTGACTTCTCAGGGTGTGACGCCTCTAATGCTGCAGATTCTGAAAGCTCTGAAAATGCTCTATCAAATTGCTCCTGCTCTCGACTGGGGTAGAGCGTGTAGTGCTGGATAACCGGATTAAATAAGAGCGAGCGGGCAATCACATGCGCCTCTACCTCGCTCACGCGGCTGTCGAGTCTATAGCGCCGACCCGTCTCCACGCTTTCCAGGGTAGTTATACCGAGCATGTGGGCACCGGTCAACACACTCTCAGCCAATGTATCGGTGACACCGGCGTGGAAAAACACATCCACAATATAGCCCATTTGTCCATATGTTTTTGCAGAAGTGGAAGGGCTGATAATTGCTTCTTGTACGACTGGATCTACCAGGAGCTGCTGTGTCAATTGGTTTAGTTGTGCCGGGTCGATGTCGGCAGTCAGCCGATAGAGCTGTGATGTATGAATAATGGGCCGGGGGGTGTCGATCATGCCATCGGTGAGCGATGGTAGCGGTAATAATTGTAATATTTCACGGGCAAGCTGGTGTGCGTGTACATCATGACGCTCAGAGCTAGCTCGCACTTCTATCTGGTGTCGTGTCACTTGCCTCTCATCCTGGCTGATTACCTGGGTCACGTCCAGGTGGTTTGTAGAAATATGATCGCGTCGAACGCAATAGAACACAACGAATCGCACGTGCTCATCCAATGGGACGCAAACATTGTAACACCTTTCTCTTCTCCGTAGCAAATTATAAGGACGAAACTTCTAGCTTATCTCACGCGTAAACGAAGAGAAGAGTGATAATAATTATGCGGAGGGAGACATGATAATTATGCGGAGGGAACTATGAGTACCCAGACACGCGACTCCAAAACTGATAAAAAGCAAGAACAAAATAGCCATCAAGCCTCTGGGAACGACTCAAAAAAGGGCGTTGTTTCAGGTATTAAAGAGGAGGCTAAGCCTTTCCAGACGTTCGTGACCAAATTTACCAACGATTGGTCGATGAATCTATCTGCCGCTCTAGCCTATAACTTGATGCTATCTACCGTTCCAATTATTATTGTTTTACTTTCTGTGCTTGGCTTTGTGCTCGGCTTCTTGGGGCCGAATGCCACAAATAGTGTCTTTGGATCGATTACCAAAATTCTTCCTCCTCAGGTGAATGGAGGACAGATTATTCAAGGAGCTAGAAATCAGCTTCAGCAATCATCTGGCATTTTAGGTATCATTGGTGTTGTAAGCGCACTCTTTTTAGGTTCACGCCTCTTCGTGCTCCTTGAGACATTCTTTTCGATCGTCTATCGAGTGCGTCCACGTTCGTTTCTTCGTCAAAACCTGATGGCATTGGGAATGATGGTATTATTCCTCATCCTTGTACCGATAATGGTGCTAGCTAGCTACATTCCAACGCTGGCAATCACCCTTCTGCGGGCCACGCCTCTTGGACAGAATCCAGTACTTATAACTATTCTAAGTCTTCTAGGTGGTGTTCTTGCAGCCTTCCTTTTGTTCGAGTCCATCTATGTCGTCGTACCTAACTTAAATATCCGCTTGCGACATGGCTGGCTTGGTGCGATTGTTGCTGCTATTGCGCTGCAATTTTACCTTTACTTGTTTCCTATCTACGCAGCTAACATCCTCAAAAATGCTGCTGGAGCAGTCGGATTCGCGATCATCTTACTCGTATTCTTCTACTACTTTGCTGTACTGCTCTTTCTGGGAGCTGAGATCAACGCATTTTTCGCGGAAAAAGTCCGCCCGCTACCAAATGATCTTGCCACGTTTGTCAGCACAATGGCTGGTAGGATAAATGATGATATTCCTGCTGATGAGGGAAAAGATCATATAAATACGAAGCCAACCGAGCAGGCTGACAAAAAGCATGTGGTGGACTTTGTGAAGGAGACATCTGAAAAAGATGTTCCCCGGCAAGTCTCTGAAGATGAGGATGTGCAGGAAGAGGTGCTGAAACGGCGTGGTCAAGATGCTGGAAATTCTGGAAATTCGCAAGGATCGAGAGAGGGAGCAAGCTCAGCCGCTGATCGAAGCTCAACAACTGATCAGCGCCAGAGCCAGAGGACTGCGGCCACCTCTCAAAGTGGATCAACAAATAAGCAAAGCAGCAGTCAAGTGCATCAGAGCATGAGCACTTCTGTCGCTAAGCAAGGGATACCAA
>CAXTXB010000366.1:3023-6285 GCA_964247965.1 uncultured Dictyobacter sp. | reverse complement strand
GGGGGCCTCCCGGCCCCCCCCACGGAGCTTTTACAGATTGGGCAGGTGGGCCGCAGGTGACGCTGGGCGCGGTACTGACTGCGTCTGGCACGTTTTGAGCGTTTTGATCTGCCACCTCTATCTATAGTCGTATATTCTTCCTCTTCATACTCGGCTTCCTCTTCGTATTCTTCCTCGTCCTCGTCTCCCAATTCCCAATGTTCTCGTAAGAATGGAGTATATATTTCTTCTTTATTAGCGAGCTTGCGGGGACAAATAGTGTCGATATTAACGGCCAGTTGGTAGAGGATCTCCGAAAGAGGGTAGGCGCGGCTCTCGGCTTCGGTTATGGCGCGGCCGTAGTGTATGCCAAGCTCGCGGCTGTAACCGTCATGCTGCCGATGCCGCCGCAGCTTTTGCACGATTTCACCTGGCAGGAAGCGTTCGGCCACGCGGAATGGGAGATGGAAGGTGTAGCTGGTTCCCGCTCTGACATATTGAAAAGCGATGAGGCTGTTGGCCTCCGGATCTAGCTTGCGGGCGTTGGTCTCATCCAGCTCGTGCCAGAATTCTACCAGGCGTTCGCGGTTATAGGGGAGCGCGAGCAGGTCAGTGGGGCCAATGAGGAGGGCGGCCAGCTTGTCATAGGGGATTGGTCGCCGGGTGAGCCTGGCCTGCTCTATTAAATCGCGAAGGGCGCTGCGAATATATTTCTCGGCCCGCTCGTGCGTAATTATTTTGATGTCACTAACACTCGTTGCCGCGCGCCCGGTGATGCGTTGAAAGAGCTGCTCGGCGGCCGTATCATACTCGTCTTCGATAGAAGAATGTTGTCTTTTCTCGAACAGAAGGGAAAGGCGGTCCAGTAGAAATTCTGCCGCGATATCCGACGCCATCTCGACCGTAAAGTTTCTTGCGAAAGCGGCTATTCCGTCGATGTAGGTTGTCGGGTGGAGAAAGTGAGCGGCATAGGCCTGTTGTACAAGTGCGGATTTTATGCTGTAGAGCCCTTGACGGTCGGCGTAGAACAGGCAATCCGAGGACTTGGCCCAGTGATTCAGGTAAAAGAGCAGGTGCAGGGTGTGTTCAATCTGCTTCGGCGTGCAGAGCCAGGCAAGGCGCGACGGAAGGATGCCACCGGGAGCCGTAGTGCTGGGTTGCCGCGCGGGATAGATAACAGCCTCCCAACGCGTAGGTCCCGCCGCCGCTGAATCTAGCTTATGTTCTGCCGCCAGTATGCATTGAGCCATGGTCATCAGCTCAGCCTGGAATCGCTTATTGTCGCCCGTGGAGCGAAGGTGGAACTCGGACGAGAAGTTGCAAGGGATGCGCGTGGTCGTGATATGCGGGAAATTGGGCAATTGCGCGATGATAGCATCATGTGCAAAGTAGCTCAGCGATTCAAAAGAGACGTATGCATATTCCTGGTGCAGCGAGACAGCCATCAGCTCATGTTCCTGAAAGCGTACCTTGCCAGAGATCCCCTGGCAGGAGAAACGCAGCACGACGCCCGGTATCTGTTGAAGCAGGACCATGGCAGGCTTAATAAGTGGATCAAGCATAGTTGCATAGGGTGCGTTATCCAGCTTCAGTAACTGTTGATATGCGGGCAGGGCCTCAATCTCTTCAGTATGGAGATCGAGCCAGCGGAAAAACTCACGTGCCCTACGCTCAAAATTTGTATCATTTGCTAGCAGAATGCGCTCGCCCAGAACCGAGTACAGGTTGCGCACAAACAGCGCATTGCGCTTCACCCAGTGCCTCTGCCCGCTAAGAATCTCCTCTCGATAAGCTGGATAGAGGGCAAACTCACGACAGAACGTATGAATATTATCATCGTTTGCCTCCTCAAAATAGAACGCACGCAGGAAACGCAGCCGGCTATTCTGGTTTTTTTTGCCAAACCAGAGCGTTACCTGGTTCGCGCCCACCTCCGCACCCATATCAATCTCAGCCACAAACTTGTAGTCTCCATAATGCATTGTATAAAGTTCCATATGTATACCACGCCACCTTTCCCTATATACTGTCCTCTGCCTGTTCCTATAGCCGTACTGAGCCTGGGTGAATTATTGCCATGTAAGACGATATATGATACAAAATAAGCAATTGATGCAACTCTGTTTTTTTGTTTGTATGAATTTCATGTCGTGATTGTATCAGCTCATACGTTCTGGATACCACCTGCAATCTCTGTATCAACCTGTAAAACAGGCCTTTTTCTACCTCAACCACAAATGGGAGAGTCAATAAATTATTAGCGTTTAGCGTCGTGTAGGTCGCGCGGTTCTCTTGTAGGGAGAGCCCTTGCTGAATCTGATGTACTAGTGATTGAGTATAGGTTGCCGGTTCACGATTTTCATCCTGTAGAGTACTTGCCACATATTGATAAATGTTGAGTGCCTCGTGTCGCCTTTCCTTCTCTGCCAGCAGAAGCATCAGCTGACAGAGCGCATCCTCATCAGTTGGATTATCGGCCAGAAAGGTAAAAAGCAGCTCCTCAGCTCGATTGACGCGCTGCATACGTGAGTAGAGTTCAACCAGTTTATAAAGGACACGACGGCGCGCCCCGTTGACGACCAGACGTTTGCCCTGCGACCACCGGGCATGCAGGTCCTCGTCGAGAAACTCTCCCCGGGCAAGAGCATGGGCAGACTCTAAATATGGCAATGGATCACTGCCCTCGTGCTCTGCCCGTGTCGCCTGACTTGACAGCGTAAGAAAGGCATCGGCATCGACCCAAAGATAGTGCTGTGGCGGCAGCTTAAAACTGGTCTCTCCACCTCCCCTGAGCGTAATTAAAAGGCTCTCCCCGTCGTATGTGCGGAGAATATGGCGGCGGAGCAGCGATGCCGCTGTATCCAACGTATGCGCAGTATTGATCGTCTCCTGGCTCGATTCCCAGATTGCCGCGATCAGCTCTTCTTTTGAGACCCGACGATCACTGCGACATAAAAGTATTTTGAGCATCGTAAGTGCTGTGCCGCGACTATTCATATCTTCCCACGGAAGGTGAATGTAACGCGGCGTCCGAATATGCGGTGGAGAAGGGATCAGTTGCTCCAGTGTAAATTCGCCGAAGGTCGTGATCTTCAGGAGCGGCTGCGCTCCATTCTCCTTCTCGTCTGCTTGATCCATAGTTCCCAGCTTAACCTCCTCTTAAATACTACTCACCACCGTCGCTTTCAGGAACATGCGCTATGGATATTGCTTTGCTTCTACATGTATACCACGCGCATACTACGTGTACACGAGCGCGGAGGTATCCAAGTAATTCGATTAT
>CAXTXB010000366.1:0-3013 GCA_964247965.1 uncultured Dictyobacter sp. | reverse complement strand
ACATAGTAGCTCTTCGTCAGAATGAGGCCTTCGGGAGGTTCCTGTGAGGTTTTTGTGAGGTTTTTAAGAGAATATTTTTCATTCATTTTGCTTTTCTACAAATGATGGGCTTTGCCCATCATTTGTAGAAAAGCAAAATGAATGAAAAATATTCTCTATGGAAGGGAAGGCTCGTCTTCGATTTTAGGGAGGGTGAGCGTTTCGCGGTATTCAGTAGATTGTAGCTCGTCTAGCGCATCAGGATTATACCACCAGAGTTTTTGCTTAACCACTTTTTCGCTTGCACTCCAATCGAAGCTGATCTCTCCAATGTTGTTGTAGCCCACGATCAAGCTGCCGGCCTTCCAGCGGCTCAGCCATGTTTCAGAGTGAAGCAGGGCATCGACAAGACTCTGCCGGGGGCGGTCGAGTCGGCGTTCGATAAACTCGGTGCTGTCAATAGCCTGTTCCAGCAGGTTACTGGTGCGATGCTGGAGCGAGGTAGGAGCTTTTTTATCCAGTGTAGCGGTGGTGCGCTGTAGACTCCTGCGTGCTACCTCTGTTCTGCTCTGCAAGAGTGTGATGCCCTGCAGGGCTGTGCGTAGCGGTCTGAGGATCAAGCGGGAAAGGTTTGTATGTGGCCGGTGATCGCGCTCATCTGCCCTGATTAAAGTATTAGGTAGATAGTAAAGACGATAGCTTTTATCGGGCGGCAGAATATCAAAGGCTCCTTTTAGCCATCCCCACGCTGGTAGAACGATTTCGTGCGATGAACGCCGGGTCGCGATTAATCTGGGGATGGCCCACCAGAAGCGGTAAGACTGTTTGCGTATCAGCGTAAGTAGATAATTAAGCGTATGATGATCCTCGCCCACGACATCCCAGACAAAGAAATCGAGCGCTTTGCCACGCTGCAGTAAGCGCCGTAAGCGAGGATAGCCCAGCGCCAGGACCGAGATCTGCGCGCCCGCCCCCTCGTTACAGAAGGGACTGGATGTATAGTTGACCAGCCTGGCAGCCTCTCTCGTATGTCGATTCCAGTACTCCAGGCTCGAACCAAAGGCATAGTGCACATCGCCCGACAGAAATACTACACGCTGCATAGGGCTGATTGTCTGCAGCAACTGCTGAAACGTTCCCCATTCGAGTGCCCAGGCCTCGCGATCGAAAGAATAGTTATCTTTTACCTGCCAGCGACTCCAAAACTGAATGTTCTCAACAAAGTCTACACCCAGCACCGGGGTGGCTGAAAGAATAATAGTTACCTCCGCATCCTCGCGTCTATTCATAGCGAGCTGCGTACGCAGAGCTTGCGGCGAGAGCAGGCCGGGGAAGTCGGTGGGGGCGCGGTAGTGGCGCTCCATACGTGTATCCATGGCGATAAGCTGATAGTTCGGGCCATCATAGGTATAGTACCAGCGGAGTGCTCGCATTGAACGTTGTAGCGACCCGACGCCGCCAAACGCTTCGGGCAATCCGATGATCTCCTCAATCAGCGAGACGCGCTGGTCTTCGTTGTCTCCTCGCCAGGCATCGATAGCTTGTAATAGGGTGGAGCCCTGGACGCCTGCAAACTGCGCTGGAACGTTGCCCCATGCCTGGAAAAGGGCGTAAGCTAGCAAGCCATTGCGCATAATGCGACAACCAAGCGCGCTGTCTAACACCTGCTGACACCACGCGCCGTCTAGGAACAGGTCATCGGTTATATCATGATCATCGCAGATCATATAAGTCGAGATATTGGCAAGCGCGCGGCGGACACCTGGAAGTTGTGCGCGAAAGGCCTGCAGGCGTCCGCTGACTCCTGCATAAGATGAGCGCACTCTTTCCCTTTTCCCCTCAGCTGGCTGTAGCTCTGGATAGATCACCCACAGCTCTTCCGTAGTCACCAGATCGTCTGGCCAGAGCACATCCGACCAGTTGAATAGATACATTGCCGCGAACTCCGCCAGAGATAAGAGATGATTATCTCCCTTTGAGGATGTCAACCGGGCTGTATTATTCACGATCTCTTTACGCGTCGTTGGTAACAACTGGCTAGCAGGACAATTCACCTCTGGCAGCAGCTCGACTTGATTGCCTGCGAACAATACCTGGCCCGCATCCATTAGCGCGAATAAGAGCGGTACGCCAACATCGTCGGCATAAATCTGATCACCCGTCAAAAAAAGCTGTTGTGGACGCTGTGCCACGCTCGTTGGCTCACTGTTAGCTGCAGCGATAATCGTATCAAGCGCAGAGAGCATCTCCTTGCCAACACCATGCGGCTTGCGACATGAGCCATGAACGATGCGCAAGTCGTGCACATCTTTGGCGGGCAGCATAAAACCTGGCAGAGGATGGCCGGGGTAGGTCAATCTTTGCAGTGGATCTTTTTCGGTAAGATCTGTGGTAAGGATTCCCGGCGTTACAAGATGGTCGGTGGGCTGTAAATCTGGTCTAGCCGGATCTTGTGTTGTATGGGCAGCAGAGAAAAATAGATCATAATAGTAGAGCTGTCCCCATGCGAGATCGTTATCCTCTGTATGAGCAGTAACCGCAACAAGATGAAGATTATCACCAAGACGAATAGTTGTATGCCTCCCCTCCATCTGTTGCGTAAGCTGGCCAGATGGATCGCGCGCGTAGATACGCAGCGTAACATCACGCGCCTCTTTTAGCGCGAGCCAGACGGTCACAAGCTCTGGCTCTGTACGCCGCACGATGGGGCCGACTAAGATAAGTGGTAGATTATTGATACGATCGGTAAGCGATGTCCAGGCCATAATTCTCCATTGCCTCATAAATCCCGTTCATTATATATACGGCATATATACGGCTGTATTTCAACTTTAGTTATTTCCAGTAGCACTTCTTGTGCTATCATAAGCCCGCATCGGGACACGTTAATATTTATATGCCTATCGTTATTTGCCTTGAGGTGGTAATATTGCTTCTAATAAGAAATTTTAAGTATGACGTAAGAAATCTCTTTCCTTCCTTTCAAATTATTATACATAAACTATTATTTTTGCTCATTATACATATTTTACGC
>CAXTXB010000365.1:0-6295 GCA_964247965.1 uncultured Dictyobacter sp. | reverse complement strand
CTCCGGCGGCGATTCCGTTGATGGTGAGCAGCACAGCGTAGGTGAGGCGAGACCGTTCCTGGTCGTCTGGGGTTGCTCCTTGCAGCTCGTCCTTGCTGAGCGTGAGTGGGCCACCCAATGCTCGGAGCCGCTTGAGCAGGGTGACCTGGAAGTAGCTCAGCGGATCTACGTAGGGATTGCGGCGCTTGATTGACTCTTGCAGCACCGGGGTGTTATCCAAAAGGCTCTTGCCGCCGACGATGCTGATGACCATCTGTCGCGTCCTCTCATACTCCTGCCGGATCTCATGTGAGATGCGCTCGCGCAGCTCTACGTCATCTACAAGCTGGGCATAGTACTGTGCGATCGGCATATCTGCCTTTGAGAGGGTCATCTGCAGATTATCGATGAATGCGCGCAAGAAAGGCCACTGCCGGTACATCTGTTGCAGTTGCAGTAGCCGCTCAGGCTGCTCATTGATGTACTCTTCTAGTGCGCCTCCGACTCCATACCAGCTTGGCAGCACATAGCGGCTCTGCATCCAGGAGAAGACCCAGGGAATTGCCCGCAGGTCTTCGATCGCGCGACTCATTGTGCGCCGGCCTGGTCGTGAGCCAATATTGAGCCAGCCTAGTTCGAGGATGGGCGTTGCCTGCTCGAAAAAGCTCACAAAGGATGGATCTTGATAGATGAGTTTGCGATAGCGTTGATGGGCGCTCTCTGAGAGGTGCTCCATGCTATCAATCCAATCCTGCGTTGCACGTGGATGTACCTGTGTCTCTATGATCTTCTCACCTGGCGTGCTCGCCTGCACAACGCCAGCTACGACCAGCTCCATGTTACGGATCGCTATGTCGTAGAGCCCATACTTAAAAGAGAGCATCTCACCTTGTTCTGTGATGCGCATGCGTCCGTTCACTGAACGGGGTGGTTGTCCAAGAATCGCTTCGTAGATTGGCCCTCCACCGCGACCAATCGCTCCACCACGACCATGAAAGATAGTGATGCCAATATTATACTGCTGACTCAGCACCGCAAGCCTGCTCTGCGCCTGGTAGAGCTCCCAGCTTGATGTCAGGATGCCTCCATCTTTACTGCTATCAGAGTACCCAAGCATTACCTGTTGAACATCACGGCAATTTTCGACATAGCTGCGGTAGACTGGTTTGCTAAAAACCGTCTCTAGTATCTCAGTGCAGCCACGCAAGTCATCAATAGTTTCGAAGAGCGGAACGATGGGGAGATCGAAAATACCCACCTCTTTGCAAAAAAACTGTACTTCCAGTATATCGCTCACGCTATGGGTCATGCTGATAATATAGCAGGTGATGGCCTGTGTGCCAAAGCCTTCGCGCGCGTGCCGAATAGCCTGGAACGTGTTGAGGATATGGCTGGTCTGCTGACTGAGCTCTAAGCCTGGTCGGTTGAGGATACGCGGATCGCGCAAAAGGTTCTCCAAAATGGCGATTTTTTCCTCTTCCTCTTTTTTCATATAGTCGTCATCTCGTAAACCAGTAACGCGCAGCAGCTCGGCGAGGGCGGCGGCGTGCCGTTCACTATGCTGGCGTACGTCGAGGGCGGCGAAGTAGAAGCCAAAAATTTCTACCTGCCGAATAAGTTTCAGGAGCGATCCATGGGCGAGGGCGCGCTCGCCATCCATTAGCAGGCTATCGCGCACCAGCCGCAGATCGGTTAGCAATTCATCGGCGCTTCTATATTCCTGCTGGTCATCATGCACCTTTGAGACCGCTTGCTGGTCTAGCGCTCGCGTTGCCTCCAATCGCTTCCACATAAATGAGAACTTCGCGCGGTAAGGTTCGAGAACACTTTGCTCTCCCAGCTCTTGTGCATAATCGGGGAGACGCTCTCTGTCATGTTGTAGCGATTGCTGCAGCTCTTGAGAGATATGCGCGTGATTCACAGATTGCGAGCACTCTCTTGCCAGGTTGTAGAGGGACGCACGATAATGATCAATGACATAGCCGCGCTGCAGCTGTAGTGCGCTTAGCAGAGTCTGTGGCCCGACAAAAGGATTGCCATCCTGATCTCCGCCGATCCAGGAGCCTATTCTTAAAAAAGTCGGGACGCTTAGATCGGGATATTCTTTGTGTAGGAGCTCTTCAAATTCGCTATAGAGATCCGCCAGCGCATCGTAAAGAATCTCGTCCAGGTAGTAGATACCCATCTTGATCTCGTCGATTGGCTGCAGCCTCACCTGCCGCACTGCGTCGGTTCGCCAGAGCAGGTCTATGACAGTATCGAGGTTACGCTGCCACTGCGCCTGCTCACGTGGTGTCATGATCTCTTTGTGATCATTTTCTGCTAGTAGCTCGGCGATGTGTTGTGATTTGGTAATGAGGCTGCGCCTGGTGGCTTCGGTTGGGTGGGCGGTGAAGACGAGATCAATGGCTAGCTGGTTAAGAAGAGTCTGCAGCGTGTTCGCATCTAGCTCGTTCTTCTTAAGAAAGTTGATAAGAGCCGCAATAGAGCCACGTTGCGGCCTATTATTAGGATCGATTTCGTGAATACGGCGGCGGCGTATACGATGATATTGTTCTGCGGTGTTAACGAGATGAAAATAGATAGTGAATGCTCTGATTACATCGATTGCAGTATCCAGATCGCAGTTATTGACCGTGGAAGCAATTTCTTGCGTCAGGATGTCAATCTCATTTTGAGTTTGAAGTTCTTCGATGATCGAGCCCTGTTCTAAACGCTCGGTGTAGTCGCGCAAGCGTTTACAGCTACTGCGCAATTGTTCAACAGTTGTGAAGACAGTTTCTCCACCATATTGCTGAATTGCACGTCCCAGGGCGTTCCCCAATGTCCGTATGTCATGACGCAGGGGAGCATCTTTCTCGCGGCGGTAATCTAATTCCGACATGTTTTGTCCTTACGGTATATAAACGTGTCTTCCTACAGAAGAGCTATACATTTCTGTCTCCTTGCACTACGCCTTTGTTTGCCAAGGACCCTCTTCCCTTTTGCCGCCACGTTCCTTGTGGCTGAAGCATATCTATGGTTCACATTATTCTAGCACATTCTTGTTTTCCAGGGAGCTATATGCACTTTATACAAAGTATCATCGACGATCGAGAAATGTCAAAAGATCAATTTTCAGAAATTTTTAGGGTTTTACTCACTTTCTTTAGCCAATATTGAGAAAAGCTTTAGTCACGCTTGTGCAAGTTGCCCAAAAATAGGTATAGAAGCTTCTGCTAATTTGCATGTTCTTTTTCCTATGGTCGATTCGTATACTTCACCTATAGGCACTTTTGACTATATTCTTAATGTGTATGGACAGGTACATATAGATGTGTTGGCATCTATATACATGTTCACATATCTATCACCGCACTTATTCTGAAAGAGAAGCCGCGAGCGGTGCAATGGCTGCGCCTCTCCCTCTCGCCCTCAGCTCCGATGCTATGCCACGTGGTAATGACGCCACCGATTCTTGCGTAAGAGACATAGACAAGAAGGAGAACTACATGGCAGCTCAGGCAACCGAAACCGGGATGAAGCCCACCCTTTCCCTCACTGGCGTGACGATCAATGCTATGGCGTTGATTGCGCCAGGTGCCTTCCTCTGGACGACCTTTGAATCCCAGTCTGGTACTGGTGCAACAAGTATGTGGGCGTCTGTTTTCATTGCAACCATTATTGCGCTCTTGACGGCTGTAGCTTATGCGTCACTTTCCAGGCGCTATCCCGAAGCTGGTACTGGCAGTTCGTACTACTATGCTGAAGTTGCAGTTCTGCATAAAGAAGAGCATAGTTCTTTCAAGTTTGCTCGTTTAGCCAAGTTCATCGTAGGGTGGGCCTCGCATCTCTACTACTGGGTCTATCCAGGAGTGATGGTGGCCTTCATGGGTAGTGTGCTTGCCTACCTTATCAGTTTCTTTATCCCAGGCTTTGGCACTCCTGTTCAGTTGATTACACTCTGTGTGGTCTTCTCGCTGGTTGTTGGCGCTATTGCCTATGTTGGAGTTACTGGCTCGACGGTGGCTAATATCGTGATCAACGTGATCCAGATTATAGCACTACTTTCTTTTGGTATTGTCGCTATTGTCTTCCGTCTGCAGCATCCTGCACTTAATTATGTTCATCCAAACGCGTTGAGCGTGTTAGTCCCACATGATTTCAACGGCCTTCTCTATCAGTCAACAATCGCTATCTTGCTCGTCGTTGGTTTTGAATCTGCCACTGCCCTTGCCGCCGAGACGAAAAACCCACAGCGTGATATTATCTCGCTCGTTATTCAAGCCGTGATTTTCTACTTTTTCGAGTACTTTGCTGCGAACTTCTCTATGGGCGATTACTACGTGGCGAAAGATGCTGCTGGCCATGCTATTAAGGGATTTGATGCGGCCTTTGCCTCTATCGCTCCTATCGGTGACCTGGCCCAGATCTTTGGTGGCAGCTTTGGTACTGCATTCGCGACTATCCTGGCTTTGAGCGTGGTTATCGCCCTGGTTGGTACGGCGCTTTCCTGCCTGAATACCGGTGTGCGCGTAACCTATGCGATGGGTAAAGACACAGAGCTACCGGCTGTATTCGGCTTCTTGCATGGGAAGTATCGCACTCCACATGTTGGTGTCATTGTTCTGACGGTGCTCTCTGCTATTATTGGCTCTTACGGCGTGCTTAATGCAAATAACCTGGTTCAGATTGCTCTGATCTCGAACATCGGGACGTTTATCCTGTACGGCCTGACCTGTATCGTCTGCGTGGTTGCCTTCGCCGGCGTCGCGAACCGAAGCATGTTTGGTACGGTGATTGCTCCTATTCTGGGCGCTATCCTCAATATCGCTATGCTGCTTGGCGTGATTTACTTCGCCATTACACAGGGTGGCGCGGCACAGACAAATGTAATCGTTGCTATCGTCTTCTCGCTCATCTGGCTGGTGGTTGGCTTCGGCTTCCTGTATGCCCGCAAGCTGACGAAGGGTATTCCTATCTTACATCCGGAGGATTATAAAGAGAAAAACGAGATTAAGTTGAGCACGGGTAGCGGAGACTAAGTATCTAGCATCTCGACCCGAAAGAGCAAGTATCTGTTTTGATCGAGCTGGTACTTGCTCTTGTCTCCCTGAGGCAGTAGAATTTGGGCATTTTTGCCCTTGGTGTTTGCGTCCTGGTATGCTATACTTGTGGCGTTACATTACTACTGTCTATTTTTCTTGAGAAGAATGTGTAGAGCCCATGACGCTTGCATATACACCAGGAGCTCAGATAGATCATTATGAGGTTATCAGCATGCTTGGGCATGGTGGTATGAGTCGCGTTTACCTCGCTCGTGATCTCCATGATCAGCAAAGTGTGGTTTTGAAATTCCCTAATGATGATTTGATTGGTAATGTCGGTGTCTACGAACGCTATAAGCGCGAGGCTGAAATTGGCAATCGTGTCGATCATCCCCACATTCAACATATGCTCAATACCAGCGAGAAACGTAGCGATGAGTATTTAGTGATGGAGTATATTAAGGGTCGTACGCTGCGTGAAGTGTTGGAAGATCACGATGGTAAGCCACTCCTCACTTCTGAGGCGCTCCGCTATGTTCTGCAAATCTGCGATGCTTTAGCCTATTGTCATGAGCGCGGCATCTTCCATCGGGATATTAAGCCTGAAAATATTATGGTTGAGGATGATGGGAATATTAAGCTGATCGATTTTGGTGTGGCTCTGCTCGAAGGTGCCCGGCGCGTAACGTGGCGTGGATTGACTGGTACGGTTGGGACTCCCGATTATATGTCTCCTGAGCAAATTAAAGGTGAGCGAGGCGCTGCGAGCTCGGATATCTATGCTACAGGTGTTATTCTCTACGAGATGTTGAGCGGCCATCCTCCCTTTGAGGGTGAAAATGTTTTTGCCGTAATGAATCAACACGCTACCCAGGACCCGCCTTCTATTCTGCAGTCTCGCCCCGATTTATCCCCCGAACTGGCTACTGTGATTATGAAGTCTATTCGTCGCGATCCGGAGAAACGCTATAAGTCGATGCGCGAGATGGAAAGTGCCCTGCAAAATTGGGATGAGGTTGTTCCTGTCCCTTATGTTCCCGAGAAGCCGCAGCAGAGTACATGGCGTCAGCAGCTTATAACTGCCACCCTCGTTGTCATTGCTATTGCTCTGGTGGTTATTGCGGTTGGAATTGCCGCTCAACTTGTTCATCATACAGTTCGTTAACCTTATTCCTCCCTATTAACATGTCTATAGTAATGTCATTCTAAATTTTTGAAAAATGATACACAGCGTATTTTTACCTGCTCTTTTTCCTGCCTCTAGCAGGAAAAAGAGCAGGTAAAAATAC
>CAXTXB010000364.1:3776-6305 GCA_964247965.1 uncultured Dictyobacter sp. | reverse complement strand
GTATAACCATTAAAAATTTAGCGCAACTTGTAGCTATGCGCCGGAGACCGACGAGTAACCTGCTTGCCCGTTGAAGTTGTAGAGATTCTCGATCTTGATGAAATCGAGACCGCTATCGGCGACATGCTGCAGGAGGTCAGTGATCTGTGTATGTGTGATGGGACGCTTCGCCAGGAAGCGGCAGCGCCAGTGATCGGTCGTGAAAGTTTCGGGCATGCCATTGGGCCATACGCGTGCGCCACGGTTAGAGATCAATTGCAGTTCCAGCCCATCGTCGTTATGCTGCTGCATTGCCGCTCCCAACTCGTCTGGAGTGCCCTTCGTCCAATCTACGTAAACATCGACGCCGACCAGCTCTTTCTTCACAGTAGCGCGATGCTGGACCACTTGTTCGCTTGTAGCTTGCCTGGGCGCGGATACATAGGTTACAGGCTTAAGTGTCTCTGGTCGTTGTCCCAGGCGTGCCACAACGGCTTCGGCAAATTCTTTTGTGCCTACTTTTTGCTTGCTTACGCCCTCTACGAAGATGTCGTAGGTATGGATGCCCTCTTCAATTGTGCGCAGCCAGGCATTGTGGACGGCGGTCGCGACATCCGGCTGGTCGATGTGTACCAGCAGCATCACAGCGGCCAGAAGCAACCCTGATGGGTTGGCAAGGTTCTGCCCGGCGCGCCGGGGAGCCGAACCGTGGATGGCCTCGAACATAGCAAACTGTTCACCTATGTTTGCGGAGCCTGCCAGGCCCACCGAACCCGCGATCTGGGCTGCAACATCAGAGAGAATGTCGCCATATAAATTGGGCATGACGATAACGTCGAATGCCTCTGGTGTATCTGCCATCTTGGCCGCGCCGATATCCACGATCCAGCTCTCATTCTCAATGTCTGGATATTCCGCACTGATTTCGTCGAATATCTTATGGAAAAGGCCGTCGGTGAGCTTCATGATATTATCTTTCATGAAGCACGTAACCTTCTTGCGCTTATTACTGCGTGCGTATTCAAAGGCATAGCGGATAATCCGCTCGGAGCCGGGGCGGCTGATCAGCTTCAACGTCTCCATCATGTCGGTCGTCTGCCGGTATTCAATGCCTGTATACGCGTCCTCTTCGTTCTCACGCACGATAACAACATCCATGGTTGGATGCTTCGTGTCAACAAATGGGTAATAGGAGACGCATGGGCGTACGTTGGCATAGAGGCCAAAGGTTGTGCGCGTGGTGACATTCAAGCTTTTGTAGCCTCCACCCTGGGGCGTGGTGATCGGTGCCTTGAGGAAAACTTTGGTGCGACGCAGTGATTCCCATGCACCAGGTTCAACGCCTGCGCTAATACCGCGTAGATAGACCTTCTCGCCCACCTCGATTGTCTCGATATCGATCTTAGCACCGGCTGCTTTAATAATGTCGAGCGTCGCCTCCATGATCTCTGGCCCGATACCATCACCGTAAGCGACTGTGATTGGTGTGTTACTTGCCATCCTTTTCGTTTGTGACACCTCTCACCTCGCTGTAGAGAGGAAGCGCCACAACTCCTTTCTGCTTTTCTTGTATGCCTTGAAGTGACGACTCCCCATGGCTAAAGCCGGGGGCTTCTCAGAGGCGCGTCCTCTGAAAGCTCCGTCCAAGCCTGGGCATTCTTCTTCGTTTTGGGTTGCTTCTCTTTTAAAAAGAAACAGCGACTGCCTTTTAATGATGTGCTGGAGTACTAGAGTACACGAGTGTGCGCTTCTTTAGAAAATGCAATGCGGATAGCCCATAACAGATTCACCTGCATTGTACCACATTGTATTAAACTTACATTTACATAGTTGCCTGTGCAGGCCTATCAACCACTGTTAATTTCCCCGTATTGATATCGATAACTAGCCCATAGACAGGTAGTTTTGGTAGAAATGGACTACTGCGAATAGCGCTGACAACTTCCTGAACGTTCACGTGGACATCCTTAAACGCTCCGATCCACTCAAGCAGCCCATTGACATCCCCCAAATCCTCTTCTTTGATCAACTGCTGTGGATCGACGCCCAGCGCTTGCATAGAGGCGATCAATGCCGTTTGATCGACCTTCGCCAGTCCGCACTCGGTGTGGCCGACCACGATCACCTGGCGTACACCAAGCAGGTAGATACCTCCTGCAAGTGAACGAATGAGATCGTTTGCGGCATAAGGGCGATCAGGAACGGAAATAGTTGCGCCCGCTGTGCGCAATTCAAGCACATCGCTGCGCTCTAATCCTAGCGCGGGCTCAAACAGATTTACAAGGCGGCAGTCCATACAGGTTATAATCGCAGTACGTTTGCGCGGCGCGTGTCCTATATGAGGCACATTGGTATTCTCTAGAAATCGTTGGTTGTTTGCAAGTATGTCGTCAAGCATTGAATTAGTATCCTTTTCTTTGCGCTGAAATGGTGGAAGATTCTGCTAGAAAACAGCACAAGTGTAGCATAGCGTCTATTTATGTACAAAGCAGCAATGACTCATCCAAAAATTGGATACCGTTGAGAAGCATTTTTTTTTGGGGGTGTGTT
>CAXTXB010000364.1:0-3766 GCA_964247965.1 uncultured Dictyobacter sp. | reverse complement strand
CGACCTTCGTCCCCCCCCCCCAAAAAAAACCCCCCCCACAAAAAAAACGCTTCTCAACGGTATCCAATTTTTGGATGAGTCATTGCTGCTTTGCTCTAAAAAGCTGCAGAATCCCCCATGCTTTTGCGCCGGGCGAGGAGCCGCGCAGGAGAGTGGTTTTCAGCCCTGTCTGCCCTTCGTATTGCTCGACGATGCGTTGTATCTGTCCTTGGGCTCCACGCCGTGCCAGGACCGCTATTGTTCCTCCACTTCCCCCACCAGTAATTTTTGCTCCGTAGAGCTGTGCGCTCGGGCCAGCCTGACGTACTAAATCTACTAGAGCGTCGGTCCCCTTCGAGCCCAGTCCACACGCGCTGTAGCTTGCGTGTGACTGATACATGAGTTCGCCCAGCAGCGCCATCTGATGTTCATCTAATATCGGTTGAGCTAGCAGGGCGCGAAATAGCTGCACGCGATGATTTTCGTAAATCGGGTGGGCCGTTGGCTGCTGTACCGAGTAGGTACGCTGAGGATCAATACGCGTCACTGTATCCGTCGATCCCTTGTACTGCTCTAGAAATGCCGCGCCGAGCAGTGAGGTGGGAAGAGAGCTGCGATATTTCATCTCCCAGAGCGAGGGAGGAATGTTGGCGAGATAGCCTTGCCATTGTGGATCTTCGATAGTGAGATGGTCATCCTCGCCCTGGGTGATTGCGAAGCCTTGCAGCTCCGCGATGATGCGATAACCCATGAAGGCACCGATGCGCACCGAGCCATAGTCCGCTCCAGAGACTGCGTGGCGCACACCAGAATCGATGCCCCAGATCTCTATATCGTCGGGCAACGGAACCGGTTCTTGCAGCTCTGCCGGCTGACAGAGTAGCGCCAGCAAGCTGTTATTTTCTCCACAGGCTGCCGTCATCTGGTCCATAACACCGCATGGCGCGCCGACGATAAGGTTCTCTACTGTCTGGCACAAGATCGCCAGCTCCCTGCCCTCGATGGTAATGTCATATGCGGCACAGATAGCCTGCATCGCCGCGACCTCTAGCGCTGCGGAAGAGCTAACTCCCTTGCCAATTGGTACCTGGCAGTCCACAAGGATACGCAGACCATGCTCGGGACGCAGCCCATACTCGTGCTGTAAGGCCACTAGAGCCCCTAGAACGTATGCGGCCCATATTTGTCGTGGATTGATGGCAAGCAGCGTATGCGCCTCTCTATAGCTCAGTGCTTTGCCTTGCTTGTAAAAGCTTGCCAAAGGTAGGGATACGATGGGTTCTTCCTCAAGCTCGGTTGCTGCTGTGCTGCATACAGTTATCGTCGGTTCGGATACTCGCTGTACGGCTGCTGTTGTCGCCACGGCGAGCGGCATTTCTAGTACAAGTGAGCCCGAGTAGTCGGCTATGCCTCCCATAAGATCCAGCCGTCCGGGGGCTCGCGCGACAAAGAGCGGCGCATCCTCGCTAAAGAAGTCTAAGTTCTGACTGTTCAGTCGCTTTAGAAAGTGCTCAACATCCGCTGCGGTGTTGTTGTGGAGAAGATGCTTATACTGCCACATTCTGTCCTTCTTTCCCTTTCATTTCCCACATTAACATCCATTTTAGAGCAAAGGCTCGACCTTCACTGGTTGAGCCTTTGCTCTAAAATGGATGTTAATGTGGGCGCAACCTGTTCATAGATAGCTCTATTCGCATATCCAATCCAGGACATGTTTGTTGTAACATCTAAGGGGGCGGCCAGCGGCTTACCGTTTTCGTCGGTGACGATGATGCCAGCCTCACGCGCAACAAGCTCAGTACATAGATCGTAAGGATGGCAACATAGGCCGAGCGCTTCTCCACGTAAGTTAAGGAAGGGCTCGACCAGGGGACGCAGGTCTGCGATCCAACGGTCATGTCCCATCAATAATTCGTAGAGCTGTCCTCCACTGCAGATGTACTGGTCCTCGAATGCCAGGGCCTGTCCTGCTTTACCAGGTCCGAGCACGCGCTTGACGACTTCATCATCTACTGCTGCCAGTTCAGCCCGCGCACCTGGAAAGAAGCGTGAGATGCCGCCATAGCCCTGCCCAATGCTGGGTGCCTGCGATGGGAGTGGCCTGAGGGTGGTTCGTTCGCCTGTGAGACGATTGTAGCGTTCACCCCCGATCTCCTGCCCCTTGATTGCCCACAGACTATCGCTGAGGTGCTGTTTGACCAGGGGAATCTCCGTCTGTATGGCCAGTTCGATATCTGCTATGCTAGTCTGTGGCCCCCTATTTACTGCGACACCCGTTAAGATCCAGGCTGGACGCTTCTGATACATGAGGCCACGCGTTCCATCAATTGGATCGATAATGATGCGTAGCTCCGCCTTATCCGGCTCAGAGCCGTGCGGAAAGACCACGACGCCATCCTCTCCCACTCCTTCGGCAACCAGGACAAACGACCAATGTTGACCCAGCTCCTCAAAATACTTGAGCAGTACGGCCTCTGACACACGGTCAATCGCAAAAACTGCATCTCCCGCCTGCTCCGCCACGATAGCGCTCAAAACATCGAGTGCTGTGCGCTCACAGGTTGCCACGACCTCTGCTCGAATAGCTTCATGAATGGCGCGGATACTCTTGAGTAGCGTGTCTACAGAGCGAATCATCTTGTTACTCCTGTTCTCGATAGTGAGTCGTGGACTGAGCTCGCAATTCTGCCGCTTTTTCCTCTGGCAGAGTATCGCTGATGAAATTGCCGCCGCCGATCTCTGGTCCTGCCAGGTACTTTAAGACGCTGGGCTGGCGGAGCGGTGGATGAAAGGCAATGAAAAAGTGGTAATCGTTGTATTCTCCGTCATGGGGAGCCTGGTGCAGCACCATCACGTATGGAAAGGACATCCGCCAGAGGTTATCGAAGCGTACAGCGACATTTTTCAATCCACGTGCCAGCGAAGTCACTTCTTGTGCGGAAAGGTCTGAGACATGGGCGACGCGCCGCTTGGGTGCGAGGTAAACCTCGTAGGCATAGCGTGCAAAGTAGGGGACAAAGGCAATGGTATGCTCATCCTCGAAGAGGATCCGCCGCCCATCCTTCTGCTCAGCGTTGATAATCCCACTGAAGAGCTGGCGTCCCGTTTCGTTAGCATAGCGTTGCGAGGCCAGGAGCTCCGTTTCGATTGTTTTGAATACAAAATTGGTGGCATAAATTTGACCATGCGGATGCGGATTGGAGACACCGACAACCTCGCCCTTATTCTCAAAGAAGAGCAGGTGCTTGATTCCCGCGCGTCCTCCCAGATCGACTGTTTGCTGCTGCCAGACCTCTACCACCGTCTCAATTGCCTGTGGAGACATCTCGGCAACGGTCAGGTCATGTCGGGGGCTATAGCAGATGACTCGCGCTATTCCCTGTGCTGGACGCACCCGATACGGCGAGAGCGGCTCTTGTGGATGTGCTGGTGCGTTTTCTCCTACGCAAGGATGATCGTTGTCGAAGACATATACACTCTTATAAACAGGATTGGTGGCCCCGGAGACACGGCTATTGCCTGGACACAGATAGCAATGGGCCTGATACTCTGGAATGTCTTTGTCCTTAATCGAAACCGTCTCACCGATCCAGGGCCGATTCTGCCTGTGGGCTGCTACCACGACCCACTCCTCGCGCAGTGGGTGCCAGCGCTCTTCCCACTTACTCTGCTGTAACAAGTTTTCTTCGATCATGATTGCATTGCTCCTTGATATCCTTCAGCGCCCCCCAAAAATATGTTTGATTTTCCTCACACAATTTTCTCTTTTTACTGATTATATTATGAG
>CAXTXB010000363.1:1992-6354 GCA_964247965.1 uncultured Dictyobacter sp. | reverse complement strand
TAATAATATTTTCTACATCTCTAGCATTTCTACATTCTTTCTTTTGCGCATTGCGCAAAAGAAAGAATGTAGAAATGCTAGAGATGTAGAAAATATTATTAATTCAAAAGAAAGTTACGCCGAAGGTGTGCACAAGAGCGAGGGATTGTCGCTACGCGGGATGAATGCACGAATAGCCCGTTAAGGAGGTATTCTATGACAGATTTAGTCTCCAGGCTTACATCTACCGGCCAGGGCGCGTCTGGATATATGTATAAAGGGGAGGCGCTGCGCCATGTGGCAATGCCACTCGGAGGAATTGGTGCTGGTCAGATCGCTCTTGGCGGTGATGGTGGTCTCAGGCAGTGGCAGATGGTCAATCAGATTAATCATCAGGGTTTTGTGCCCGATAGTTTTTTTGCGATCCGCACTATGTTCCCCGAACCACCTTTGAACGAAATTCGTATCTTACAATCTCGTGAGATTCTGGAACGTGCGGAGGATTCCACGCCCCTGGTGAATGACGACTCTATTCCAGCAGAACAGCGGGTGCTGCTTGAGAAGTTCAAGGGTGTCGAGCGCACAACATTCACCGGGGCCTATCCATTTGCTCGTATACAATACGAAGATGCGGCCTTGCCTGTTGAGATCGGCCTGGATGCATATTCTCCTTTTGTGCCCCTGGATGCAGAGAACAGCGGGTTCCCGGCTATCCTTTTCACCTTTACTTTGCGCAACCTTTGGGCGCATGAAGTTAATGGCTGCATAGGTGCTACCCTGCAAAATGCCGTTGGCTGGGACGGCTTAACCCCCATCGCCGGCAATCGTTGCCCCCTCTACGGTGGCAATATCAACCAGGTACACAGCAGAGCAGGCTATACCGCCTTAGTAATGGAGAATCCCGCCCTCGCCGATGATAATCCCGGCGCTGGACAGATGGTACTTACCTGCCTGGAGCCAGGCACCAGAACGTATGAGCGCTGGACCACCCCGGAACAATTCATGCGCTTCATCGAAGGCTTCAATCCGCGCAAACATTTAAACGAACAAAAGCACAACAGGCCCTTTATCAACAAGAATCGCCTCGCGATACCGGACGGAGCCAGCCCGGCGGGAGAGACATGGAATGGCGGTATGGCCGTGCCATTCTCACTCGCACCAGGAGAAACAACGCGCATTACGTTCATCATCAGCTGGTATTTTCCCAATCGCTACCTGAATTTCGACCAGTTCGGGCCGCGCCGCGACTATGGCAAGAGCCGCTTCTGGCTGGGGAACGCCTACGCTGCGCGCTTTGGAGATGCGCTGGAGGTCACCGAGTACATCATCCAGCATCAACAGCAATTAGAAGCGAGATCGCGCAAATGGGCAGAGGGTATCTATCATAGTACACTGCCAGATTGGCTGGCTGAAGCGTTGGCGGCCCAGGGCACGCTTATGCGCAGCCCAACCACGTTCTGGACAGAGGATGGCAGGTTCTACGGCTTCGAGGGCTCGCTTGGCCTCTCGACATCCATGTGGAACGCAACCTTTGGAGGATCGTGCCCGCTCAACTGTACGCATGTCTGGAATTATGAGATGGCGCTCTCGCGGCTCTTCCCCAGGCTTGAACAGAGCATGCGGGAAACCGACCTGATGCACGCTCAAGCTCCTGAAGGCTACATCCCTCATCGTACCGTTTTGCCCTTGTACTTGCCTCAATTCTGGAACGAGGTCATTGGCGGTCCCACCAATCCTGCTCTAGACGGCATGCTAGGTACAATTCTCAAAGTCTATCGCGAAGTTCGCCAGGGGGCAGGGAAAGATTGGCTGGATCAACTCTGGCCGCGTGTGAAGCGACTGGTAAACTATATCATAACAAAGTGGGATGAGGATCAAGACGGTGTCTTGCAAGGCGAGCAGCCCAACACCTATGACATTGCCTTCTACGGCCCCAATATTTATATTGGTGCGCTCTGGCTAGCAGCCCTGCGCGCCGCCGAGGAGATAGCCAAAATTCAAGGCGAAGCAGATCTCGCACAGAACTGGCGGCAGCTATTTGAGCGCGGAAGCGCTCGCTACGACGAACTGCTCTGGAACGATGAATACTACATCCAGCTTATCGATCCGGCAGCTCCTCCAGAGGATCAATTTGGTGAGGGCTGCCTGGCCGATCAACTCTTTGGCCAATGGTGGGCGCATCTGTTAGACCTGGGATATATTCTGCCGGAGCAACACGTCAAGACCACGCTGCAATCCATTGTCAGATACAACCTGCGTCACGGCTTCCGTGGCTTTGAGCATGGCTATCGTGTCTTCGCTGATCGCGATGATAGTGGACTGCTCGTCTGCACATGGCCACACGGCGGCCGGCCCGAGGTTCCTGTGCGCTATTGTGATGAAGTGTGGACCGGTATGGAATATCACGTTGGCGCACACTGTATCATGGAGGGCTTTGTAGAAGAGGGTTTGAGCGTACTCAGCGCGCTGCGCCAGCGTTACAACGGCACTCGTCGCAATCCATACAACGAGATTGAGTGCGGGGATCACTACTCACGTGCAATGGCCGGGTGGTCCGTGCTGGAGGCACTCACGGGCTTCCGCTATAATGCCCTGGAGGAAGCGCTCTCCTTCGCCCCTGCGCAGATGCAGACTGAGCTGCATGCACCTTTCATCACCGGCTCCGGTTGGGGGACGTTTGAGCAAGGGAAGGATGATAAACGGTTACGCACAAGGCTTTCTTGCATGTACGGAAGTATACATATTGCGCGGCTCTCTTTGAGCGGACCCAATGGCGATGCCCGGGTTTCTTTGAATGAAACAGAGCTTTCTACCACAGGCACCTGGGAACAGGGAATCATGTCGCTCGTATTCAAGGAGCCCGTCATCCTGCACGAGGGTTCTAAACTCGACATTGAGCACCTCTATTAACTTTCTCCCCCCCCCCCGCCTAAAAAATCCCCGGTTCCACACTATGTTCATCATTTCTAAAATGTGCGGGATGACCTATAGCTGCATTGGAGAGATTTAATCATCTAAGAGCTTTTCCCCGGCGTATGCAAATGCCTGTTTTCTAGTGTATAATCTAGAGGTAGAGAAAAATTTTACGACCCTGTCAAAGAGGTGGGCCAGATCGCAGCTAGTCATGTCCATCTAGCTGAGTGATAACCTGTATCTATAAGGAAGTTTTTGAGAAAAAGAGGTGTGGAGTGTGGAGAGTGAGCAAACATCCTACGATAAATGTGGAGAGAGAAGAAGGAAACCTGTACCTTATAAAAATCGGACGGCATCTTATCACGCGTCGCGCAAGCCGGAAACGAGCCATGCCTGATGAATAATATAGAATACACGAACTATAACAGCCAGGTTCGCCAGATGCGGATTCTTGCTGAAGCCGCATTGATACACTATGATATCGGCGGCGCGCGTCTTGCGCTCCTCTCTCACCATCGCAATACCCTGTTTCGGGTGACGACTTTGTCTCGGTAAAGCCCATCGGGCGAGGAGCGTTTCGTTTTACGCCTCAGTGATCAAACGGGATCAGCTGTAGACATGCTGCAATCCGAGTTACTCTGGCTCTCGATCATACGTGCGGAGACAAATCTCGTCGTACCGGAACCCGTGCCGGCGCGTAAGGGAGCATTGGTGACGGAGGTGGCGGTCGAAGGAGTGCCGGAGGTGCGCCGCTGCGTCTTGTTTCGCTGGGTCGAAGGGCGCTTTATGGATACAAGACTCTCGCCCGCCCTCTTCGAACGAGTAGGAACCTTCCAGGCCCGTTTACATGAACAGGCCAGCTCTTTTATACCCCCCGCCGACTTTGTACGCCCGCAGTGGGAGTGGGTGCAGTTGCTCGGACCTACAACCGTCCTGAATCCCGACTTTGTCGCCCGCCGCTGCGACGGTTCAATTGGCAAACGTGAGCAACGCATCTTTACAGCCGCCGCCACCCGTATACATGAAGAGATGAGTGCAATCCCCGATGATAAGCAGCAATACGGCCTGGTACACGGCGACCTGCAACACACCAACTACCTGTTCTACAAAGGTGACGTGCGCGCCATCGACTTCGACGACTGCTGCTGGAGCTACTACCTCTTTGACATCGCCATTACCCTGAGCGACCTTGCCGCGCGCGAAGACGAAAACGCCATGCGCCAGGCCTTCTTCAAAGGCTACGAGCGCGTCCGCCCTCTGCCAGAGCACTACGCCGATCGGCTCCAGGTTTTCACCGCCCTCTACATCATCAAACATCTGAGCAACCTGTTCAGCTCCGAAAATCCATATGTCCACGCCAACGCGCCTGCATATCTCGCCTACGCCCTAAATTGGCTTGGTAAATTTGCGGGCGTTAAAGTTCGTCGAGGGGCATAAATGAACTGTGCCAGGGCAGTGTGGCCCTGGCAC
>CAXTXB010000363.1:0-1982 GCA_964247965.1 uncultured Dictyobacter sp. | reverse complement strand
CCAACATCGTTTCCTCCCCGGCAAAAACTTATTTGTAATTTAAATAAATATAAAACACTTGCATCAATTCTAAAGAAAGTACGCCTTTAGTATGTAAATAAACTATGAAGTGGTTAGTTCTTTCTTTACCGGTCGAGCTTCAGCTTCCTTATGAAGTATGACTCCGCCCACAACAAGCAGAATACCCACGATATCTATAAGCGTTGGGATCTGGCGCAGGACAACAACACCAATGATGGCTGCAGACGCAGGAAGCAAGGAGAGTAGCAGGGCGAATGTTGCCTGCGGCAAACGAGCCATCGCCAGTTGATCACATACATAGGGAATGACTGAAGAACAGATACCAACACCAATACCCGCTAGAAGCAGGAGGGGCTGTGTGAGCGCTGGCAAAACATCCTTGAATCCAATTGGGCTCACAGCCACGAGTGCGATCAGCATTGCTGCACCGAGCCTGTCGATACCGGCTGAGCCACCGTCCTCGGCGATCTGGTGTCCCAGCACTACGTAGAGCATAAAGAAAATGCAGTTTGCGAAGGCAAATACGAAGCCCAGCGGCTCCCCCTCAAACCTTGCGCCCGTCAGTAGCCATCCTCCTGAGGCGGCTAGAACTAGTGCTCCGATGTTGCGCGGAGTGCGTGCACCGAGTGAGGCCAGGATAATAGGACCTATAAATTCGATTGCTCCCACTGTTCCCAGCGGAATGCGCGCGATAGCGAGATAGAAGCAGGCGTTCATAAGGCCAAGCACAACTCCCAGCGCAAGCAGAATACGTCTTTTGGGCCATGGAACGCTCATGAACATACGCCATGGTCGACGCCATAGAGCAAAGACGACAGCCGCACTCGCGATGCGTAGCCATGCCACGCCGAGGACAGAGATATGTGTAAAAAGGAGGACTGCGAATGCCGGTCCCAGATAGTGGAAGACCGCGCTCACCAGGAAAAAGGCGTGTGGTGGAATCTTCTCGGTCACATTAGCTTTTCTTATTGCAATCATGTTTTTCCCCTCACTCTTGTTTTGTATTATGCTACAATGGTACGATGAAAATCGGTGAAAATACATAGCGTATTTGAGGAGATACTGACCATATGCCTGAATATTTAAAGGAAAAGAGGATTTTTACTTACAATTCGGTAAATCCAGAAATTGATGTCGTCAACCGTCGCCTGCTGGAAGAGTTACAGCGCGATCCTCGTCTGACTATGTCGGAACTGGGCCGCCGCATTGGCATGTCATCGCCCGCTGTTACTGAGCGTGTTCGTCGCCTGGAGGAGGCCGGAATTATTCAAGGCTATCGCCTGGAGCTGAATCCTGTGGCGCTCGGGTTACCTGTTGCTGCCTACATTCGTATTCGTCCAAACTCGGGCCAGCTTCCCAGAATTGCTGAATTGGCCCGGCAGATTCCTGAAGTTGTGGAGTGTCATCGCGTCACCGGCGAGGATTGCTTTGTGCTCAAGGTTCACATTCCGGCAATAGATCAGCTTGATCGCCTCCTCGATATCTTCCTCTTGTATGGATCAACCACGACCACCATTATCCAGTCTTCCCCCATCCCACTTCGTCCTCCACCCTTACCTGAAGACACATTAATTGAGTAACAAACGATGCATCCTTGGTTTTTAAGTTTTTATTTAATTTACTTTTCCCTGTCACAAATGACACACCCTTATCGTCTTATGGCCGATTATACGCGGGAAGCGACCCTTTGATGCGGAACAAGAGATGAGGCGTTTCATCGACGCAAGCGGCAAGGGCATTATCTTGCGGATGGGATTATTTTACGGGCCAGAGTCGCTCCAGAGCCAGGATCAATTGCGTTTCGCACGCTGGGGCATCGCGTCAGTCGTCGGCAGACCTGACACCTATCATCCCTTTGTGGTGATCGGGGATGCCGCTCAGGCGATTGTCGCAGCACTAGAGCATACGCCCGTCGGCATCTATGATATTGTGGAGGATGAGCCGCCCACGACAGAGGAGAT
>CAXTXB010000362.1:0-6358 GCA_964247965.1 uncultured Dictyobacter sp. | reverse complement strand
CCCCCAAAATACCCATTCCGTGCCGCAAAATGCCCTATGGACGGCCGATATGCCTGGTAGACAACCACAGAACTATCGTCGTATTGCGCAAGAATTTGCTGGCCCGCCCGTGGCCAACGCGCAAACTGCGTAGAATAAGCTTCAGTAACTAGATTCATGTGTATAGTCCATTCATCGAGTAATTTTCTTTTGTACTGGTCTGTTAATCTTCATTTGACTGGCCTGCTTGCCACGAGTTGCAACACACTATCACTTATAAGTAATTGATCGAATACGGCTTGTAGTCTCACATCTGCACATCATACCACCAAAAGTCATGAAACACTGTCTGTTTCTTGCTTTTGTAGAACTAATGATCTATACCTGGAAAGGAGGAAGTGAGACACCTATATCGAAACTCTAAGGAACTAAAATAAGAAGGAGAGGAATGAGCACACCAATACTGTTATCCCGCATGTTTACTTATCCTCTCTAGTATGTGCGCTGTAGTTATTAATAATAAGTGAGAGTTGGGATCACGAAATGTTGATGTAGGGTAGAGGGTAATTTCTTACACATTTCTCCTCGCACAACTTTAACATGCATTCTTATATACGTATATATGCGTACGTATTTATGGTTCATAAACAAAGTATCTCCGGGACGAATAAGCATTTCGTTTAATCAATATTGCTAGAGCAATCTGCGTAGCAACTAGCTCCGCGTGGCAACAATCCCTTGCAGTCACTGCTGTTTAGAGAAGACGTTGTTCAGAAGGAATCCAGACGCAGGACCCCTCGTCTCTGCTTCGCAGAGGCAAGCGCTGCGACTCGATTGCTTTTGACCTCTTTCTTCTTTCAACAGCATTGACCGTAAGGGATTGTCGCTGCGCAGGGCTGGTTGCAATGCAGTGGGTTGGTCCAATACGCGGGCTTCTGGTTACTGTTGATCAGACGTTGTTTACTCTAACATCGCCTTCTTGTCGAACGTTGGTTGCTAGCACCATCATCCTACAAGAAGGCGATGTAGAGAGATGCTCGCTTACGCTTCTGCGGCCGAGGGTGGTGTGAGCTCCAGGTCTTTATCGCCTTCGATGGCGGCGTGCACTCGCTCGGTGGGCATGACACTGGTGACGGCCCAGGCGAAGATGGCGAAGCTGAAGACGATGACGACGGCGATATCTATCCATTGCGGGATGAGCCCGGTTCCGCCGCCGTACTGACCCAGGAATGAGATAATCGCGATCCCAAGGAGGTAGGGCCACAACCAGACGGTGTGTCGGAAGTCGAGCGTTGGTCGTGTGCGACCCTTGCTTGTAGCTATAGAGATTGCCATGAGCACGAAGCCGATGGCGAGCATGACGAGTAAGCGCCAGACGACGACCCAGCCGCTCCAATACACGAGCAGGTTGGCGGCGGCGAAGGCGAGCGGCGCGAGTATAGGCCCACCTGCGAGCTCAAACGGACGCTTGTAATCTGGATCGCCTCGCTTCAGTGCGGCATAGGCCAGTGGCGTGAAGACGTACATGAGCACAGCTGCCGAGGTGACGAGTCCCACAAACGCTTGCCAGCCGGGGAATGGGAGGAACAAGAGCATACCGATAACGAAGGAGAAGATCAGGCTAACAATTGGAACTCCCAGCACACTCACCCGCGCAAAGATTGCCGGAACATAGCCCTCGCGCGCGAGCGCATAAGAAAGTCGCGAGCTAGCGCCCAGGTAGAGGAGGCTCGTGCCCGCCGGCGAGATAAAGGCATCGATGTACAGCAATATGGCCAGCCATCCCAGACCCAGGCCGCCAGCTATCGAGGCGTAGGGGCCAAAGCTTCCTTTGCTAATCGGATTTGCCCAGCCGTGCACAAGATTCTGTGGGGACAGGGCCGCGATAAAAACAACCTGGAGGAGCAGATAAATAACCGTACCTATAATCTGCGCATTGATAATTGCCCGCGGAATATTGCGGTTGGGATCGCGCACCTCCCCGGCGAGTTCAACCGCCTGCTCAAAACCGATCAGGGCGAACACGACTCCTGCTGGCAGGGCTTCGAAGATCCCTTTGATGCCGTAGGGCGCGAATCCACCGCCGGCCGTGAAATTGCCTGGATGGAACGCCACGATACCTAGCGCGATAATGGTGAGCAAGGGAATGGCGATCTTCCACCAGACGGCTATCGTGTTGGTCTGCTCTAAGCGTCCGATGCCCCGCGAGTTGATCACCGTGAAAATAAGCATCAGGATGGCCGCCACGAGATAGCCCACCGGTGTGAGAACTGCTATTCCGGCGCTCTTCTGAGTTAGCCACGGCAGGTAGTTGGTGGCATATTGGAGTGCAGCCTCCACCTCAATGGGGGCAAGGGTCACGCTATAGAGCCAACCCATCCAGCCGGCCGCGAAGCCTGCTAGACCTCCAAATGCGTAGTACGGGAAGCGGGCCGATCCTCCGGCAACCGGGTAAGCAGCACTAAGTTCAGCGTGAACGAGCGCAAGCACCGCGACAATGACCGCAGCAATAATCCACGAGATTATTGACGCAGGCCCGGCGATCTGTGCCGCGGCAAACGCGCCGAGCAACCAGCCAGACCCAATGATCGAACCAACTACAGCGAAGGTAAGGCCAAGCAGTCCCATATCTCGCCGCAGTTTGCGCTCTGCACGCGGACCAGAACCGGCCGCACGCATGTCCGTTTCCATAGGTACCTCCTTGATGCAACGATGCAACACTAAGCAGGCAAAACTGCCTGCTTTCCTTCTTCCAGGCCCTCGCCACCTCAGGAATCTGTAATAGGTATGTGAGGATGCTAGCTATTACTTGTTGCCCTTCGTATTTCTTAAATAACATCCGCATAACACCAATCCCTCGCGGTTGTTATTAGCCTCAAACATTCACTTTTCCATTCCGTCCAGGCCAAAAACGACAGCCGCGAGGGATTGTCGCCACCTGAGTGGAAGAGGCAACCCCCATCCCACAATTAGCCAAGTTCTATTGACAAACAATGTAATAGCCGTTATCCTAACTATACCATTACAGATTCGACCTATCAAGCTTCTGAATATATAGAGTGCAAGGACGTGGATGAACGAACAAATGTTGCGACCCCTGGAGAATGAGATATCTCCACAGGAGAAGCATTGTGAATCAGCACTAGTTGAACACGTTGAGCTGGTGAGCGAAGGTGAGCTCTGCCTCGATCTGATCAATAGCGAACATTTTGACTATCGTGGGCGAGAGGAGCCGCAGGACAACCTCGAACAGCCAGAGTGGGTGAAGTCTTTTTCGCTGCATTGGCACCTGCCCATTGCATCCCTCCCTGGTGCCTTCGAGCTTACATCTCTGCGTGCTTTACGAACACTGCTTCGTCAGATGTTCGAGGCCAATGCAGCCGAGCAACTGATCACTGATATTCAGATCCAGGAACTCAACGCCTTCTTAGCATTAACACCGATGATGCAACAGGCTCAGCGCACAGATAGTGGAATGCGTCTGCAGACGGTTCCGCTGCAAAAGGGCTGGAACTGTGTGTTGACGCAGATCGCCGCCGCCTGGGTCAAGCTCGCCGCCCAAACGCCCTCTTCCCGTTTGAAGGTATGCGCTAATCCCGCCTGTCACTGGGTGTTTGTTGATCAGAGCCACAATCAGAGCCGCCGCTGGTGCCGCCAGTGGGCATGCGGCAATCTAATAAAGGTGCGGCAATTTCGCGCGCAGCGTGCACGCTGAGTCATTAGATAAGGCGTGCGAATGCACGAGCGAAGTATGCTATACTCTACTCAGTGATTGAGTATTTGCAAACAGATGTACTGCAAAAGATAATAACCCATGCTTTACAAGATCAGGAGAGGAACATCCCCATGTATCACGATGGAGAGATTGCCATACAGGCGCGGGTGGGTGTGCAGACGGAGGCCTCACGTATCGCTAATATACTTACTCCGTTCATCTCAGATACAGTCCGGGACTTATTGCAACTCCAGTCTATGATAATTGTCTCTACCATCGATGCGCAGAACTCTATCTGGGTCTCTCTGCTCACGGGTGAGCCTGGATTTATACGTGCCATAGATACCACCACGCTAGAGATAGCCGCCTCTCCACGTCCGGGAGACCCGTTAAGTGAGAACTTGCAACCCGGCTCCCCGGTAGGAATGATTGTGATCGACACGCTTAGCCGCAAGCGTGTCCGTGCGAATGGCTTTATTACGCTATCATCGAGTGGACATCTTCGCGTTCGTACAGAACAGGTTTACTTCAACTGCCCCCGGTATATTCAGCGCCGCACGATCACCACCGCCCACAGTAGAGAGGAGCCCAGTATCTATCGCACAGGACGACTCACGGAGCGTCAGCAGGCATGGATCAGAAGCGCGGACACTTTCTTTATAGGTAGCGCTCATGCGGAAGGTGGGGCCGATGCCTCACATCGCGGTGGCCGCCCTGGCTTCGTGCATATCATCGGAGAAGACCTGTTGCTCTTCCCCGACTACTCCGGTAACATGATGTTCCAGACGCTCGGCAACCTCGCCATTGATCCGCGTGCAGGTCTACTCTTTATTGATTTTGAGCGGGGCGGAACATTGCAATTGACGGGCAAAGCGAGTATTATCTGGGATGAGAAGATCATTGCATCGCTTCCAGGGGCGCAACGACTGCTCCTCTTTGAAATTGCTCGTGTCGTCGAAATCAATCAGGCTAGCAGTATTCATGGTGATCTGCTGGGATACTCTCCCTTCCTGCCCTCCTGAAGTTCGAATGGAAAAGGATGATGAGCAATAAGAATACCGGTGCCGCTCTTGAGTATCACAATACTACCAATCATTTGAGATGGCGTTCAGGCGACGGGCCGCGTAAGCTTGATCCGGCCAATCGCCCTCTTGCATATAAGATCTATTCGTCGCTCGCGCCCATTCCTCTACCACTACCGCCAGGGACCGCTACACCTACTGCACCTACTGGCTCGCTCTTCGATGCCCTCGCCACATCCACAATTCCCATCGCTGGCGAGCAAGTTCCCGATCTGCAGGCACTTGCCCAACTTTGCTTCTTTTCTAATGGCGTGACTAAAACACTCAAGCGAGCTGGTCGGGATTTGCCTACGCGTGCTGCTGCTGCTACGGGCGCGCTCTTCCACATCGAGATGTATCTGGTCTGCGGCGATCTGGCGGACCTGCCCGCGGGCGTGTATCATTATGGCGCTCACGACAATGCCCTGCGCCAGCTCCGTGCCGGTGATTTTCGTGGTCACCTCATCGATGCCACCGCCGCTGAGCCTTCTATCGTCTCGGCCCTTGTGATTGTCATCTATACCAGCACCTTCTGGCGCAACGCCTACAAATACGGTTCACGTGCGTATCGTCATAGCTTCTGGGACAACGGGACCATCCTCGCCAACTCGCTCGCCATCGCGAATACACTATCTCTACCTACTAAAATTGTGCTTGGTTTTGTTGACGAGCGCGTGAACGCCTTGCTGGACATAGACGGAGAACATGAGGCCGCGACGAGCCTCCTCTCGCTTGGACATACAGCGCAAGCGCCACTCCAGGGTCCCGCCGTTGCGCCACTTCACCTGCCAATAACTCAACTTTCGAAGCACGAAGTGGCGTACCCGCGTATTGCCGCAATGCACAGCGCATCATCTCTCGCGACACCGCAAGAGGTCGCTGAGTGGCGCGAACAGACTGCTCTCTCTCTACCCAATCCGGTCCTCTCAACGCAGCCGCTCATTCCCCTTCAGCCATCGTCCGAGCTACCAGTCGATAGTGTTGCGGCGGTGATAAAGCGTCGTGGCTCAACGCGCCGCTTTACGCACGAATCGATCAATTTTGTCCAGTTATCCACTATTCTCACGCATGCGTTACATGGAATAGCCGCGGATTGCTTTCATCCAGATGACGCTCCACTCAGCTCAATTTATCTTATAGCCAATGCCGTAGAAAACCTGCAGAACGGAACCTATGTGCTGCACCAGGATCAACGGGCGCTTGAGCAACTGCAACAAGGAACCTTCCGCCATGCCGCTAAAGCTCTCTCGCTTGGTCAGGATCTGGCTGGAGACGCCGCCGTAAACATCTACTTCCTGGTTGATCTCGCCCCAGTATTGGCACGCTTCGGGAACCGTGGCTACCGTGTGGCTCAACTAGAGGCGGCTATTCTCGCCGGAAGGATATATCTTGCCGCCTACGCGCTCTTCCTGGGAGCCACGGGCCTCACTTTTTTTGACAATGATGTCGCCGCTTTCTTTTCGCCATCCGCTGCCGCCCGTAGTGTAATGTTCCTGATAGCTCTAGGTCATCCTTTAAAAAAGTCACCCGTGTAGCCACAAACCCTATGCTCGACTTTGTACAATTTTGGACTTTTGAGCTTGAGAAAAAGGGCGAACATGAT
>CAXTXB010000361.1:0-6375 GCA_964247965.1 uncultured Dictyobacter sp. | reverse complement strand
CAGTGCTCAAGCGTGGCTGTGGCTGATGCAATCAGCACGCTCTGCTTCGCAGAGGTGGGAGAGGCTCCGCAGCTGCATCTCTTTTAACCTTTTATTTAAACAGCATTGACCGCAAGGGATGGTCGCTACGCGCAGCGAGCCGATCTCATGATGAGGATCGGTCCAATACAGGACGGCATGCTTCATCTAACACTCTACTTATACCGTGGGCAAGAGATGAAGAAAATAATACATTTATTTCCATCTGTCTCGACGAAAGTAGAAAAATGAGAGGCAAAAACAAACTCCTTGTGTAATCTAGTAAGCAGTTTTATTGAGTTCTAATACGATTATTTCTCATCCTCTTGTACAAGAGAGAAGACGCGGCTGAAGCGGCCTCTTCAGGCTGAAAAAGAGCAAAATACAGAGAAGGGAGGTAGTAAATATTTAGCTTAAAAAGAAATGCTCGCACGATAGCTTCAACAAATTTTAGAGATTTTTTAAATTGTTGTATCCCGTTTTTCCCCTCCATTTTGCACAGATTACATTCATATTAGGAACTCATTAAAAAGACTCTAATTGTAATATACACGATTTTTTGCGAGCATATTTTGAATATTTATTGCATCAACATATTGACACAAAACGCAATTATATTTTACAATGCATCCGAAAAGAAAGTTGTGTATTTATTGACTCTCTTTTTTTACTACTATTTTGTAAATAGGAGGTTACTATGTCCCCCGAGCAACCATCACACAAGATTGGAAAATCAGTAGGGGAAAAATTACGCGCAGCGCGCATAGCGCAGAACTATACCCAGAGTCAGCTTGCCGCTCCCGATTTCTCAGTAAGTTACATCTCAGCCATAGAAAGAGGGCAAATTCATCCTTCACTAAGGGCTTTAGAAATTCTCGCCGCCAGATTGGGAATGACATCAACCCAATTACTACCCAACAAATCTCAACAGGAGGAGCGTATTATTATCGTCTCAAGTTTGAGCGAACGAGAAGAGGACGAGATAGAATTAGACCTGTTAGACGCACAAATACAGATCGTCCAGGGAGAGGCGGAGCAGACATTCAAGCTATTGGAAGCGTTAGCTGGTAGACGACTAAAGCGTCATCATCAGCTCCAGCAGCGTTATCTGTTAGGGTGGGCTTACTACAAAACAGCACATTATCAGGAAAGCGAGTATACCCTCTCTGAGGCCACACAGATAGCCGGGGAGCTGAATGCACAATATCTAAACCTGTGCATTCTTCATCAATTAGCACTCACTTATGCGGCAATGCGCAATTACGGCCAGGCGCTCCTCTCGCATCAGCGTTGTCTCAAGCTACTAGAAGACAGCGAGATACAAGACCCCTTTTTTACCGCCCAGATTTATATATACATGGGTCAGCATTACACACGCCTTGATAACATTGAACAAGCGCTCGAAATGTATCGCAAAGCACTTTCCACAACCGAAGGACTGACTACACTGCAACATATGCAAACAACATATGCAAATTTATGCCAATTTTATGCAGTCGCAAAAGATAGAGATCTTGCAACCCTATACGCTTACAAAAGTATGCAGTGTAACAATCAAAAAATGATGCAAAGACTCCATAGTGAACTGCACCATTCTCTCGGTCTAGCAATTATGCAAGGCGACGCTGGACAAGCACGTAAGTATCTAGATGAAACGCTGCTCAAACAAGATTTAACGCAAGACGAATTAACGCGAGCGAGCGTTCTGACGCGTGATGCTGAATGGCATCTCAATCAAGGAGAATATGATCAGGCAGAGAGCCTGGCCCGACAAGCATACACACTGGATCAGCGGTTCGCAGATACTGTTATCGCAGCCGACACTCTTATTATGCTTGGTCGCATAGAATACGCTCAGGGGCATATTGAAGAGGGGGAGCAGCACGTTATCGCTGGGCTTGATATGTTTGAACGCCTGGGCAGCCATGAAGAACTGGCGAATGAATCTGTACGCTACGCAGAGCTTCTAGAAAAAATTGGCAAGGAGCGCGAAGCTTTTGCACACTTTAGACGAGCCTTTCAGAGTAAACAAAAACTGGGAAAATGATCGTGTTTGCTGAATATTGCTAACCGGCTAAGAACATGAATTGCACCTGATTAGCAGTATTTAGCCAATAGTTTCAAAGGCAGGGATGGCGGCGGTGTTCTGTGCTCGATGTTCTGAACGGCAGGATTGCGCTGGATTGCTTGAAACTGACCTGGATACAGACTATACTGGAGATGGAAAGGGAAGCAGGATAGAATTTATGACAACATTTTCAGATAATCACGCTCAGGAAGAGGAAACTCAGCTTACACACCTCGATGAGAGTGGAAATATTCATATGGTGGATGTTACAGACAGACCTGAGACGACGCGTGAAGCAATTGCACATGCACGCGTACGTATGGCTGAAGAGACGCTGCGGCTCATCGAACAGAATCATATTGCAAAGGGAAGCGTCTTAGAGGTTGCGAAGATCGCTGGTATTATGGCTGCAAAGCAGACGCCACAGATCATTCCACTCTGTCATCCGCTGCCAATGACGCATATCGATCTCCATTTTAAAATCGATAGTGAACAAGGTCTTCTCTTTATAGAAGGACGCACACGCACAACATATAAAACTGGTGTCGATGTTGAAGCTCTTACGGCAGTAACCGTTGCAGCACTTACAATTTATGATATGTGTAAGGGTGTAGATACTACTATCACCCTGGAACAGGCCTATGTTGCGCAAAAAAGCGGCGGCAAAAGTGGCACGGTAGTTTTTAATCCACTAGATTAAGGCCGTGCCTCTATCTTTACTCCTTACCTGGCTTCATCAAGTGAGCGCACCTCAAGGAGCATAAACATAGCTTCGAGCAGGTTGCGCTCTTCAGGATTACTCAATTCTAACTCTGTACTGCCAACAGACATAATTAATGTGCCCTGCTCGTTCACTGGCACTGAACTGCGAATGGCACGAGGGTTACCACCGAGCCAGCGTACAGGTTCAAGAAGAGAACCGAGTAAGACTGAGATTGTCACAAAATGCCCACGCAGCGATGTTGCCAGGTCATGAAGATGGAGTTCGAGCATCTGCCCATTCTGTACAATACTTCCCTCTAATGACTGAGATTGCAGCTGAATAACCGCGTTCTCCTGGTTGTCAGGCAGCGGGCCGCCGTTCGTGCGATGTGGGCCTTTTCCACGACGTGTGCTTCTAGATCCAGCCATTACAGGAATATATTTTTTAACATTTGGGTCGTCATCTGCAGCAACACTTCCATCTTCAAACAAAGTGGCAACACGCACAAGATCATCCAATGCATGGCGACGAATAGAGCTCTGACTGATCGGCGCGCTAATATGAAGAGCTAATTGCAAGAGCGAGCGAGCGGCCGCATTCCGGTCCTCGTGATCACGATGGGACTGGAGCCAGAGGGCTTCGGCCTGGCTAATCAAAGATCGACAAAGATGTCCAAGCATATGATGCGGAATAGCCGCGAGAGTTTGAGTGCCCTGACCAAGAGTAGGAAGCATCCCATGAGGATCTACTGCTGCACGCATAGAACTATAGAAATCGAGATAAGCCTCATGACATGTATGACAGCCAACCATATGAAAGAGCAGTGAAGTATACTGAACGGTAGCAAGAGAATTATTGGTAAGCAAGGCCATGACAAAATCGGGTATCTGTTGATAAAATGTGAGGTGATAGTTACTTTTTAACTCTAATTCTAATTGAGTGTCGCTGTCCTCTACACCGGATGAATGCCCTTCTTCCTGATCAGAAGACTGCAGCACCTGTCTCAACCACTGGGCCAGTCCAGAGTACTCGGCGCTCTTTCCGTATACGTTGCTCGTATTGATCATACCATCATCAATATTTTTATCATCATTCATAGGATATCTCCTCCCGAATCTCTCTACGCATGCCTTACTCTTCTTTGTAAAAACGCGAAAGACGTTTCATTTGAGCCTCTGAGAGATGTACTACCGTCTCTACTTCGTGCCACGTAAGCATGCCTTCACGAACTAATTCATGTAGACCTTGCTGCACCTGGGCGACAGAGAGATCATTCTGTGCCAGAGTCTGCATGTCTACGCTATAGTCTTTCTGTTCTTTGGAATACTGAGTATAAAGAGTCAGACGTAAAGCAATGCCAACTGTCAAATTGGAACTGCTCTGCTGCAGACAATTGCGTAGCTTTTTGTGGGCATGATCTTTATGCTGGCTCATGTGTGCGTTTGGCTTTACTGGTTCAAAGAACTCAAGCTCACTCTTAATCGTCTGCAGTAAATCATCAGCACCTACATCTTGAAGCTCTTGTATAACTGCTTGTAGTTGATTGGGCGCGGCACGCAGGGCCATAATACAATGCTTTAGCACATTGCGAAGTTCTCGCTGTGAGGTGATATGTAACGTAATCTCTTCAGGTGTTGAAAACGGTGTTGTCCCCCACAATGAATTGACGGCGTCATTGAGAGGGTTATTTTCCTCCCCTCCCCCGTTTGGATCCTCTATTGTGACCAACAAGCGGCGCTTGCGCAAGCGGTCGATGGCCTTATTTCTTACACTATGACTCAAAAACGAGTAAAACTGTGCATCAGTTAGATGGTCTAGTGCTGTGAGGGGAGTATGATCCTCTCCTCCCAGCAGGCCCAGGCGCACAAGCTGTTCCACAACATGTCCAACCACCATATCGACTTCAAATGCATCATATTTCAACTCACCCAGGTGGCGTTGAGCATTGCGATGCAAATATCCATAGAGGGATGGATAACTTTGTTCAGCCTGATACCTCAAATCATGCGCTGTGAATGGCATGCGGGAAGATCCTCCGAATTGCCTTCAATAAGATTTCTACTGTAGAGTTTTTACCGGTACACTATAAATTTGCCCGCTCTGCACATTGTATATTGAATAGATGGAAGAAGCAACAAACTGCGCCCTCGCGATTTTATAAGATATGTATTCGCGAGGGCGCAGTTTGTTTCTACTAGAAGAATAGCCACCGGGTTGAAGATAAAAGCTGGCGGAATCAGCACTCATCTAAGCACAAAGTGTACTATTTATTCAACTTATTCAACATCGCCACGATTACCCTGCCGCTGATGTTCGTAAGCCTTTTTGATGGCAGTCAAGCTGCGTTGTACTTCTCCACGTTCTTCCAGCAGATTCGCGAAGCGGAAGTAGGCACTCGCTGCAATCTCGTGGGCGTTTGATGCGTCCAATAGCTCAAGCGCCTGCGTAAAGTAGTTATCGGCGGCAGTAAAGTCTTGAGCCTGATGGCGAATCTGAGCCAGGGCAATCAGAGCCTGACCCTGGGTCTGCGCATCGCCGCCAGAGCGTGCAAACTTCAGGGCCTCCTGAGCCTCCTGCTCGGCATCTTCAGTCTGACCACGTTTGAGCAGGAGTTCAGCCAGGCTAGTATGACAAACTGAAGCCGAAACCTCATCGTTCAAATCACGCTCGATCACGATAGCCTCGCGATACTCACGCTCGGCACCATCCAGGTCGCCCTGACGCTCTAGTGCCTTGCCCAGGCGTAGATGGGTCATCCCCACCAGACGCTGCTCGTCGCGCATCTCATACACGGCCAGGCTTTGCATTGCATATTCGCGGGCCATGGCAAGTTTGCCAACAGATTTGTAATGCTGGCTGATATCCATATACTTCTGGGCAAAGCTCTTGCTGTCACGATTCATGGAATCAAGAGTTTCCAGGGCACGGTGATAGAAAGCAATGGCCTTCTCCACGTCCCCAAGACGAAAATAATCGTTTGCCAGGTTGCTAAAGACATCAAGGGAGAAGACCGGATCGGTGATCTGGCCACTCTCGATGGCAGAGTTACAGCGCAGATGGTTTTCCACTGCGAGAGTATAGTTATAAAGCAAGAAGTATGCTTTACCCAGGAGGTTACGCGCACGCTCAATATATTCGCTATCGTTCAGCGCCTCTCCCTGAGAGACCGCCTGGCGCAGATCGACAACGGCTTCCTGAAATTCGCTGGCACCCAGGTGAACCTGGCCACGTAGAAGGTACAGGCGGTAGACCTGGTCGATCGTGATACGCTCAGGCTGGATGGGCTCAAGCAGTTGCTCCGCCTGACTATAGGCTCCTTGCTGCACAAGAACATTTGCCTGAAGCAAGTCCACGTCGACGCGCTGATCTGGTCCTGAGTCGGCGGGTGAATAGCCTACGGCGCGAGCTTCGGCAGCACCGGCGGGAGAACCTTCGAGGAGAAAAGTCAGGGGAACATCGAGGCGACGAGCAAGAATAGAGAGAGCTTTTAGAGAAGGACGAATTTTGCCGCGTTCAATAGCTGATATATACGATATAGAAAATTCGGGAGCGGCTAGTTGAGCTTGAGTCATGCCCAATTTCGTAC
>CAXTXB010000360.1:5714-6389 GCA_964247965.1 uncultured Dictyobacter sp. | reverse complement strand
TAATAAGTGAAAGCTGCTCCTATAAGTCATTCCGCACTTTTCAAAAAGATAAAAATTGTGCTTTCCATCCTCTTTTTACTGTCTTCGACAATAAAAAGAGCATGGAAAGCACAATTTTTATCTTTTTCAAAAGTCCGGAATGACTTATAGAAGCAGCTTTCACTTCTTAGCCTACCGCGACAATGCTCTGTACATGCTGCTCGCGAAAACGCTCCGGCCACTCTAGAGGGAGCTGCTGCCAGCTCTTGCCAGCGTCGCTGGAGCGATAGACGCCCTTGTTGTTGGCGGCGTAAAAGATGCCTGCCTCGCGTTCGCTGGCGGTGAGGACGGAGACAACGGTACCATCGGGCTCGAACAGTCCATCGTTGATGCGCTGCCAGGGCTGATTGGCAGTGCGGCGGACGAGATACGACTCTGCAAATTTAGATCGGTGCGCCTGCAGCGGTCCCACGGCGGCGGAGGCGATGATGTTGTCGGGATCACCTGTATCGATTGCCAGGCTCCAGAGATAGTGATTGCCATCCAGCCCATCATCTATGGTACGCCATGTGTTGCCGCCGTCGCGAGTCTCCGCGTAGCCGCCCTTACCCATCCGCACGCTCGGTTGCACAGGTGGCATCGCCATGCGTAGCTTCGGGCGAAAGGCGGGTGCTTCACCGCCTGCCGCCTCATAGA
>CAXTXB010000360.1:0-5704 GCA_964247965.1 uncultured Dictyobacter sp. | reverse complement strand
CGCGTTGGGATGCATGCGCAGAGTATGACCATCTCTTTGCGACTCAGGCTTATAGTCTTCCCAGGTCAGCCCTTTGTCCACGCTGCGCATAACGCCTCCCAGTTCGATGGCGACAAAGATGTTGTCAGCGTTACAGGGATCGGGCTGAATCCAGCGCACATGATGGGTATAAGGCCTCGGTGGAAAGCTCCAGGTCGGTTTTGAGGGAAGGTCCAGTAGTGCCGGGCGGTCAACCCAGGTCTCTCCCCCATCCTCCGAACGGTACAGCGAACTTGGCTCCGTGCCTGCCCAGACGACCGCATAATCACCTTGACGTTCGGTTGGGCTGACTGCCACTGATGTGATCATCTGATGAGGTATGCCCTCTCCTACCCGCTCCCAGGTCAGGCCAGCATCATTGCTACGCCAGAGCCCTTCTTTTTCCGTGCCACAGTAGACGCGTTCCGGCCGTTGCGGATCGGCCGCCAGGCATTGCCCATGCTTCCCAGTGAAACGTTCATTTAGTTCCCAGCTTCCATCCTGACCATCTACTATCGTTACCGCATCTTCCATTGCGATATAGAGCCGTGACATGCTAGCGCTCCTTTCAATCCATTATTGAATAATAAATATTAAGCTGTACTATCGCTATCTTCTCAATTACAGAATGACTACATCACAGAATATACGTTATCCTCTAAGGCTATGTTGTATCGATTTTTCTTTGTAACACAATTGGAAAATTCGCATCCCGTCAGGTATACTATCTATGACAGCGTGTAGATCCGTATCTTCTGGTTTTCTTCAAAGCGCAGGTGAGGAAAATATTGTATGGAAACTCTGAAGTCTCGTGCTGACTTCCCTACCACCAGTTGGAAAGAACTTCCCCCTCAAGAGGTGGGTATAAACCCGGTTCCCTTGTTACAGATGCAGGGTTATATTGATGAGTATATCCCAGGGCTGCTGAGCCTTTTGATAGCACGTCGTGGGTATCTGGTCTTTGAGCAATACTTCCAGGGCACCACTAGAGATGATGATTACTATCTCGCTTCTGCCACTAAAAGCGTGACTTCTGCTTTGGTGGGGATAGCACTCCAGCAGGGAAAACTTCAGCATCTCGATCAAACGCTCGCAGAAGTGTTCCCTGCATCACTCCTTTCACAGGTGGAACCTCACAAGAAAGAAATCACCCTTCGGTCATTGCTCACACAGACCAGCGGACTAGCAAGAAATGGCGAGTACACCCTGGAATTCGATGCTAACAAGAACTTCGTCTCTGCAGCGCTTGAATTTCCTCTTTCAGAGAAAGTCTTTCATTATAATGACAATGGTCCCCATATCTTGTTATATCTTCTCACGCTTGTTACTCAAACGCCGATTGCCCTGTTCGCGCAGAGACATTTTTTTCAATCAATGGGTATCTCCATCGGCGAACAGTGGCGCGTGACGGATCAAGGATGGTATCCTGGCCTCATTCCAGTTGGTCGCTTATGCATGAAGTCACGCGACATACTGAAAATCGGGTATCTCTTCCTCAATGGTGGCTCCTGGGAAGGCCGACAAGTTGTTCCAGCACAATATGTGATCGACTCAACCAGCCAACACAACGAGGGAGGGTGGCCTGTTGGAGTTCCCTATGGGTACCTCTGGTGGATTACACAACATGGACCGCACACAGCCTTTTTTGCCGCAGGGCTGGGAGGCCAACAAATCTATGTCATTCCGGCGTTAGATCTCGTCGTGGTGACCACAGCATCGCAGGAGCAAGCGCGAAAGCACCCAGAGCAAGAACAAGAGATTCGAGCACTCATGTCACGCTTTGTTCTTCCCGCCATTCTTGAGAACCAATGAATATAAACATACCGCAGAGCGTACGCTTCGGCGATCTAACTTATTTAGAGATTCGTGAGCGTGCTGAGCAGGGTTGGCTGGCTATCGTGCCGATGGGTTGTACAGAACAGCAAGGGCCACACCTCCCGGTTGATTTCGATACCTGGTTTGCCGAGACGTTGATGGTTGCGGCGGCTGAGCAGGCAGCGCACGAGGCTGACATTCACGCGCTCGTGCTGCCGGCGTTGCCCTTTGGCCCAACTCCTGAGCATCGCAACTACGGCGCTGGCTATATTGATCTGCCCGTAGAGCTGCATGCTGCAGTTACGCTAGCCGCACTCACGTCGTTAGCTAAACAGGGATTCCGACGTATTATGATATGGCGCGGCTGCGGCGGACACGATCTGCAGCAGGTCATAGAAGGCTTCAACGCTACCCATAGAGGAAGTGCACAAGCGATATTACCGGAACTGCCCTTCTACTCGATCTGGTGCCAGGTCGGCAATCCACACATTCCAGCCGGTCATGCTGACAGCTTTACTACCTAAATCTCACTCTACCTGCGCCCGCAGTCAGTCCGCCATCAGCTGATCAGCAACCCACATTCAGGACAGGTGGATTGGCATGACCCAAAGCTAGACTTCACCCGCTACTCAGCCACAGGTGTCATTGGCGATCCAACCTATGCTAGCGCGGAGCTAGGAGCTAAACTATGGGCGGAGTCCATCAATCAAGCTATACAGATACTAAAGGATGCAGCGCAAGCTTAACTTACTATTATTTTTATCTTCTTGTCGTTATTCCCGCTGCAATCAGTCTCCTTCCTTTCCAACATAAATTTGTTCAGATAATATATATACAAGCTAGTAGCTACCTTACCGATAGATAATTTATTAAAACTCCGGTTTAGCAAAACTAATTTAGATTTTTAGGTAGACGCTCAAGGATCTGAAGAAGGTTTGCTCTAATGTTGTGATTCTCTCTTCATGTGTTGACATAGGAGGCTTACCTTTCCTTAAAGATATGTATGTTAGACTAGTCCAAATATAACACAATACTACCTATAAATCTACAGAAATGCATTACAATAATTTCATCTTTCCTGCCTTTTTCCCATACTAACTACCTTGTACACTATTTGCGTTTTTTGTGCTTTTATCAACACCTATAATGACTTGAGTGGTTTAAAATAGTTGACTGGAACACAACATTATAATACTATTGAGTTTAAGCTTTGAACTGTACTTTCGCGTGTATATCTATTCGAAAGTACGTGCTTAAAAGCATTTACTATTGTTTTACTTCTATGCGCCAGCCTATAGATAATAGTATACACAAGACGATAAACATATTTTATTTCTTGTGTATAAAGGAGTTTGCTGTGTTTGCTACGCACCTGCGCTGCCTCCGCTGTGGGGAGACTGCGCCGCTGGACCCGCGAGCTTACCTCTGCCCCCGCTGCGGGGCGGGGGATGATACTCTCGATCCTGGTATCTATGATGTTCAGTATGACTATCAAGAAGCGGCGGAACATTTTCTCGCCCAGGTCAGGAGCCCCCAGGCACAGCCCGATATCTTTCGCTTCTTGCCCCTGCTGCCCGTGTCAGAGCCGGGCGAGGTTCTGCCGGCTGGTGGTACGCCTCTGATATCCGCGCCGCGCCTGGCTGGTCGCTTCGGCCTCAAAGCACTCTACCTTAAGGATGAGACGCGCAACCCTACGCGCTGCCTCAAGGATCGCGCGACGGCCATTGCGCTTACTATCGCGCAATCCGAAGGCTATAGCGACCTCTATTGCGCCTCCGCCGGGAACGCCGCGATCTCTTTAGCCGGCTTTTGCGCGCAGCAAGGTCTGACATGCCACGCCTTCGTTCCTCATCATGTTTCTAACACACGGCTGGAATGGCTGCAGCGCTATGGGGCGAACGTCCATGTGTCGAGCGGCAACTACGATCAGGCGTTCGCCGAGGCCGAAGAGGCGGGGCAGGAGAACGGCTGGTATAGCCGTAACTGCGCCTATAATCCCTACCTGGTCGAGGGCAAGAAGACGGCGGCCTTTGAGATTGCCGAGCAGCTTGACTGGCGTGCGCCCGATCTGGTGGTCGCGCCGGTTGGTGATGGCTGTACTCTTGGCGCGCTGGGCAAGGGCTTTCGAGAGCTCACTCTCATCGGGCTCACCGAGCGCCTTCCCAGCCTGCTCGGCATCCAGTCCGAAGGCGTGCAGCCCGTGGTCCAGCGCTACTACGGCGAGCCTGTCGATACAGAGGAACACGAGACCGAGGCGGCATCGATTGCTGTGCGGCGGCCGCGCAACTTCTTACGCCTGCGTGCCGAGCTTGAAGCCAGCGGTGGCTCCATGCTTGCCGTCACCGACGAAGAGATGCACATCGCCCAGAGCATCCTGGCACGCGAAGCTGGCATCGTAGCCGAGTTGACGAGCGCAACCACACTCGTCGGCCTGATACGCCTTTCGAGTATCAAGAATTTACAGGGTCAGACCGCAGTGCTGGTTATCACAGGCGGTAGAACTGATGATTAGATAGCTACAGCAGGACAGGAGCAGAAACATGCCAATTGTTCGTATCGACCTTTTAACTGGAAAGCCCCCAGGCTATAAGCGCACCGTTGGAGATGCTGTTCATAGTGCGCTGATGGAATGCCTCAATGTTCCTTTGCGTGATCATTTTCAAATTATCACCGAACATGCACCCGACAATCTGATCTACGATCCGAACTATTTCGACATCGAGCGAACCAACGACATCGTCATTATTCAAGTCACGTTGAGTCAGGGACGCTCTACAGAGCAGAAACAGGCATTTTATGCCCGCGTTGCCGCTCTGCTACAAGAGAATCCAGGCATACGACCACAGGACGTGATGATCAATCTAGTCGAGAACACACGTGAGGACTGGTCGTTTGGCAACGGCGAGGCACAATACGTTGTGCGCCCTAAGGAACAATGGAGATAATGGGGAGAAAGCGGAGAAAGATCTCAGTTTTGAGAACGAGGAAGAAATTTCTTCGAATATAGGGATGAAACGAAGTATTTTTTAGTACACGGCTATAAGAAATTCAAAAGAGGCAGGAATATATGTCTGAAGATCAAGATTATTTATTGAATGAGCAGTATAAGGATGCGAGTAATTTAAATGCGCGTATAGCACTTCATCAACGCTTTAGCACAAATACTGAGAATTGGTATCACTGGCTCTTCGACCATTTTAATATTCCGGTGGGAGGGCATATTCTAGAGCTGGGTAGTGGCTCAGCTTTGTTATGGAAGGAGAACCTGGAGCGCATTCCCGCCGACTGGCAGATCAGGCTCTCTGATTTGTTGGCGGGCATGCTGGGCGAGGCGAGTAAGAATGTGGGTGGTGCGACGGCGTTTACCTCTGAGGTGGTGGATGCGCAGGCGATTCCGTTCGATGCGGAGACGTTCGATGCGGTTATCGCAAACCATATGCTTTATCATGTACCGGACCAGGCGCGGGCGTTGGCGGAGATACGCCGGGTGCTCAAGCCCGGTGGACGCTTCTACGCCGCCACAAACGGTGAGGGTCACTTGCGCGAGATCGATGGATTTATAATGAAGGTTGCACCGGCGGCGGCTGATGGGTCTATTGCGTCCAGCTTTACGTTGGAAAATGGCTCCGAGCTGCTGAGTCAGCAATTTTCACATGTCGAGCTCTATCGCTTCGAGGACAGTCTGCGCATCACTGAGGTGGAGCCGCTGATCGCCTATATACGTTCGACACGCGTAGGCGCATCGCTTGTCAACGATCAATGGGATGAGCTTAGAAGCTTACTGGAGCAAGAGATGGCGCGACATGGAGCGATCTTTGTGACAAAGTCTACTGGTCTGTTTGAAGCTTTTGGAAAAAGGTGAGGGGGGAGA
>CAXTXB010000359.1:4694-6394 GCA_964247965.1 uncultured Dictyobacter sp. | reverse complement strand
ATCAAACTTCGAGATGAGTCATTATAAAATCAGCCTGCTTAGCGTCCGATGTATTCCTGCCCACCCATAAAGGGTTGCAGCGCTTCTGGTATGCGAATGCTCCCATCAGCCTGCTGATGCGTCTCTAGCAGAGGAATCAAGATGCGGGGCGAGGCGATGGCAGTGTTGTTGAGTGTGTGTACAAACTTGACCTTGCCATCCTTGTCGCGATAGCGAATATTGGCGCGCCGTGCCTGCCAGTCGTGGAAGTACGAGCACGAGTGAGTCTCGCGGTAACACCCCTCGCTAGGTACCCAGCTCTCCAGATCATACATTCCCACTTTGCCGTCGCCCATATCCCCTGTGCAGACATTGACGACGCGATAGGGGATCTCTAGCGCCTGGATAAGCTCTTCCGCGTTTCGAAGCAATTGCTCAAACCAGTAGAGCGACTCTTCATGATCCGCCTTACAAACAATATATTGCTCTACTTTATTAAACTGGTGTACACGGAAGACTCCGCGCGTATCCTTGCCATACGTGCCAGCCTCTTGTCGGAAGCAAGGGCTATAGCCTACGAATTTGAGCGGTAGCTCTTCTGCCCTTAGTATCTCATCTTTATACATGCCAGTGATCGAAACCTCGGCCGTTCCCACCAGGAAGAGGTCTTGATCTTCTACCGCATAGACCTGATCGCGTCCTTTAGGAAACTGTCCATTGCCGACAAAGGCGAAATCGCGGGCCATCGAAGGAACTATCAAGGGAGTAAAACCCTTGCGTGCTATACGGTCAACCGCGAAGTTGATCAGCGCCAGCTCCAGCCTCGCCGCGTCTCCCCTCAGTACATAGCTGCGCGAACCGGCCACCTTTACTGCCCGCTCGATATCGACCAGGTGATGTTTCTGCATCAAGTCATAGTGATCAAGCGGCTGGAAGTCAAAGGTCGTTGGTTCGCCCCAGTATTTGAAAGGGACGTTCTCGCTCTCGTCTTTTCCGACAGGTGCGCTGGGATCAGGGATATTTGGCACGAGTAAGAGCATGTTGTAGCGCTCGTCTATGAGCCTGTTGAGCTCGGGTTCCTTTTCCTTGACCTGTTCGGCGAGCTTCTTCCCTTCCGTGATTAGCGCGGTGCGCAGGTCCGTGTTTTTCTCTTTCGCGGCCTGCTGAATACCCTTTGAAAGCTGATTCTGCCGTGCGCGAGCCTCCTCTACTTCATGTTGGAGCGCCACGACCTGCTGATCCAGGGCCAGCAAGGCATCAACATCAATCGAGTTGTTCTTGAGGCGCGCCGCCTCTTTGACTTTGTCTGGATTGCTGCGAATAAATGTAAGGTCAAGCATACTATTTCTTCTCCTCTAACTTACGCGGTCCACAATCTTCTGCTGCGGGCACGCAAGATGTTGTGTAAACAAAAAAAGCGCCTCGTCCTAAATAAAGGACGAAGACGCTGAATGTGCGATTCGTGGTACCACCTTGCTTCTTTCAACACAGGTTGAAACTCGTTCTTGCCCTGTAGCGGAGGCACCCGTTGACGCTTAGCGCGTAGGCTCCTGGGTGGATTTCATTCTTGCTCACTACTGCGTCGCACCGGCCCGCAGCTCTCTGCTTTTCGTATTGAAAACTAGCTGACAAGAACTACTTTTCCCAATTCCTGGCCCATCTATACTTTTTATTATGAGCATAGTAGCAGTGGTAGGACACTTTGTCAAGCGGCGCTATTT
>CAXTXB010000359.1:1602-4684 GCA_964247965.1 uncultured Dictyobacter sp. | reverse complement strand
GCCTCTATTTTTTATTTCTTTTCCTTTTTAACAAAATTTGGCCAAACCCCAAATTATGTAAAAAAGCAAAAGAAAAAAAAAATAGCGCCAAGCACCGAAGCTGGCTAAATTCATCCTTCGCACCTTATGCGGGATTTAAATACTCCACATTTTCGCGTTAGTAAACCTGGCTTCGCTCACGTCGCCCTGGCTGTTGCCTACGAAGAGGCCAACGCTACCTATTGCAGATGTTGTATCGTCTACTTTTGTAAGAAACTTCTGATTGACATATAGGTACAATGTGTTGTCACGCGCAATGATAGCCAACTGGTTGCTTTGATTCTGCCCTTGTTTTATTGCCGAGCTGGTGCCGCCAGTCAAGACGTGTGCCAGCGTGCCATTTTGTCCGTTTGCTGATGCCAGGGTATACGTGCCAGTACTGGTGATGCTAAAGAGATAGAGCAGGCGTCCTTTGCTATCGGCTCGAACAATAAGACCGTATGTGTCCCCTTTGATGGCCGTGATCTGTGCTTGAAATGCAATGTTTTTATATTTTGTTGCATGAGCGATGCACATTGTTGTTCTTGCATCTGTTGATGAATTCACCGCATGAAGCGTATTGCCATCAAACGTACAGCTCCCGGACGAATTGACTGTTTCCCAGTCGTTATCACTTTGCGTGCTCAGCGGGTCGTTGCTTATAGCCTCCCTGCTTATAGCCTGTGTATAGAGTGCCATAGGATCGCTGGCAGTGATAGGCGGAAGCGAGGGCAGTTTCTTTGGATGCGTCTGCAAGATAGGCCTCGCTGCTGGTGTGATCTGCGTTGTAGCAGGCTTTTGTAGAAAGGCAAGATAGCCGACTGCCGCGAGCAGTGCCACAAGAAATCCTGTGCCCACCGCTATAAGTATCTTCCGCGAAGAAGATGTTTTGATAGGCTGAATAACGCTGGCGCTGCGAAATGCTCCTACTGGTGACTGTTGCTGCACATATCCTGGCGCGGCCTGAAATGCCACCGGGCCATTCCCTGCTGTATAGGGAAATGACCCATTGTTAAAGTCCGTAGGCTGAGCCGGGCTAGATTGTGTACTGTTGAAAGGAACTGGTCTGCCATTAAGAGCGGGTGGCTGTAGCGGGCGCATAGTGGAAAAGGGCAATGCTCCACTATTAAGTGCCTGTGGTAGGATCGGCCCTGATTGCAAAGAAGCAGGAGGGAATGATGGACCAGCGAAGGGTTCTGATTGTACTGGTCTTGATTGCGAGGAAGTAGAAGGAAATGGTCCACCACTGAACGTCTGTGGTTGGATCGGGCCTGACAGTATAGGAGTAGAAGGGGACGAACTTCCCAGATATGCCTGCGGTTGGGCCGGTGTCGAGGAAAATCCGTTACTGTTGAAAGCTTGTGATATGAAAGGGCCAGATTGCATTGGAGCGTGAGGAAACGAACCACTTGGAAACGCCTGTGGCTGAATAGGTCCCGGTTGAGCAGGAGCCGTTATTCGTGCATTGTCTCGAAGCTGACTAAAATCCTGCGCAGGCTGCTGAATATCTACTATAGGTGAATGGACAAGGCCTGATGTTGTGCGAGGAATGTTTGGATACTCGCCCTGCATTTGACCAGGGGGAAACCCTGTAGCCCCCTGCTGTGGTTGCACCGGCCCACTATGAGCCATCTGCCCAAATGCTCCTGATGGCATATTCTGAATGGGTGATTGCTGCGCATTGTTCCATTGCGGTGGCTGATTAGCCGTGTGCTGCTGATATGGGCCGCTTTGGGTAGGGAAAGGCTGCTGAGTAGCAACCGGCTGGCCATGCCACGGAAATTGTTCAGTGGAGGGAGAGCTACCTCTCGGCGACATGCTCTGCCCCGGTTGTGAATCAGGGACAATCGGCTTTCCACAACGAGGGCATACCTGTGTTGTCGGCGCTATAGGTAATCCACATGATTGACAATGCATCGTTATTTCTCTCCACTATCTGGAACACAAGGATATTATATGAACAGGGTTGCTTCTATCATAAACGATAAGTGTTGCATAGTTATCATTTCTGGTGTTAAGAAGGCTATAAGTACCATATATTTGGTGATAACCTATAAGTTCCATACTTGTACCTGTGTACATACAACCTCTGTGTTGTTCTGGTTATCGTTGGCGATGACACCTATTTGCCCTACTGTGAGATTGCTATCTTGAAAGCTCGTGAGATATTTTTTATTGATGTAGAGATCCACCTGATTATTTCTTGCCATAACGGCCACCAGATTTTCCTGACCCTGCCCCATAGCAATCAAGTTGCTAAATCCGCTGCTGATCGTCTTTGTAGTTCTAGTTGCGTCACCCGGGTAGTAATAGATGCTATAACTGCCGTCCTGTCCAATATTGAAGAGATAAGATTTAGAACTCGTTGTGTTTGCTCGGAACGTAATACCGCCCGCATCTCCTTTGACAATCTTCATTCTTACCTGATACACGAAATTGCCAAATTTTGTACTTTTTGCGATACAGGGAATAAAAGAGCTTTTTTGTGTAATCGTAACAACATAGCTTCCATCTTTGAAGGCGCACCCGGTGCCTGTATCCCAGTTATAGAGATTAGGGCTATGCATCTGATCACTAATCGTTGGATGTTTACTAGTGACCATCTCGTAGTTTGTTTGAAGCCATGCCAGGGTGGTGGCCGTTGCAGTAACCTGAGCCTGGGTGGTAGCTTGAAGCTGTGCTGTGCGTGTGGCTGTTGCGACTTCTTGCGCTTGTGCCGTAGCTGTGTAGTGCATATTCATACTGTATGGCTTATACACCCTGGTATAGCCCATGTAACCGCTTCCAAGTGCAAGTAACGAAAGCGCCACAAATATACCGATCATCCGCGATAATCTAGATCGTTGCTCCTTTTGCAAATTTTTTTGCGTTGCCTCTTCTGCCATCTTCCCCCCTAAATAGTAGGATGCTGTCTCCTTTGATCCTGATTTCTTCTCTTTCTATTATAGATCGGCCCAAAATTTTTTCGCGCTATAGAAGTGCCAGACCACTCCTAAGAGCTCATGGCGAATGGTTGAAAAATGAGGAACAGCGTGTTTTGCCTGCTCTTTTTGCGGCCTAAGGC
>CAXTXB010000359.1:0-1592 GCA_964247965.1 uncultured Dictyobacter sp. | reverse complement strand
AAAAACCCCCCCCCCCAAACACACGCTGTTCCTAATTTTTCAACCATTCGCCATGAGCTCTTGCTAAACCATGCCGAGTTCCCACTTGGCATCTTCAGTCATGCGATCTGGCGACCAGGGTGGATCAAATGTAAGATCGACTTTACAGCTCTGAACGTTTTCGACCTGGGTCACCCGCATTTCAACTTCAGATGTGACCTCTCCAGCCATCGGGCAACCCAATGCGGTCAAGGTCATTGTGACAAGGACATTGCCATTCTCATCATTGATATCTACTCCATAGACCAGGCCCAGGTCTACGATGTTAACCGGTATTTCCGGGTCGTAGCATTCATGAAGAGCATCCATAATTTCTGCTTTGTTAATCTCTGCCATTCCGCGCGGCTCCTTTGTGTTCTTATGTTCCTCTGTCCCCATTAATCCGAGTAATTTAGTAGGAATACAGCTATCTGTAATATAGCCGATTGGGCGCGACTTGTCAAAGGCGGTCGGGAAGTTGCTCGGAGAACGCCTGTACCTCTGCGCGTGTGGGTAAGCCGGATTGTGCACCGAACTTCGTAACCTTGAGCGCGCTGGCTATGACAGCGAAACGCAGAGCATCTTCGGCCATCTGTCCCTCTGTAAGTGCTGCAGTGAGCGCTCCAACGAAGCAGTCTCCTGCAGCCGTTGTATCTACGACCTCTACTTTAGGAGCTGCACAGGAGATGCTATATGCTTCCCCCTGTTTATTCCTGGTGACCAGGAGAGCTCCCCGCGCCCCTAATGTGATGACAACGGCGTCGATTCCTCGTTTGTGCAGCGTAGTCGCGACTTCTCGCGCGTCCTCGATACTCTCTACCGGTTGCCCGCTTAGCAGGCTAGCCTCATTCTCATTGAGGACGAGTACTGATACTTTTTGTAATGTCTCTTGTGCTAGCTGCTGGGCGGGCGCTAGATTCAAAATAATAAGCCGACTCGCTTCGTGTGCCGCAGCGATGAGCTTGCTCACAGTCTCGACTGGAATCTCTAATTGCAGCACTAGCGCCTGTGTGTGCTTGATTGCCTCTACGATACGAGCGTAGTGTTCTGCGTCATAACCCACGCGGGCATTTGCACCTGAGGCAACGACGATGGCGTTGTCGCGTTCAGGCGTGAGAAAGATAAAGGCTACGCCTGTAGCTTCCTCCTGGTCCACGACGATGAGATCCGTATCGATGCCATCCCCGCGCAGTGCCTCTGTAAGCTGCCCCCCGAAGGTATCGTTTCCTACACGACCTGCCATAGTGACAGATGCGCCAAGCCGGGCCATAGCGACCGCCTGGTTAGCCCCCTTCCCACCTGGTATCAGCTTTAATGCACCTGCACCCAGCAGCGTTTCGCCGAGCTCTGGCATATGCGGCACACTAACGACCTGGTCCATATTAAGGCTACCAACGACAAGAATAGGACGCGCGACCATTGTTACCTCCTGCTTTCGGTCAGCTTTAAATAGCTAGCCGCTTGCTTTCGTATTGGTTGATATTTTATCATACTGCAATGCATATCTTAACCTGTATCCCGTCAAATGTTTACCTATATATTGTTTCTCTCCTCTTATAATATATATCTATAAT
>CAXTXB010000358.1:0-6403 GCA_964247965.1 uncultured Dictyobacter sp. | reverse complement strand
GCGTCATTATTATAAGCGTCTAAGACAGCTTTGCTTCTTGCACATACAAACGACGCCGTTCGAGGCGCTGTATGCCTTTATCGAGCTTCAGACGGCGGCGTAGACGAAAAAGCAACAAGAAGCACATGAGAATCGCCTCCGTTGTAGCAGATATAGCTGAAGCCAGGGGAACCGCGAGAATGGAAAACGAGTGACTCAAGACATGGAAGAGAAGAAACAGGAAGCACCAGCGTACAATCAGCGCGTAGGTATTAGTAAAGAATGGAGTCCAGGCATCCTTTAAGGCAAAGAAGCCTCCGGCAATCAGATTGCCAGCAGCCAGGCCAGGTAAAGCACAAGCATAGCCCAGCAAGGCCAGATTGGTAATATCCGATGCATGCATATCAAAAGCGCCGTGTTGAAAGAGGAGATGAATCATTGTCTTCCCGAACAAGGCCAGAAGAATTGCAGCAGGCACAGTAAGCAGAATCGAGGCACCCATAACTTTCAGAGCAAGCTGGCGCATACGAAAATAGCGGCCAGCGGCTGCCTGTACCGCCAGGTGCGGCAGAAGCGACTGACTCACCGCCTGTCCAATAAGCGCCACAGGTAAAGCCTGGAGCAATTCCGCATTATGCAGGGCCGAAAGACTGGCTTCGTCGGGCAAGAATGATGCAAAGTTCGTATCCACAATATTGCCCACATAAGCAATGCCCACAGCTAATGCATTAGGCAAAAGTAAAAGCAAAATCTGGCGCACGCCGGGATGCATGAAGTTCCAGTCAAACGAATAGCGCACTCCCTGTTGAAAGATTGCGGGCAATTGGACAAGAAGCTGGAGGGTCACCGCCACAATTGTACCGTATGTCGGGCCATAGATACCCACGCCGGGCACATACTTCGTTACCAATAGACCACCGATTAAGCCAAAATTGTAGACGGCAAATGAAACGGCGGGCAACAAAAACTGGCGGCGGCTATTCAGGATGCCTGTTACCACGGTACCAAGGCCAAGGATGAGGGGCTGAAGCAACATAATGCGCGTCAATTGGATTGTCAACGCTTGTACAGGAGCTGAATAACCAGGCACAAGAATGCGGCTCACAAAAGCAGGAGCCAGCCATTCTCCAAGCAAGACCACCAGTGTCATAACCACCAGCATCATATTAAAAACGATACTGGTCAAGCGCCAGGCCTCGCCCTCCCCTTTCTCTTTTTCATATGAAAGGAAGACGGGCACGAAGGCCGCAATAAGTGCGCCCCCGGCAATCAAGTTAAAGAGGGTATCAGGCAGGCGTATGGCAGCATAGTAGGCATTCGCCTCAGGGCTCACGCCAAAAATGGCATTAAAAATGACCTGGCGTACCACACCCAGGAGACGCGATGTTATAAGGGCCAACATCAGTAAAAATGCACCTTCAGTGACACTGAAGCGACGCACGGAGAAGCCCTCGTTGAAGCGAAAACTTTTGAGATTGAAGCGGAATGTTCGCCCTCCCCACACAAGGCGGCGTCTACGAACAGTTGCGCTTGAGGGTCTAACAGACGGAGTTGGTTGCAACTCTACGTCAACAGCAACTGGAGGTGTTACATTTACTGGCTCACGTGTTTCGTATGAGATAAACTCACTCCTCTCGATTTGACAACACTACAGATTCCTATGCTGTAGGATTATACCAGTTCGATAAAGGAAGTGACTAGCTTTTCCTCAAAAAGTACTGCCCTTTGTTCTAGAAAAGAGGATCAAAGAGTAAAAAGAGACGGGCGCAAAGGTCCGCCTCTTGTTCATACATACTCAGGTCATGCCTGAACATTATACTTTGAGCGGCGACGGCTGATTGAACCACCTTTACGCCCGGCAGCCTGTGCCTCTTCGCTGGTCCATTTATGAGCGGTCCCTAGTGCATGAGCTGCTTTTCCGCCTTTACTCGCAATTTCTCTTTTCTTCTCCGGGCTCATAGAAGCAAATCCGCGACCACGTCCTTTTTGTGCTTGCATTATTTTTCTCCTCCTAGAAAGAGTGTAGACATAGAGTGCAGACATTACACCCTTCATCATTCAGGATACATCCAGGGATTTCGGCCGAACTCTCCTCCCTACACATACATTCTCCTAGTATCGACTGTAGGTAAAGTAGCTTGCTCTTCTCTAACTACAACACGACTCATCCAGTAGTTTAGATACACTTAAGACGATCAAATTCTCTCATCCTTAAAGATGATTTTCATAGTCCAGTAGAGGCCCTCTTCTTTCCTATGATCATCTATGAAAGCTTTTAGCCTCGATGGATGAGAGACAAACAAATGAAAATGGAAGTATATCGAGTGTTTCAGGCATCACGCCCTTCTCTACACGATGCGTCACCTTGATGCATCTTAAGAAAACTTGACTCTCGACACCTACAAGAATAACAGGAGAACAATATTAGAACAAGTCATCCATAGAAAGTTTCAGCATTCTCTAAGGTAGACTCATCCTTCTTTAAGTAGAAGATGAGCTTATATACAAACCAAGCTTGGAGATTACTTAAAGAGAATTAGTAAGCGCAGCAGTATTTTAACAAAGCAAGGGAGATAGAAGATGCTCTTGTTCGGGTATACAGAGAACAATCAGACCTTGACCACCATGGAAAGGAACGGTACAATGGAGCAACATCGAATAGTGCGCGCTGTTCCTGATATGCGTGCTAGCATACAAATACTTTATTTGTCTCTTGTTATAGCCATGCGCTAACAAGGTTAGAGAGGGCCAAGGTGTATGTCTGATATGAATCCAGGGCAATCTGTCCCCTCGACAGAAAATGATATCACGGAGCCAGGGCATGTATACCTGGAAGAGGATGCAGACCGGCAACCAGATGAAGAGCAAGCTCAGCCTGCATCGGATGTGCAAGTGGAGATCCGGCCTACAGCCCAGGCGCTCGAACGTGCAGGTACCGTTGAACACCTTGCAGCACGGCATGCAGTAACAGTGCCCGACACGAACACACCGGAAATTAAACAGAGATTGAGTGCGTTACGCGCGGAGGTAACAAGGAATCTTACTAGCCTGCGCTGGGAGAACCAGTCGATCGAAGAGACGGCTAGAAACCTGATTCCTCTGCTCAATATAGGTCCTGTTCAACAATGGAAAACGGTGCTCATTCCCTTTCTCTATGAAATAGACCGTGGCGGTGTGTTAATTCCAACCTGGCTGTACATCATCAATCAGGGAGAACCGGATGATCTTCCGCCTGGAAGCAATCCTGCGGATAGCGTGCAGGGGAGAGCCAGGCGCTTCGCGATCCTGATGCTTGGCAACTATCGCATGATCGGCATTGCTGGTGTCAGTAAAACAGCCCGCTTCGCCGGCCGGGGTGAAAGCGATAGCCGGGACCCTTCAGACATTGCAGGTGTTTTAGGTCAGCTTGCTACAGATCCTGACACATCGCTTTATGCCACAGAGGCACTCGTCAAGCACGCTACGGTCTCGGCAACACAGGCACTTATAGGCGCGCTAAAGGCTGCGAAGGGGTGGGCTAAGGTCGACGTTGTCGAGGCATGCCTTACCCTCAATCAAGAGCAATTTTATGATCTTATTCTGGCCAGCGGATTAGAGGACGCTACAGGTCTGGAAAGTTATATCGCGGTCCCCATTTATCGTACCATTCCTTTAGAGAGCTACCTGCGTAATGAGAGCGGAACGAATCCACGGCTTAATGCGAATGCAGCGCTTATCGTTGGCCAGGTCTTGCAGGATAGTATGACGGCTCCGAAGGCTCCGACGGATGCCCTGCCTGCGATCTTTGCGCGCTATCTACCGCCGGTTGCCCAGTCGCTTTTTGCTGGTGCACGCAGCCATCCAACGTGGCAGTATACCGTGGCCGTTCACCGTCTTGGAGTATTGCTAGGGCGCTATTGGACTGAAATTAGCAATGGGGCACTCCAGGACGGTCGTATCATCGATCCGGTGTACCAGTGTCTACCGATGATGAACGATGTCGAGCGCTGGATGAATGGTCCTGGACGAGACACATTATTACAGGCGTTAGATAACACAGATGAGGATGTTCCAGCCTCGGTCGTCAAAGTCCTTGGGGAGCTGCGCGATCCACGGGCAGTTCTACCCATTGTCAAGCGTATTGAAACGATAAGCGTACTGCGTGATAGAGCACAAGCCCTGACAGTTGGCGCACTGTGTGATACGCTGGGCCAGATGGGCGACCGCCGTACGGCTGCACCTATGTTTCAACTTGTCAATCGCACTGTGGATGTAGGGCGACGCGCAAACACAGCCAGGCGGCGTGATAACCTCCAGAGCGGTGACTCGGATATACCGGGCAGTATCGTGTACGCAGCAGTTGTCCGTGCGGCAGGCAATCTCGGGGAGAGCAGTGTTCTGGATGGCGTGATTCAGGCAACCAGAGATTTTGACCCTTATGTACGTACGCAGGCACTCGAAGCTCTCAAGCGCCTTGATCCAGATGGAGGAGATGTACGTAGCCGGGTTGCAGCACGCGAGGCTCTCAACGATCCGCGCGATTCTGTTATTCGTGTAGCATGTCAACTCATCGTGCAATATCACGATCGTGATGCGATCCCTTCTCTGCAGAATCTTATGGAAGCACGCCCAGAATTATCCTACCTCGCACAAGATGCACTCCACCAGATTCGTCAATAAGTATATATAATCGATGTTGACCGTTGAAGAGCTTGCGCTGCTATTTCACGCAGGCTCTTTGCATTAGCCTTATAGTAGCACGTTTGTCTTATACATAACCAGAATCTTTCTACTCACAGGGTATACTGTCTTTAGAGAAGAATGTAGGGAGCAATCCTGAGAAGCGTGGTTTGAGCGGACCAACCAAAACCGCTCTGCCTTTGGGCAGCAATTGTTTCCTCCCCTGCTGCAAAGCAGGGGTATCCACAATTGGAGATCTGATGAATATGTTGGTGGGGAAGACTCTTGGTGGCTATCGACTGATTCGGCTAGCTGAGAGTGGTGGAATGGGCGATATCTACTTAGCTCAACACGCACGTATTGGAAGGAAGGTTGCGATCAAGGTCGTATGTGGTGATCTTCGCGCAGTTCCAAACACTCCTGAAGGGAAGCAGGCAGCGTTGCGTTTCGAGCGTGAGGCACGAGCTGTTGCAGAATTGGAACATGAACATATTTTGCCCCTCTATCACTTTGGCGAGGAGACACTTGATATCAATGGGGGACCAGTCACGTATCTCGTTATGCCTTACCTGACCGAGGGGTCGCTCTGGAATTGGCTGCAAAAACGTACTCAACAGTTTGGCTTTGGCTGGCCTATCTCGGCGGAGGAGGCGGGATATTATCTGTTACAGGCGGCGTCTGCGCTTCAGTACGCTCATGATCATGGCATTATTCATCGCGATATCAAGCCGACCAATTTTTTGATCCGCCTGGAACGCAGCCCGCTGAAAGGGAGTCAATATGCAGACCTTGCAGACACCTTTCCACATGGGAGGCCGCACCTTCTCCTGGCTGACTTTGGGCTGGCTGCGTTTTACCGAACTGGGCGCTCACTCCATCGATCGGTTGGGACACCTCTCTATATGGCACCTGAGCAATTTGACGATCCTTCACAGGCAGGTTCTATCCACGTGGGGCCATCCGCAGATCAATATGCCCTGGCCGTTATGATGTATCAGCTGATAACCGGGCGAGCTGTCTTCGAGGGTACGGCTGCTCAACTTTTGCATCACCATCATCACACACCGCCAGAGCCACCTGGCAATTATAATCCAGCATTGCCACGAGAAATTGATGATGTGTTTCTACGCGCCCTGGCTAAAAAGCCGGAGCAGCGCTATCCTAATATTCTTTCATTTGCCCAGGCTTACGATGCAGCACTTAAGGCTGCATCACGGGCACGACGGGCTCAATTGGCTCGGGATAAGGGGGCAGGCCGACAGCACGAAAGTGTCAACAGGCAGCACGAATCTGCGTCTCTACAGCTATTGGGGCCCGACGACAAGACGGTAACACGGGTAACACGCACTCCAAAGCAACAGACAGATTTTTCTATGGCCGCCGTTCAGGTAGCCACACGCGAGGAGCAGATTGAGTCCGACCCTGTGCAGATTTTACCGCTTCGGAGTCGCGTCATTACCGATCATCCAGCATTATTTTCAGCCATTCCAACCTTTACCGGTCTACATAAAACTATTCCAGATCGCTTTATGCGAATCTCACCTCTCATTACCGTTTTTCTAATCGGTTTAACGATTCTCCTCTTATTGGCAATTAGTATGTTGTCAGCTATGCTTATTATTCTTCAAAATCATTAAAATAGTTTAAAAATACATGCAATAGAGAAATGGTTGAAGAGGGACACATAAGGCGAAGGTGAGGGTGACAAAGGGTGCAGAAGCGGTAATTTGGACCATATTTATTCCGTCCATGGTCCAAATTACCG
>CAXTXB010000357.1:5519-6414 GCA_964247965.1 uncultured Dictyobacter sp. | reverse complement strand
CCTGTTCGTCGATGTCGCCGTCGCTGGCGTTAACGCGTGCTTCGATGCCGACCGCGCTGAGTTCACGTCCCTCTTCCCTAATATATTCGCGCAGTTTCTCCAATGTTGCGCGCATAGTATCATCCGGTTTGCCCAAAGGAAACCAGCCATCGGCGAGGCGCGCGGTTCGTCGCAAAAGCGCATCGGCGCTGCCACCGGTCCAGATGGGAATAGAACGCTTGACTGGCAGCGGATTCAAGCCCGCCTCTGTAATGGTGTGGAATTTGCCCTTGTAGCTCACGACTTCCTTGCTCCACAGCAGGCGTAGGACTTCGATCTGCTCTTCTACAACGCGGCCGCGTGTGTGGAAGTCCATGCCCAACCCCTCGTATTCAACGGCATTCCAACCCACACCTACGCCCAGCCTGAACTTGCCATCCGTGAGTATATCAACCTCGGCCGTTTGCTTAGCCACAAGCACAGTCTGCCGTTGTGGCAGAATAGTTACGGCCGTTGCTAGTTCGAGCCTGGAAAACGCGGCCAGGTAGCCGAAGAGCACAAATGGTTCGTGAAATAAGCTCTGATGAGTATAGCCGCGCCATCCTGGCCGGTTGGCCGGGTCCGCGCCCAGGACGTGGTCGTAGATGACCAGGTGCTTGTAGCCTGCCTCTTCGACCGCCTGTATATACTCGCGAATTGCTGCCGGGTCAGACCCGATTTCATTCTGTGGAAATGTAACGCCTATTTGCATAGTAGCTTCCTTATACTTGAGTTATCTATCTCTATGGTAATAGCTACACTAATGATAGCATAGGTTGGAGCGATCATAAATGGGTCATGGCCAAAAATTTTAAAAATATTAAAATAATTTTTTTTATTTATAAGGCTTTATCAGATATCTACACTGGCAAGGTAA
>CAXTXB010000357.1:0-5509 GCA_964247965.1 uncultured Dictyobacter sp. | reverse complement strand
AAAAAAAAAAAAAAAAAAAAAAAATTATTTAATTTTTTTTAAAAAAGTTTGCGATGACCCATTTATGATGAGGAGTGAGACTTAATGGGAATGACCTCCCACAATCCACCATCTCCCAGGTTCTGTCCGTTGTTATCGAGAACCTGGTAACTTCCTCCCATATCACCGACGGAGCGGATGCCTCCTTCAAAGGAGTAGACTCGGTCGCTTCCTATGGGAACACTAAACTTCACCTTGTCCTGTGTCACCGTCCCCTTAAATACACTGATAAAGCCGAGGCCGCTAAACTTGCCAGAGATATTTTTTCCATTCTGATGCACGTCACTAAAGCAGAGGGGAGTGCCCTGATTATTTGTACTTGCCTTCGCCACATCATTACTAATTGTTCCTGAGTAGCCTGGCGCAGCTTGAATATATTGTGGCGCAACCGGGCTGCTGGGCACAAAGGGTGGCAGGGGACAATTCGGCACACTCAAAAGAGTAGGCTTTTGGATAGGTGCAGTCGAATGTACACCCGATGAAGTAGAATGAGAGGCGAATTGGTTTCTAGAGAGTAGAAAGCCGCCAGCACCCAGCACAAGAACGAGCAGCAAGGCCAGTGCAATAATTGGGGGCCTGCTAAAGAGAGATGATGATCTATTTAGAGCCTTTACGGGTTCGGGCTGGCGCACATCGTTCGCGCTTACGGTGAAGGGTAAGGCTAGCTGGGAGGCGGGCTGATCCAGGGCTTGTTGATTCTGGGCTGCCTGATTGAGTTCATACCAGAATTCGTCGACTGTGGCATAGCGCTCTTGATAACGCAGGCGCATGGCACGCTCAATGACATTGGATACTGCCATGGGTATATCCGGGTTGATTTGATGTGCAGGCTTAAGTGGGTCGCGTTTCCGCAGTTCGACGCTTCTCATCAGTGCGTCTATTGGCACTACTCCGGTTAAGAGCGTGTAAAGCGTTGCGCCAAGTGCATAGATATCAGTTTGCTCGTTCGTGCCCTTCCCATATTGCTCTGGAGCAGCGTAGCCGGCAGTTCCGTAGCGGAATACGTTCATTGTTGCTCTGTCCTGAACGTATTCTTTAGCGATGCCAAAGTCTACGAGCATGGCCTCGCCGCCGCCTACGGGCACAATCATGTTCGCGGGTTTGATGTCGCGGTGCACAATGGGAGGCTTTTGACGATGCAGGTAGCTCACGGCGCTAAATATGGGCTTAAGCAAGATCAGGGTCAGTTGCAGCGAGAAGCGCTTCCCCGGCTGCTCTTCGCGTAGAGCCTCTAAGTCTTTGCCCATGATATAGTCCATGAGCATGTATACTCGCCGCAGCTCGACGTTCTCGAAGATCTTGTAGATGTGCGGAAAAGATGGATGGTCAAGCCGAGTGAGCAGATCAGTTTCAAACCTCAGATGATTTCGGGCCTCGTCCTCCGGGTTGATAAATTCTTTGAGCGCGTACACTCGATCTTTGTTGCGCCGATCTCTTACCAGGTAAACAACGCTTTCTTTGCCCCTACCAAGCACACCTTCGATTATGTAGCGTTCTCCATTCTGCCCCCTGATCGTCACTCCATCAGGCAACTCTGGAAGATTTGGTAACATGACATACCTCTCGGAAAGTATACAAGCTGCGATCTATTCTATCTTAAAGCCATGCCTGGCTATCTACGATTTTCGCCTTACTACTTCAACGATACTCAAGTATCAAAAGACTCACTATAGGAGTTATAGAAGCTCTATGCAGATAAGGCTCAAAAACCACACATATAATCTTCTGGTTGCCTTCCATTATAGGCGGAGAAATACTTTTTGTGAAGAGACAATTTGTTACATTGCCGATTCTTAAGTTGTGTACATATGGAATACACCCGTACAAAAGGTCAGTTTACCCGGTATTATGATCACTTTCTGGTTGAGCCAATCTGGCTTTCGGATATATACCCAAAGGTAATGGTATGATATAAAGAAGGTGAAATATACTGTCCCTTTTTCAATCTATGCCCGTCGCATTTTTTGGCACAAGGCTGTTTTTTTGTAATATCAAGGGGTATTCGTGATGAAAAAGATTGTGGTGACCGGAGGAAGCGGTAAGGCTGGACGAGCAGTGATCAAGGACCTCCTGGTACATGATTATGATGTCTTGAATGTCGATCTGCTACCTCCATCTGAGAAGGTAAGTTCTTATTTAAAGACAGATCTGACAGACCTGGGTCAGGTATTCGAAGTTCTGCACGACGCGGATGCAGTGGTACATCTAGGAGCAATCCCAGCTCCAGGACTTCAACCAGAGGCAGCGACGTTCCGCAACAACACTTTAAGTACATATAATATTTTTAGTGCGGCAACCTCATTGCATTTACAACGCGTGGTGTGGGCGTCCAGCGAAACGACATTGGGCTTGCCCTTTGAGCGTGAGAAACCTGTCTACGCCCCGATTGATGAGGAACACCCTCTCTACCCCGAATCGAGTTATGCGCTCTCGAAGGTTATCAGCGAAGAGATGGCGCGCCAGTTCAATCGCTGGAGCGGCGTTCCATTTGTTGGCCTGCGCTTCTCAAACATCATGGAGCCGCAGGACTACGCACGCTTCGCCTCTTTTTCAGGCGATCCCAATCTACGCAAATGGAACCTGTGGGGCTATGTTGATGCGCGAGACGTGGCGCAGAGTTGTCGCCTCGGCCTCGAAGCTGACATCAAGGATGCAGAAGCCTTCATCATCGCCGCCGCCGACACCGTCATGAATCGTCCAAGTCACGAGCTACTCGCCGAAGTATTCCCGGGCGTTCCCTTGCGCGGCGAGATCGAAGAATTCGAGACCCTGCTCTCTATACGGAAAGCACGCAAGCTGCTCGGCTACAACCCCCAGTTCTCCTGGCGCAACGCGTAACTTTCAACACACCGCGTAGCAACAATCCCTCGCGGTTGTCGTGGGCACCCGGCCTTACAAGCTCGCGTAGCGACCATCCCTTGCGGTTGTCGTGGGCACCCGGCCTTACAAGCTCGCGTAGCGACAATCCCTTGCGGTTGTCGTAGGCACCCGGCCTTACAAGCCCGCGTAGCGACAATCCCTTGCGGTTGTCGTGGGTAGCAAGCCTGGAAACTCACGATTTACTACGACGTATGTAGTAAAAATGGTAACGGAACTTCTTCCTTAAAGTAGAGGATAACACAAAGAGGAACAAGCATGAAGCTCACGAATCGTTTCAACGCACTTGTTGCTAGCAACGAGCGGCGTCCAGCAGGAATTATTGGGCGTTTGATTGGCGCAAGAATGGCCTACCAGCATCGACCAGAAACCGACTGGACCGTCTCACTGCTTGAAATCAAGCCAACGGATTCTATCCTGGAGATTGGCTTTGGCCCTGGCCGGGCGATTGAGCTCATGGCCGCACAGGCTACCCACGGCTATGTCGCCGGCATCGATCTCTCGCACGCAATGCTGCACGCCGCCAGCCACCGCAATGCCCAGGCCATCAAAGCAGGACTGGTAGAACTAAAGTACGGAGACGTGGCCGCCCTGCCCTTTCGAGACCAACAATTCGACAAACTCTTGAGCATCCACAGCCTCTACTTCTGGCCTGAACGCGCCGATATTATGACTGAACTCGCCCGCGTCCTCAAACCCGGCGGCATGCTTGCGCTGACCCTCTCACCCGGCAAGGTCAACATGCCAACCGAGGCTTTCTACCAGACGATGGTCGAAGAGCAGGTTCTCCCGGCTATGCAGCGCCTCGGCTTTACATCTTCCTATGTAAAACAGGGGCCACACTCGCGGCAGTACCGCTCGGTGGCGGTGGTGGGCATAAAGTAACTTACCACTTCCCACTATTTTTTCTATTACGAATTGTGACTGCTTTGCTACTTCTACTCCTGATTGTAGTTAGCAAAGCATTGCCTGGCTTAGATACGTAGCACAAGCTTTCCTGTACTACCTCTGCTCTCAATGAGCCTGTGAGCCTCTGCTGCCTGCTCTAGCGGCAATATATTGGTGATATCAATGCGTATCTCTCCATTGATAATAAGATCGAGTGCCTTATGGGCTGTGTTCGCAAGAATGTGGGGAGCCGATCTACTCAACGAACTGAGGCTATAACCCATAACGGCCCTATTATTGATGAGCAGGTCACCTGGCAATAGTGGTACTGCTGGTTGGCCGCTCGCATTGCCAAAAACAATCAGTCGCCCAAATGGTGCAAGGATAGAGAGGCTCTGGCTACGGGTGGGTTCTCCGGCTGGATCGAGTACGATATCAATGCCTTTTCCTTCGGTTATCTCTTGAATGGCCTGCACAAAATTCTCACGTTGTATTACACGATCATAGCCAAAGGAGAGAGCGTAAGGAACTTTATCTAAGCTTCCAACACTCCCTATGATCTGTCCAGCTTTGAGATGCCTGGCTATCTGGACTGCAGTCGTACCAATACCGCCGGCAGCTCCATGAATGAGTACTGATTCACCTGGTCGTATGCGAGCAGTGTCTGCCAGTAAATTGTAAGAGGTTAGTACGACTGCTGGGAAGCCCGCTGCCATCACCAGGTCAATCGACTGATCCAGAGGGAAGGTAAGGACAGCCCTGGCTAATGCAAACTCGGCATATCCGCCCTCGATTGTTAGCGCGGCAACCGGTTGACCCACGCGTAATCCCTCAACTCCCACACCAACAGCATGAACGTACCCTGATACCTCATGGCCAGGCACAAATGGCAAGGTATCCACATTATAGCCTCCCTTGCGTGCCATGATGTCCGCATAGTTGACGCCTACATAAGCTACCCGAATGAGTACTTGCCCTGCTCCCGGCTCTGGAGTTGGAAGATCACGAGTTTCTAGCACATCAGGATTTCCAAATTGAGGGATAACAACTGTCCGCATAGGTTCTCTCCTTATCAATTGTTTTATAGTATTTCAGTATTGTTACTTTGTCTGTCTTCCAGGCAGTGTTCATAAAATTGTATTTTCTGCGCTACAGCATCAAGTAAGTAATCCAGATGGCGACGCTGGTCATAGAGGCGCTGCTCATGTTTACGTAGGATAGTAATGCGTTTCTCTACTGGTTGCCTGGAGAAGTCTCCTCGCTGCAGCCATTCGAGAATACAACCATCCTCGGTGAATTCTGCGATCTCTTCCAACGACATTCCTGTCTTCTTGAGTTCCATAAGGAACAAAAGAAAGTTGACATCCGCATCAGAGAATTGCCGGATACCATTCTCCGCCCTTCGAATGTGAGGCAAGACTCCGCTTTTTTCGTAGAAGCGGATAGTATAGGCTGAGATACCGGTTTTCTCGGCCACTTCCTGAATGGTCATAACTCGTTTTGTCTCCCCTTTCCTGGCTACGTGAAAAGCATACACCTTAGAGTTTACTCTAAGTCAAGGGCTAACTACGCTCCTGACGATAATGAAGCTCTAATAGACCTTTGAAGCCTGCAAAGAAAAAATCGTGCATGCCTTTATCGTATCTCTCAACAATGGGTCATGGGGGCGGGGGGTGTTAAAAAATATTATGTTTTTTTTTTTGTT
>CAXTXB010000356.1:3790-6423 GCA_964247965.1 uncultured Dictyobacter sp. | reverse complement strand
CAAATGATGTGCAGCGTCTGACAAAGCGCATTGAGCGTTGGGACGACTGGAGTCGAGAGTGGTCCGTATGTGCAGCTATGCATGAACACATGGGCGAACAGGCCGAAGCTGCAAAACACTACCAATCAGCAGCGTACCACTACCTGCATGCCGCTATTACCTATCACTTCGGCAAATTCCTCTTCGTACAACATCCTGAAGAACTGCGTGTGGCACATGAACATGTTGTGCGTACATATCAGAAAGGCTTGCCCTATTTCGACTTCCCAGGCGAACGAGTAGCCATTCCTTATGAAGGACGTACTATGTATGGTATATTCAGAAAGCCTGGGGATCTTCCTAATCCGCCTGTCGTCATTCTTCTGCCTGGCCTTGACTCTGTGAAAGAAGAACTTCATACGTATGGAGACGACTTTCTCAAACGTGGCATGGCAGTGCTTGCCATTGACGGTCCTGGTCAGGGAGAAATGGAGTTCGACCTTCCGCTCCGCCATGATTTTGAAGTTCCTATACAGCATGCTATCAACTATCTGGAACAGCGAAACGATGTGGACGCTAAGCGGGTAGGTATTATGGGAGTGAGCTTAGGTGGCTACTTCTCTCCGCGTGCTGCCGCCTTTGAACCTCGCGTCAAAGCCGCCATCTGTATCGCAGGCGCATACAATCTAGCAGCCCACTTTGACCGCTATCCCCTGCTCACACAAGAAGCCTTCATGTACCGTTTGAAAGCCTCAGACGAAGCAGATGCACGCCACAAATTGGAACAATTCAATTTGCATGGCGTGATGCAAAAAGTAACGTCCCCACTCCTTGTTATTATGGGACGCCTCGACAGGCTCTTTCCGCCTGAGGACTCAGAGCGGATGGTAGCGGAAGCTGGCGGGAAGGCAGAGCTCTGGATGTTCGATGAAGGCAACCATGTATGCAACAACATTCCCTATAAGTATCGACCGCAACAGGCCGACTGGATGCATGAACAGCTCGGAAGTTAACTGGCTACCTTTACCATAGCAAGCGTTATAGTAGGTGTGCATTTTGTGAAGCTTCATCAACATACAAAGGAGAGTAGAACTATGAGCATCCAGACTATCAATCCAGCTACAGAGGAAATCGTTGAGACGTTTGAGCCATATAGCACGGCTCAGGTAGATGAGGCACTTGGTCAGGCTCGTCAGGCATTCGAGCAGTGGCGCGAGACCTCATTCGATGAGCGGCGCGCACATCTGCGTAGGGTTGCGAGCCATCTTCGTGAGCACAAGGCCAGATATGCGCAGATCATTACATTAGAGATGGGAAAACCTATCACTGAGGCAGAAGCCGAGATTGAGAAGTGCGCGTGGAACTGTGAGTACTACGCTGATAACGCGGAGCGTATTCTTGCCGATGAGACTGTCGCAACCAATGCAACTGAGAGCTATGTCTCCTTCCTGCCACTTGGCGTCGTGCTTGCGGTAATGCCCTGGAACTATCCCTTCTGGCAGGTGTTTCGTTTTGCAGCACCGGCACTCATGGCAGGCAATACTGCTGTGCTGAAACATGCGTCTAACGTTTCGCGCGCTGCTTTAGAGATCGAGCGTGTCTTTCAGGAAAGCGGCTTGCCACAAGGCGTCTTTCGAACAGTCCTGATGCCAGGTGCGGAGACGAAACATTTGATTGCTGATCCACGCATCGCAGCCATAACTCTCACGGGTAGTGATCCAGCAGGAGTTTCAGTGGCCTCAGCCAGTGGACATGCCTTGAAGAAAAATGTCCTCGAACTTGGGGGTTCAGACGCCTTTATCGTCCTGGAGGACGCCGATCTCGACGCCGCTGCACAAATGGCGGTGCGTGCTCGCTTCCAGAATACTGGTCAGAGTTGTATCGCAGCCAAGCGCTTCATTGTCGTTGAAGCAGTTGCAGAAGCCTTTGAGCAAAAGTTTGTGGCGGCAGCCGCGAAACTGCGTGTCGGCGATCCCCTCAACCGCGAGACGCAGGTTGGACCAATGGCACGTGGCGACCTGCGCGAGGACCTGGATGCGCAGGTACATGCATCTGTCGAAATGGGGGCAAAGGTCGCACTGGGTGGTAAACGGCTCGAAGGAAAAGGCTACTTCTACGCTCCAACGATTGTGACAAACGTGACGACAGAAATGCCTATCTTCCGTGAAGAGACCTTCGGCCCGGTTGCCGCCATCATTCGAGCACAGGACGCCCAGCAGGCAATCACGTTAGCAAATGATTCTCCATTTGGGTTGAGTGGAAACTTGTGGACTGGCGATATTGAACGTGGACGTAGACTGGCACGGCGCATCGAGTCGGGCGGAGTCTTCATCAACGGGATGACAGCGAGTGACCCACGTCTGCCGTTTGGTGGTGTGAAGCGCAGTGGCTATGGACGCGAGCTTTCTTCATTCGGTATTCGTGAGTTCGTCAATGTTCAAACAGTCTGGATTGGGCCAGCCGTTGCCGCTCAGGTGACAAGCGAGTAAAGGTCTATAATATCCATTCTGACCTTATCCTGCTTTTGAATCGTTGAAGAAGAAAAAATCAATGCCACTCATAACAAGAAAATTCATATAGCCGTAAGCCTTGTCCTATGAGTTACCCAGAAATTTGAAACCGCTGAGAAACTTTTTGTGAGCCCGTTTTTCGCA
>CAXTXB010000356.1:0-3780 GCA_964247965.1 uncultured Dictyobacter sp. | reverse complement strand
AAGTTTCTCAGCGTTTTAAAATTTCTGGGTAACTCATAGGACAAACACTTGATCAATCAGAAGAGGGAAGCGTGACCTTTTTTATGGAAAACGAACTATAAGTCTAAAGTAGTTTTTGCTTAAAACCCTCGTTCCTCTCATAGAAAAAGGTCTTGTCGTTGCCTTTGCTGGCGATGGTATCAACGACGCACCTGCCCTGGTACAAGCTGACGCTGGTATTGCTATGGGTACTGGCACCAACATCGCCATGGAGGCTTCCGATATCACCCTGGTGAAGGGAAGTCTGAAGAGTATCCAAAAAAAGATTTGTTGTATTTCTTTTGCTTTTTACATAGATTTACCAAGCAAATTTATGTAACAAGGCCCCTCCTTCCTTTTTACAATGTCTCATATAACCTGTTGTATCAAACGGAGGGTGCATAGCGTCTAAGAGGTTGAAAGAACTTCTTTTATCCTGTCAGTTTTTCTATGGAAAAGGATTTATGGGATATGATGTTTGATTATCTCGTCGTTGGTGCAGGTTTCGCAGGAAGTGTTCTAGCTGAGCGCCTTGCAAGTCAGCGAAACAAAAGCGTACTTATTCTTGATAAACGAAGTCATATTGGTGGCAATGCCTATGATTTCTATAACGAAGATGGTATCCTCGTCCATAAATACGGGCCGCACATCTTCCACACCAACGCGTTGTCCGTCTTCGAGTATCTGTCTCAATTTACGGCCTGGCGACCCTACCAGCATCGCGTTCTTGCCAGCGTAGATGGGCAGCTTGTTCCCATTCCTATTAATCTCAACACCATCAATGCCTTATATGGTTTCAACCTCACTACGTTCCAACTTGAGGAGTTCTTTGCCTCGGTTGCAGAACCCAGAGAGTCCATTCTAACCTCAGAGGATGTGGTCATCAGCAAAGTGGGGCGTGACCTGTACGAAAAGTTTTTTCGTAACTACACACGCAAGCAGTGGGGCCTTGATCCTTCAGAGCTTGATGCAAGTGTGACTGCACGCGTTCCGACCAGGACGAACCGCGATGATCGCTACTTCACTGATACCTACCAGGTCATGCCATTACATGGGTATACACGTCTCTTTGAGAAGATGCTCGCTCATCCAAACATCAAGGTTATGCTGAATACAGACTACCGTGAGATTGTGGACGCAATTTCGTATCAAGAGGTGATCTATACGGGTCCTATTGATGAGTTTTTTCATTTTTGCTATGGTCATCTGCCGTATCGCTCATTAGATTTTGAGTTTAAGACGCTCAACACCTCCATCCAACAACCAGTAGCAGTAGTGAACTACCCCAATGACTACCTGTACACGCGTTCGACTGAACTGAAGTATCTGACGGGGCAGGAGCATGCGAAAACAACACTGGTGTATGAGTATCCGAAAGCAGAGGGTGATCCCTACTATCCGATCCCTCGCCCCGAGAACACCGAAATATACAAGCAATACAAGCTTCTTGCTGAAGCAACGCAGGGTGTGCACTTTGTTGGGCGGCTCGCCACCTATAAATACTACAACATGGATCAAGTTGTAGGACAGGCGTTAAGTGTCTTCAATAAACTGGATCAAACAACCCTGGAGGATACATACAACGAAACATCGCTTTCCTCAACGAGATGAGGGAGAGAGATCAGTTCGCCTGCAGTCATCAATAAAATAACATTATGAGAAGAAGCCTCCTAATCTTATACTCGTTGAGATGAGAGGAGGAGAGCAGATGATAGAAAGGGAGTTATATGCTTATGCGCCAGATAGATGAGGAGAAGAAACCGCTTGTCTCTGTGCTTATGCCTACCTTTAATCAGGCAGCTTTCATCAAGAGAGCGATTGAAAGCCTGTATACCCAAACGCTTTCTGAGTGGGAACTCGTCATTGTTGACGACGGGTCACAAGATGGGACTCACGAGCAGTTAGAGTCCTACTTGAGTGATGGACGTATTCACTATCATCGTTTGGACGAGAACCTTGGTCTGGGAGTCGCACTCAATGTCGCGCTCGCCCTTGCGCAAGCACCTTTGATCGCGTATCTCCCCTCCGATGACATCTATTATTCCGATCACCTGGAGTCTCTTGTACGCTGCTTGAATGATCACCCTGCAGCAGCCCTTGCCTATTCAGGTGTGCGCCATGAGGTACGTACTCCTGGAAAAGGGGTAACAGATAATTCTTCAAGCGAACAAATGAAGAATATTGCCCTCCAATTGGTTCAGGTAATGCATCGTCGTACTCCGGATCGGTGGATTGAACGCGATGAGTTGGTGACGGACGACCTGAACCGTATGTTCTGGTCAAAATTGCATCCGCACGGGAGTTTTGTAGGGAGCCATCAGATCTCATGCCAGTGGGTGGACCATCCTCTTCAACGGCACAAAATACTCCAGGAACCTTTAGGGGGCATCAATCCCTACCGTTCGTACTATCAACCTAAGTATCCACTACGTTTCCATACGACGAAGGGAAACGCCACTGACGAGGTCGCATATTACCGCCAATTTCGTGAACGCCCTGATACTCCTGGTGCGCCAGATGGGCTCAAGATTTTGCTTGTGGGTGAACTGGCGTTCAATTCCGAACGCGTGCTGGCCTTAGAAGAACGCGGTCACAAACTTTATGGGCTTTGGACCCCCGATGGGCACTGGTTCCACATGGTAGGACCGGTCCCCTTCGGTCACGTCGAGGATCTGCCTCGTACTGAATGGCGCGAAGCCGTGCAACGCGTGAAACCGGATGTGATCTATGCGTTGCTTAACTGGGAGACCGTTCCGTTCGCGCATCAGGTTTTAACAGACAACCCGGGTATTCCCTTTGTGTGGCATTTCAAAGAGGGTCCCTTTGACTGTATCGCGAATGGCACCTGGTCGCAACTCCTGGATCTCTATAAGCAATCTGATGGGAAAATTTTCTGTAATGCCGAGACGCGCAACTGGTTTAACACCGTCTCACCCGGGCTTGCAAGTGAAGATCAATCGCTCCTGCTTGATGGAGATCTGCCCAAGCGCGAGTGGTTCACTGCAGAGCAATCGCCACTGCTTTCCGCCACAGATGGAGACGTGCACATGGTCATGGCAGGCGGCATTGTTGGATTGCAACCCTCGACGGTAGGTCAGCTTGCCCAGCGAAACATACACCTGCACTGCTATGGTGATTTTTATCGCAGAGTGGCTCTTCCCTGGATTGAAGAAGTGCAGCGCCTCGCCCCCAAGCACCTGCATCTCCATCCACAGGTCAGCCAAGAGCAGTGGGTATCCGAGTTTTCGCAATACGACGCGGGATGGTTGCACATTTTCAAAAGTACAAATAAAGGTGATATGTCGCGTGTGGACTGGCCTGACTTGAACTACCCCGCCCGTCTCGCAACCCTGGCAGCAGCAGGAGTGCCCTCTGTGCAGTACGATAATTCAGGGTCCCTAGTTGCTATGCAGTCGCTCACGCAAACATGGAATCTGGGAATTGTATACCAGGACATTGATCAGCTAATTGAGCAGTTACACCACAAAGAGAACATGATGCGCTTGCGTGAGAGCGTATGGAATCAGCGTGAACAGTTCACCTTCGATTATCATGCCGACCGCTTAGTCGAGTTTTTCCGACGCATGATTGAAAAACGACGAGCATCTCCTACTATTGAAGTAGAGGAAAAAGAAGCTTTGCTCGATTGAACAGTGCTCTCAGCGAAATAATGGGTCATCCTAAACGTTTGAAAAATGATAAACATTGTGTTTCTACCTGCTCTTTTTCCTGCCTCAGGCAGGAAAAAGAGCAGGTAGAAAC
>CAXTXB010000355.1:2907-6438 GCA_964247965.1 uncultured Dictyobacter sp. | reverse complement strand
CTCATAATATAATCAGTATATAATCAGTAAAAAGATTTCTAAGCGAAACCGTTTGGATGAGTACTATGCCACTTCCATGCTGTACGAACAATATCTTCTAAATTATACTGCGGTTTCCACGCCAACTCGGCCTGCGCCTTGCGACTATCCGCATAGATCGAGACAGGATCACCAGGACGCCTTGGCAAGCGTTCGACCTTAAAATCGACGCCACTGATCTGCTTTGTCAAATCAACGACCTCTTTGACACTGCTACCCACTCCCGTGCCCAGGTTATAGGCTGTACTTTTGCCTGTACGCATCACATATTCAAGGGCCTGGACGTGCGCTACCGCCAGATCTACAACATGGATATAATCACGGATAGCTGTGCCATCCGGCGTGGGATAATCGGTACCAAAGATTTTCGCGGATGGCACCTTGCCCAGTGCAGCCTTCATAACCAGGGGAATCAGGTTGCCTGTCACTCTCCAATCTTCGCCAATGACGTTATCAAGTGAAGCACCTGACGCGTTAAAATAACGCAGCGAGACCGAGCGGAGTTCCGTGATCTTATCGAACCAGCGCAGCATAGTCTCAACCATAAGCTTACTTTCACCGTACACACTCTCAGGCCCAAATGGTGCATCTTCTGTCACCGGCAATTGCTTTGGTGTACCAAATATAGAACAGCTAGAAGAGAAAATAAGAGCATTACAATGATGCTTGAGCATCGCCTCAATCAGCGTAAGTGTCCCAGCTACATTATTGTGAAAATATTTGGCTGGCTGACTCATCGATTCACCGGGAGCCTTATAAGCTGCAAAGTGAATCACCCCCTCGGGCTTCTCCTGCTGAAAGACCTCGTCCATCTGCCCTGCATCTCTAATGTCTCCCTGCACAAATGGCACACCGAGGATCGCTTGCTTATTGCCTTGCTCCAACGTATCAAGTACAACAACATCATAGCCGCGCGCCTTGAGCTCACGAACGGTATGTGAGCCAATGTATCCCGCCCCACCCGTTACAAGTACTTTCATAGCGTACCTCCTATTTTTGTCAAAACATCTTCTTTCCCTGGTAATAGCAGTATACTGCGCAAAAATGCTTAACGTCAATGCCCATTCGTGCAAAATATTTGCACATATCGATATACAATGGCTATCACCTTCAAACATTCGGCATGAGCCATTATTATGCTTCGATGATATGTACCTTGGTAGCGCGGATGGCTGCTAGAGCCTCGGAGGTAGCGCCGCTATCGGTAATCAATGTGTGGACTGTCGTGATGGGGGCGACCGCGTGTAGAGCTACTCTGCCGAGCTTAGTGTGGTCGGCAAGGACAATGACTTGCTGTGCACGTTGAATTGTGATGCGGTGGGTGATTGCTTCGAGTTGATTGGGGCTGGTGAGACCGTGGATGGAACTGACGCCCGTGACACCTACGAATGCCTTGGCGACATACATCTGGCTCAAGCTCTGTTCCGCCATTGGCCCGGCCAGGGCGAAAAAATCGGGCAGCAGTAGGCCGCCTATCAAGGTGAGGGTGAGGCCTTTGACGCCGGTTAGTTCCATCGCGATGTTGACCGCATTTGTTACTACCGTCAAATTTGCGATTGGATAGCGCCGTATCAGCCTGGCGAGATGAGTGGTAGTTGTGCCGGGCGAAAGGGCGAGTGTATCTCCGGGCTGAATAAGCTGCAGGGCTGCGGTGGCGATGCGCGTTTTCTCTTCTATGTACTTGCCCATATTTTCTTGAAAGGTCAAGTCCTCGCCGTATGTGCTGTAAGACAGATTATCAATAGGGACTGCGCCGCCGTGAATACGACGAAGCAGTTTCTGACGTTCAAGCTTTTCGAGGTCGCGTCGAATCGTCGAGGCATTAACTTGAAGTTGTTGGCTTAGATCTTCAGCAGATACCCGCCCGTTGGATATGAGTTCTTGTAGAATGAAGTCTGCCCGTTTGACCGCGTCTGACATAGCCCTTCCTGCATGTTGCATGGTCAGGCAATTATATATACTCGATTGATGAAAGTCAAGTACTATGCTGTCACGGCGTACAAAGTACATTTATAGAATTTTCTTGTCTTCTTGTAGTGTGCGCATATGTGCATTCTCTTTGCTTCAATGAGATTCTGGCACGCTTAGACTCCTTGTATCACTTGAGATATGATGTGTTAGTCTTTTACTGGACTAATTATTCCATGTATGGTATAGTGTAAAGGGAACACCATTATAAGAATATGGTTCTTAGAAGACAGAATGGTAATGCATTGAGCGATAACGCACCCTTAACAGATTTAGAGGACCTGGTCAACGAGCCGGGTTATCTTGGCTCTACTCCCCCTGTGGGCCATCCCCCCCGACGCGCTGAGCGTGTATGGGTTGATCGTCCGGCGCAATTGCTCTCTGCTGTCAATTTACTGGAACAAGCGAGCCTGGTGGCGGTCGATGCGGAGTTTACTCAGGTTCGTTCGCGTACTCAGAGTGAGGCTATCTCTAATGTGCCTCGCCTTGCTCTCCTGCAACTGGCAATTGAAGATCACTGCTTTGTGGTCGATGCTCTGCGTTTACACGACCTTTCGCCGCTTGCGCAGGTGGTAAGTAACCCTGCTATCGCTATCTTGCTCCATGGTGCGGGCGCTGATATGCGGGTGATGGCTGAGCGTGGACTTCATGTGCAGCATTTCTATGATCTTGAGGCGACCTCTCGTTCGATCTTTGGCCAACATGAATCTTCCCTGGCTGCCATGCTGCAGCGTGCCTTTGCGATGCATCTGGATAAAAGTCTTCAACGCACGGATTGGACCAGGCGTCCCTTGCCTCCGGCGATGATTGCGTACGCGGCCCGCGATGCAGAGGCAACATTGGCCCTCTATCACTGGCTCGATCAATACTATCACCCTATTTTACAATTGCATGAGAATACGGATCAGTTAGAGCCTGTCGCTTCATGGATTGAGCCGTTCTTACGCAGCAATGCTTCCCTCTCACCCGAGATGGCAGTTGCGGAGGCGAAAACGGAAGGTCTTATTGCTAGTAAGGCGCAGGTAGTCTCTGATTGCCGTACTGCTCTGGACCTGGTGAAACACCCGATGCGGCGCAGTCGTTTATTGCGTCTGATAGCTGATCTATCGCTAACACAGCTCGCACCCGATATACTACTTTTGTTACAGGCTCCTACATCCGATGAGCGGGCTGCCAGCGCCCGTGCCCTGGGTCGTCTTGCCATTAAATCTGCCCTTGAACCTATCAGCCTTCTCTTGCGCGATCCTGTTCAGGATGTGCGCAAGGCCGCCCAGACGGCTGTGCATAATCTGTTGAACAAAGAATCTCGCAATCCTCGCGCCACGCCTGTTCGCTCAGCTGACGGAACGCGTAGCTGGATTATCGATAACTCTACTCCACCCTCCAGCGATGATAACGATTGGAAATCTCGTTTGCGTTCTATTACAGATGCATAGCTTTCTCTTCTCTGAACGGGTAATGACTCATCCCGAATTTTTTTAACGTTGTTAAAATTTTTTTTTTGGGGGGGGTTTTTTTTGGGGG
>CAXTXB010000355.1:0-2897 GCA_964247965.1 uncultured Dictyobacter sp. | reverse complement strand
CTCCTTTTTTTGCGCGGTCGCGCAAAAAAAGGAGCGCACAAAAAAAGTTTTCCAACGGTATCACATTCGGGATGAGTCATTACCCGTTCCTTTTCTATTTAGATCGCGTGGGTATCTGCGGCGAGGCAGACGTGTCCCTAGCCAGACAAGAAATAAGAGGCCCGAAACTGTACTGATGCGTCGCAGCCTTTGTTCCCATTCTACCTGCCGTTCTGAATTCCCTGCCCCCAGGCGAAATAAGGAGACAATTCTACTATAAATTGTAGGATGCACTGCATCTTGCTCTCCATACTCTTGAGCCATTGCCAGCTCAGGGCTGCTTTCAGGTTGCCTTACAAACCCATTATATCCTGCTTCTCCGTTTGTCATACCCTGTATATGCTGCTCACTTTGTAGATGCTCGGCTAGCGCAAGAAAATATTGCTGGATAAAGAGTTTAACTGCGCCTTTGACCATCGACTGTGGCAGTTTTATGCCGGATTTACTGGTAGTGAGAGTTCCCTTATAAGCAACAATCGTTGTATCTCCGTGCGCACTCAGGTTTACGCTGCTTGAACCACTAAATGCCCCCCCTTCTCTTTCAAGGGTGAGACGATAATGATATGGATAGTGCTGTTCCGAGAATGTAAGCCGTCCCCGATAACTGCCTTTAAGTGAGGCGTAGTGGATCGTTAGGGTGATGTCGTACACACCTTCGTCTACGCGCTCGACGCTTTCGACGCCTGGTATAGTGGCGCGCAACATCTCGTGCTCCATGAGATGCCTCCACACTTCCACTTCCGCCGCCTGTAGTGTGTATGTGCCTTCGATGTTCATATCAAAAGTCCTTTTCTCAATACAATAAATGAAGCGCTATGAGTGCATAAAATGAAAAATAAAAAAGTCCTCAGGTGCTCTTAGTGCCATTATAGGTGAGAAGCTTAGACACTGCAACCAGTTATTGCTGAGCCGGCATTTCTCCTATAGCATAGAAGCTTCATACGCTGATCGAGCACCATCTGATCTCGTCCATTCTTCGTGAAAACTTGCACTCATGGACATCAGGGTGTATACTTTGGCTCGTATAATTTGTGCGAGGACGAAGTTGGTTTTGCCCTTCTTTGTTTTCATGGTAATTGAGCATGTTTGAACATACTTAGAATGGCAGTTGGAGTTTAATGAAGATCATTCTTTTACAAAATGTTGAAGGTTTGGGAAAAGCTGGCGACTTGAAAGAGGTTGCCAATGGCTATGCCCGTAACTACCTCTTGCCGCGTAAGCTGGCAGCAGGAGCAACCGCAAGTCTGGTTGCTAACCGTTCGCAGCGTGTTGCAGCCGAGCAGCGCAGGGTTGAGAAGCAGGCTGAGTCAAATCGGGAGCTGGCAGAGCGTCTCGGCCAGGTCTCCTTAACGTTCCGGGCCAAAGTGGGTACACAGGGTCGTCTCTACGGCTCAATTACGAGCCAGGATATTGCTGGCGCATTGCGCGAAGCTGAAAATGTTACCGTCGATCGCCGTGTTATTGAGCTTCCCGATCCAATTCGGTCTCTAGGCACATTTACCATTCCTGTAAAGATCGCTCCTCAGTTGGAGCCGAAGATCACTGTCAATGTAATCGATGAGTCTGGTAAGGTTGCCGCTGAGTAATCTCCTGATCACATACGTTATCTAATCCGTCGCAGCTCTGGTGCTGTCTGGAGATAGCATGCCTCGTTGGCTTTATTACTTATTGATATTGGCCGTCATAGCCCCTCTTATTGCTCTAATAGGAGGATCTCAGCAGGTGACGGCCATTTTTATTTTCGCCACCCTGAGCCTTATTCCACTTGCCGCATTAATTGGGCAGGCAACCGAGAATCTGGCTTACTACGTTGGTCCAACAGCTGGCGGCCTGCTTAATGCGACCTTTGGCAACGCGCCGGAAATCATCATTGGTATTTTTGCCTTGCGCCAGGGCCTGATCTTTGTGGTTAAGGCTTCAATCACGGGCTCGATTATTAGCAATGCCTTGCTCGTCCTGGGAGGTTCGTTCGCCATCGGCGGCTGGCGCTGGGGTCGCCAATATTATGATACGCGCGATGTGGGCCAGTTCAGTGCCATGCTCGTGCTCTCGGTGGCTGGATTGCTAATTCCCTTTACTGCCGGGCTGGCTATTCAGGATAGTAACCGGCTGGAGTCGATCAGTGTTGGTATTTCGATTGTCTTACTCGTGATGTATGTTACCTATCTAGTCTTTCATGTATTCAAGGTGCGTGCGACGCGTCGTAACCCCCGTCACTACAGGGGCAAACCAATCCTTACCCGTCCGCTGCATCTGGATCGAGAGATGCTTGAAGACGAAGAGGTCAATCCGATGTCGGGCGGAGTTGATCCGCGCGAGATAGATGCTCCTCAAACTCCATCTTTATGGTTGACTATCGTTATCTTGCTGGTAGCCACGATAGGTACCGCGTGGAATAGTGAGCTATTGGTAGGCACGATCCAGCCCGTGGCCAAACAGATTGGCTGGTCGCCAGTCTTTATCAGCCTGGTGATTATTCCCATCGTGGGTAATGCTGCCGAGCATTCAAGCGCCTTGCTGGTCGCTTACAGAGATCGCATCGAGCTGAGTATTGCGATTGCCGCTGGCTCTTCAATTCAGGTTGCAACCTTCGTCGCGCCCTTACTCGTTCTGGTCAGCCTCTTTTATCCTCATCACCTGGACCTTATTTTCCAACCCTTAGAGATCGGCCTCCTTGCCCTGGCTGCGATCCTGTTCAGGTTTGTCTGCATCGACGGCGAGACGACCTGGCTGGCGGGTATGCAGCTCATGGCCGTCTACCTCATGGCCTGCGTCGTCTTCTTCCTACTGCCCAGCTAGATCTCTAACAGTGTTTGATCCTTATCGCCATGGTGTTCTTAGCTAATGATCTAATAATA
>CAXTXB010000354.1:1110-6459 GCA_964247965.1 uncultured Dictyobacter sp. | reverse complement strand
GCAGTGCTAAAGCGTGGCTGTGGCTGATGCAATCAGCACGCTCTGCTTCGCAGAGACTCGTCCCCGGTGTGATCTGCGTGCGGCTGGCTGAACACGCAGTGCTAAAGCGTGGCTGTGGCTGATCCAATCAGCACGCTCTGCTTCGCAGAGACTCGTCCCCGGTGTGATCTGCGTGGAACTGGCTGAACATGCAGTGCTAAAGCGTGGGTGTGGCTGATCCAATCAGCACGCTCTGCTTCGCAGAGACTCGTCCCCAGTGTGATCTGCGTGGAGCTGGCAACACGTGCAGTGCTAAAGCGTGGCTGTGGCTGATGCAATCAGCACGCTCTGCTTCGCAGAGGCGAGAGAGGCCCTGCGGCTGCATCTCTTTGTCACTGTTCTCACCTCTCCTCCCTGGTACCCTGCTCCGTTCGTCCTCTGTTTTTCTCCGTCTTTCAACAGCATTGACCCCTTGCGGTGGTCGTGGTAGCGAGCCTCTGACGCGGAGGGAGCACTCCGATCTGCTAGACCGCGGCGTGACCGCAAGGGATTGTCGCTATACACAGCGATCCACTACCATAACTCGTCTTCTAGCCGCTGACGGTCGGCAGCGGTCCAGGAAGAATTATTCAACTGGCTTGCCTCGGGCTTGCGGTGGTGCAGCACCAGTTCCGCCACCTGCGCCAGATCTGCCCTTAGCGGTTCCAATCGTGCATGGCGCGCCGCACAAGCCTTCGTCGCAAGAGCCAGAATATAGTCCGCGCGATGCCCCTGCACATTGAATGCCTCCGCCAGGCGGATGCAGGCGTCCGCCAGGTCAGCCGGAAGGCTGATGCGCTTATAAAGCTCCCTTGCCTGCTCGATCTGCCCCCGATACGCCAGGCTCGCCGCCCGTTCACGCTCAAGAAATGGCGCGGGCAACTGCTCATCCTCCAGCTGCCGATCCTGCTCAAACTGCAGCACGCGCTCTAGAATCTGCCGCCGCTGCCCCCGATCGGCCAGCGACTCCACCTTAACCATCAGGCCAAAGCGATCCTGCAACTGAGGGCGCAGCCCACCCTCTTCAGGATTCATCGTCCCCACCAGTGTCAGCGCAATATTCAACTGCTCATCGCGCCCCTCACGCTGAATCACCAGCTTGCCCGTCGAAGTCACATCCAGAATAATATTCACAATATGATCGTCTAAAAGATTCACCTCATCGATGTAAAGCAGCCTCCCATGCGCCTCCTCCAGCAGGCCCGGCTGCTCCTTCAGCTCGCCTTGCATCAGCTCATCCATGCGCCACCCCCCCACCACCCGCTCCTCCGTCGCATTGATCGGAATCGTCAACGGAAGCGCATCGGACATCATCCCGCTGAACGCCCGCACGGTCGTAGACTTCGCCGTCCCCCGATGCCCGCTAATTAACACCCGACCGATAGAAGGCGCAATATACGCCAGCTCAAGCGCCAACTTCAACTTCTCCTGACCCACAACCGCCGTATAGGGCAAGAGCGAGCGCAGCATAGCCGCCTGCCTCTCCTCGTCATCATAAACTTTTTCAACCATACTCTTCATCCCGATTAAACGCCAGTTTTTATCAGCCAGTTTTTATCAGTATATAGGCATACATGCAGAAATGCAACTCTCGTCTATCATCTCACCAGAGAGAAGATAAGAGAGAACATAAACTTCGAAAAACGTTACTTATAGTACTTGTCGCTTTGTTCGTATTTGTGTATTCTTTCCAATTATGTTACACTATAATAGTCTAACAAACCTATTGAGCATGTTATTGTTGCCAAATTGACGATGCGTTGGCTATACATCGTTCGTCAATTCGTATACTTTACTGCTCGTTTAAGGCAGCCCGTGAAGGTGTATTGAGATGGGCGGGAGGTGCAATAGCTTAGAAGAATGGGAGATAGTTGTTGTTATGCACTATCAACTTGATATCGGGTCCCTACTTGGTATTTTCAGCACGCAGCCAATCGATTGGATGCTCGAAAGCCAGGCACCGACTTACTATATTCGCATCACCCTTTTACATGGGAAGATAGCATCATGTCTGTTCCGGCAAGAGGAGGATAAGGTAACCCTTGAAGGTGAAACCGCCCTTCAGGCCATTCACCGCCTGGGCCGTATTAGCTGGACAGTTACCCGTGTCCCACCTGGGCAAGATTCTTCCACAACAGTTACAGAAGCATCCCCGTCTCGTACAAACTCGCGGCCTTTGGTCTCAGGTCCCTCTTCCGTTATGTATAACCCTTATCTTGCTGTGCCGGCAAAAACTGCCTTACTTCTGGATGTTACACGTTTTCCACGTTTGATCCAGCATATTTTTTTTCTGGTGGATGGACAAAAGAATGTCCAGCAGATCGCACAACTGGTCGGGAGAACGCCAGAAGAGGTACTGGGTGTGTTGCAACGCATGCGCGAGGGGGGCATGATTACTTTGTGAGACTAAGTTGTTCTCTTTTTTCATTGAAACAGGTGTATTCCATGACAGAACAAACAGAACAAACAGAAAAGCAAACGACTCGTCGTGATTTTATTACAAAATTAGGAAGCGTCACTACTGGAGTGGCTGCCCTATCTCTTCTGGCGGCCTGCGATTCAGGTCAGCCGACGAGCAATTTGCCCACAGGCACTCCCGCTGCTGCTCCCCAGGTTTTAAAGCCGGGCGATGCCGCTTACGATAAGCAGCGTCTGATCTGGCAGGGGGCGGTGGATGCGAGGAAGCCGGCAGAGATCGTTGAGTGTACTACTACACAAGATGTTGTCTGGGCACTTAACTCTGCGCGCCAGAAAGGGCTCCCTCTGGCTGTGCGCTCGGGCGGACATAGCCCGGCGGGCTTCTCGCTGCTCGACAAGGGTCTCATCATCGATGTGCGCAAATTAAAGAAGATGGAGGTTGATGCCGGGCACCAGCTGGCGACCGTGGGTGCCGGCATTACCTGGGCGGAATTCGATGCGGCGACGGCCAAATATAATCTGTTTACTCCGGGAGGCTCTATTTCGACGGTTGGAGTGGCTGGCTTTATTGGCGGCGGCGGCGTGGGCAAACTTCTGCGTCGTCATGGGCTCGGGGCCGATAACCTGGTCTCCGCGCAGGTTGTGCTGGCTGATGGCACGATTCGTACGGCCTCAGAGAAAGAAGATAAAGATCTTTTTTATGCCATTCGTGGCGGTGCCGGCAACTATGGCGTGATTACGGAGATGCAGTTCGCGCTCCACCCAATGAATCCTCCGGGCGTGGTTGCCGGAACCTTTATCTACCCTATCGATCAGGCTGTCCCGGTTCTGCGCATCATTCGCGATATCGTTGGGCAGGCGGGGGCGAATGCTCCACGCGATTTTATGTATCTGCCTGCTTTTGCTATCGCACCAGGAAAAGCGCAGGGAGGTCCTTTTCCGGATAATTTACGCAACAAGCCTGTCTTGCTCGTGAACTTGAGCTATTTCGGCGCGGTGGATCAGGCGACAAAATATCTCCAACAATTCGCGCAAATTGGCAAGCCTGCGGTCTCCAATATCTCTCCAATTCCCTATCCCATCTATCAGAAATCTGTGGACGCAACCGCCCCCTATGGAATGGATTGGACTATGCGCTCCGAGTGGCTCAAGTCGAGTAGCGATCAATTGATCGAGATTTTCCAGGATGCAATAACAAAATCGACTAGCCCGCTCAACCAGATCGCCATGTTCTGTGGCGGCGGAGCCCTGGCCGACATCGCGCCGGACGCAACGGCATTTAGTTTTCAACGCCATGCCGCCCACTTCATCGAAATCATTGGTGGTGCATTTCCGAATCAGCCCAGTCCGGATGCGCAGCAGCAATGGGCGCACCAGACCTGGCAGAAGGTCTCTGCAGGATGGAGCGCCGGCGGTGGCGATCTCAACCATTTCGGCCGCGATGAAGGACCGGACCGCGTACGCGCTGTCTTTGACAATGCAACCTGGACCAGGATGCAGCAACTAAAGAAGCGCTATGATCCAGAAAATATCTTTCGTTCGACCGCGAATATTCCTCCCGCTAGCGCGTAGAGGTTTGTTCGGCTACCTCGCTAAGTGCCACCACGAGAAGGCTATTATAAGTCGATAATAGCCTTTCCCTTTTTATAGCGATATCCGTAGATATCAAATGTAATAGTAATCTTTTAGAAAGTCAGGGTAATATGCAAGATTTGAATATTCCAGCACAAAGAAAATGGTGGTACTATCTCACTGCCTGGTGGTTTTTCCTGACGGCACCTCCCAATCCACCGGTAGGTGCTTCCCTGGAAGCGCGTGAACGTGTACGCAAGGGCCGCGTTTTAAGTATAAGCATTTTTATCCTATTCCTTTTTACTATTCCATCGGTTGGGGCCGCACTCACCGGGCCAAATAAAACGCTACTCCCAAATCTAGGCGTCTTGATGATAGTGTACATCATCTCTGCCATTCTCAATCGCTCGGGGAGAATAGAGGTTGCTGGCCTGTTTCTTCTCGTCCTTCAGTTGCTAAGCGGCATGTTTAATATTGTAACCACGCCGGGAGGCATTAGCCCGGATGTAATCCCACTCTTCTTTATTCTCTTGATCCCCGTCCTTATCTCATCGGCGGTTCTTCCGCCCATACTGGTCTTTTTCTTTGCCATCACCAATGTCTTGTTTAGCTGGTATGCCATCTCGTTTTTGCCCCACACCCCCAATCTCAACCTCTCGATCGCGTTCGCCAATGGTGTTTTCCTGCCCGCAACATTACAAGGGACGATTGCCTGCCTCTCTTTTATCAGCGCTTATAACCTGAATAAATCGATTGTCGAGCGAGACCGCGCTGAAGAGATTGCTCGTCTGCAGCAGCACATCTCTGAGCAGACAAACCAGATTGCAGCTGAGAAAGTGGACCTGGATCGCAGCATCGAACTGATTACCCAGGTGCAGACTCGTGCCGCCAACGGCGATCTTTCCGCCCGCGTTCCACTTGACAACAACAACGTGCTCTGGTCCGTCGCTGGCACCCTTAACAACCTCATCGCCCGCCTGCAGCGAGTGCAAGAAGCAGAAAAAGAGTTGATGATCACCCAGATGCGAGCACAAGAGCTGGCCCAGGCCATTCTACTCTGGAAGGCAGGCAAGGGCGCGCCGAGGCAGGTGCGTACCGGAACAGTCATTGATCCGATAATCATGGCCCTCTTCTCCTCCGACGCACCCTCTCCTTCATCTCGCTCAATTGAAGCAGGGCAAAACAGGCGTGTATAAGATATGCATCTCGTCTTCTCTAAGAGAGAGTTTGATCCCCATGGCCATCGCTTTCTCTGTGCATGAGTTCCCGCCCCGTCGCGGCGGTAACACTTATTTTTTATATATAATTTTTTTGTTTTTTTTTTTTTTTTGGTGGGGGGGG
>CAXTXB010000354.1:0-1100 GCA_964247965.1 uncultured Dictyobacter sp. | reverse complement strand
TTTTATTCAAGCCCCGCCCGCCCCCACAAAAAAAATAAAAAAACAACAAAAATTATATCTATAAAAGAAGACGGCGCCGAAGGCGCGAGAACGCGGACGCGAAGGCGCTCCGGCACACTCTTAGGCAATTAGTAATTGAACAGTACGGGCTGGTAGCTGTCGCTGCCATATTTGTTGGCACAACTCATACTTAGTGTCACTGTATATGGCGAGCCATGCTTAGGTATTGTCGAGAAGGTTGCACTTCTGGGTAGTCCCTGTCCCGAATTGAAGTCAATGCTCTCTGTAAACGTCCCACCGTTTGCATCAATTTTACTGCCATCCAGCGATTCAAGTGACAAGTCGCCACGTATACTCCCGCAATCCCCGTTGTTAGTAATATTAAAGTTCCAAACCATCGTCTGCGCATTTGCATCGACATTGATAGAGGTAAGGGTCACACCAACCTTGCCGTTACAGTCGCCAAGGCAAACAAATTGATAGTTTGTGCTTGTCGGACTCAGGCTGGTAGTCGGTTGCGGAGTAGAGGAAGACGGAGTGGCGCTTAAGGATGCTTCGCTGGTGGCTGTGGCTGCCTGCGTTGGAGCGGCGGCGGCGGAGGTGGGCGCGGGGGCCTGCGTCGGTCGCGAAGCTACCGCCGTCGTGCTCGGGGCCGCCGGACGGTTCAGCAGCAAGTAGAGGGTGGTGGAAGCAAAGAATAGGACCAGGACGACACTCACGGCAGATATAATAATCCAGCGGTAGCGCTGCCAGAAGCTCTTCTTGTTGATCTTCTCATAATCTGGAATATTAGGCCTGCCCTGCTGCCAATTGTCGTTGTTGTACATAAGCACTCTCCTGTATTCATATCTATGTATGCGGGAATATGCGACAACATCAGTTCGCTCATATAGCGTATGCTTGTCAACATATCATTCGATATTTTAATACAAGCAGATCTTTCCTTATTTTACATCAATTTGTATCACTTTGTAAGAAGGGCTTTCCGAGTAGTAATATCAGGCTATCAGGGCTCCCTCCGCGTAGCGACAATCCCTTGCGGTTGTCGTGTTCCCTCCGCATCAGAAGCTGGCTAGCACGACAACCGCAAGGGATTGTCG
>CAXTXB010000353.1:0-6465 GCA_964247965.1 uncultured Dictyobacter sp. | reverse complement strand
AACTTAGGCGTTGCGTAAAAGTGTATAGAAATGAAAAAGATCAAAAAATAGCCAGGCATTCAAAATATCCTTAAGAGAGCGGCGAAGCCGCGACAAGTCATAGAAAACGATGGAAAGACGCCGTTTTCTCCTGAACGAACCGAGAGCCAGTGTCGTTCGTAGTAGTAATATATTGATACTTTATCTGTATTCAGCCAAAGAGATAGATCGACCTTTAGGGGATAAAATGGGACATCTCATTTATAAGCAATATACATAGTAACGTAAAGCGAGGCAAGTGCAACGTATGGGCAGAGGGAGATATAATTCTCGCGATCACTGGCAGCAGGATGACGATGATTACAAGGATTATTATACAGACGATACTAATACAGATGATCGCTATATCTACGAGGATGAGGTGCCCCCTCGTCGCAGACGAGCCAGCGAGGCTCCTCCCCCCTCCCGCCCTCGCCAGCCGCGCGATAGGCGTCCTTCACCCTCCGCACACGGTTCCTACCCTCGTCGCCCATCACGCCCTGAGAGGAAGCGAAGCGCCTGGCCTGCGGTCCTTGGTGGATGCGCGCTTGGCGTCTTTCTCGCTGTGCTGGCTGCCGCGCTCATTGTAGTCTTTGCGGTCCGCAATTTGCAGGGCGGGAGCACTATCGCGAACATTCCTGGGATGATCAGCATGAAGCCATTCTCTAAGGATGAGACACAAGAGTTACCTTCTTCCACCCAGTTTTCACAGATACTCGTTTGCGATCAGGTTGGCAATGTGACCCTGCGAGTCGACCCCACAATCAGCCAGCCGACAGTAGCTATCAAAAAGACTGTGCGCGCGGCTAATCAAACCGATGCAAATAAGGCTCTGCAGCAGATTGGTGTTGAGATACAACCACCCAATGCTATTACACATCCACTAACCTGTGCTCGGTCTCAAGCCACACCAGATGCCTCTGGCACGCCAGCAGCATCCATTACTTCGCCCACGATTCCATCCACAAGCCCATCTCCGTCTGCAAATACAACTGGTGCAAATACGGCAGCGGGCCTCACAGTCAATGTTCTCTTCCCAAATACCGATTCGTTCAATCATTCCGTTGATCTAAATATCGCACTCCCTCCCAGCGCGCTCGCTAACGAGAATGGTCCTTCCATGCCGGTGGATGTAGAGGCCCCAATAGGCGATATTAATGTGGATGGGCTGAGCGGCGTGCTAAATATTCGTGGCGGTACCGGCAATGTGACCGTCAAACAGGCTATCCTGGTCAACGGCTCACATATCGAGACCGCGCAGGGGAATGTGACATTTAATGGCTACCTCGCCGCTCCGCCGCCCGATGCTAACACTACAGATAGCGGCTCTGCGGCAAGATATATTATTCAGAGCGAACACAATGTGGATGTGACGCTGCCTGGCACTACTGATGTGATACTGGATGCTAATACAAATGTTGGTAAGATCAGTAGTGAATTTCCTATCGCCGTGACGAATGAGAATGGTGCAATGAGCTATCACGGGCCTCTCAACGCCACCGCCACGCTTAAGCCAACCGCTACCCTGGTGCTGGATGTAAGTACCGGCAACGTCACGATCCACAAATCTCCTACCTGATAACAACCACAAAAGACTACCCCTTTAATTGATGGAGCGCGCCCAAGCCACGACATATTAGACATATTATAAGAAGAACTCCGTAACCGTAGGGCACGTGAATATTTTTCTACGGCTTGTCACAAGTCAGGCGCTACAGTATAATTGCTTTGCGCAGCAGAGTCTGGCATGCAATCATAATTGTGGGCAACGCGAACAGGGGCCTGACGAGCAAAGCAATCGACTCCAGGCCGCCAGGGACCTCGATAACCATAAGAGATTGCCGCTGCGCGAGCCTTTGGGGTAGAGCGAGGACGACAACCATAAGAGACTTTGCTTGTCGCTACGCGGGGTAGTATGGTAACTGTTAGCTATAGGTTCTGCAGAGAGGAGGAGCCATGGAAGCCTACATGCGATGCCTGAGAGCATGCTTCTCTGGCTATTTTTCATGGATATAATAAATAAAGCTTCAACACTAGGTTCGATCAGATTCCTGACCGGGCCTTTAGCGGGCAAATCCTTCCCGATTAATAAACCTATTATTACTATTGGCCGAGAACCAGGCAACGATATTATTGTCTCCGAGCCGTCTGTGTCGCGTCAGCATGCACAGATTATGTGGAATGGAAACGTCTGGAGTATCCAAAAGCTGGCTCAACAGAATAAGCTGTTCCTCAACCAGCGCGAGGTGAACCAATCAGCACTTAACGACCGCGATACCATTGGTTTGGGACAGGGCACCACCTTCCTCTTTCTTGCTGAAAATGTCCATTTGCCGCAGGCTGGTGGTGCGGGTAGCGTTCCCAATCCTTCCAGTTCATCCGGTTCATCTCCGCAACCTTTTAGCCCACCGCTGAATGCCCAGCCAGCGTCACGTGTGCAGTCTCCGTTTCCACAACAGAGCCCATATCGTGCTCCCGGCGCTGGACGCCCCCAAACTCCAAACCCACCAGTTGCACCCGACCCACCTCCCCATATTCCCACTGTCAGGCCGATGGCACCCGTCCAGGACTCAGAATTTTTAACTGTGCCCGCGCAAGTGGATAACACGCCCATGAATATAATGGGCACTCCATCTTTAGAGATCAGTACGAACACAGACAAGGAGAGGCAGGTCTATCCGCTTACTGCAGACAAGGCGGTTTTTGATATTGGACGCCAGGCCTCAAATACTATTGTAATCCCCAGACCCACGGTTTCGGGCTTTCATGCCCAGATTGTGCGTGAAGGCAATCAGCTTGTTCTGGTGCATCCACATCCAAAACAAGGCCATACACTCAATGGTCTGACCTATAATGGAAGAAGCGTCGCGGGCAACGAACAGTTCAGGCAGGTACTTAAACGCGGCGATGTCATTCGTATCACGGACGAAAACGGTACTTTTGTCTCCCTTCTGTATAACGATGGCAGTGGTCAGATCCAGGAGGCTCCGCCGGAGCTGCATCCGATTACGCTTGGCGCTCCTGTTATCACCTTTGGACGCGCAGCAGATAATTCTGTTGTCCTTAATCATCCTCAGGTATCCAGTCACCACGCACGCATGGAACAGATTCAGGGTGGCTATCGCATCCTAGATATGGGTAGCACCAATCATGTTTATGTCAATGCGAAACGCGTGACAAACGAGGTGCTCAAGCTCGGCGACGAGATCCGCATTGGCCCCTTCAAGCTCATTTACTCGGGCAATGTCCTCACCCAGCACGACGAAAGCAACGGCATTCGTATCGATGCACTGCACCTGGTAAAAACGGGCAACCGCAATACAATCTTGATCAATGATATCTCTTTCGCCATTCCATCGCGGAGATTCGTGGCTATCGTCGGTGGCTCGGGCGCGGGCAAGTCAACCCTTATGGACGCGTTGAACGGCCTGCGGCCAGCACAGAAGGGCGCGGTTCTCTACAATGGCCAGGACTACTACAGCCATCTCGCTGCCTTCAGTACACAGCTTGGCTATGTGCCCCAGGAAGATATTATTCACCGCGACCTGACCGTCGGACGCGCGCTCTACTACGCAGCTAAACTACGTCTTCCTAAAGACTTTACGGAAAAACAGATTAAAGAGCGTGTCAATGAAGTGTTGAACGATGTCGAGATAGGCGACCGCCGGAATCTGTTGGTGAGCAAGCTCTCGGGAGGACAGAGAAAGCGCGTTTCGATCGCCCTGGAGCTGCTGGCGAACCCCAGCGTCTTCTTCCTTGATGAGCCTACGTCGGGCCTCGATCCCGGTCTCGATCGCAAAATGATGCTGCTCCTGCGTAAGCTGGCCGATAAGGGACATACTATTGTGCTCGTAACACACGCGACAAACAATATTAACGCCTGCGACTACATCTGTTTTCTCTGTCGCGGCGGTCGCCTGGCCTACTTCGGCCCGCCCAATGACGCGAAAACATACTTTGGCAAGACGGATTTTGCTGAAATTTATACTTCTCTGGAACCAAGCAGCGAGAATCCTAAAATTCCAGAGGAGGCCGAAACCCGCTTTAAGCAGTCACCCGACTACGCACGCTATGTGGCTGATCCGCTGCGGCAGGGGCCATCGGTCCGCGCTGGAGCACTTCAGAATTCTGCTGCAATCAAACCGCCCAAACGCGGCAATGCCTGGAAGCAGTTTGTCCTGCTCTCAATGCGCTATATAGAGCTGCTCCTCAACGACAGGGTAAACCTGGCCATTCTCGTTCTACAGGCCCCTATTATCGGTCTCATGCTGTTTTTTCTCACTGGCACTGGCACCTTCGACGCAACCAGCATCGTTGCCTGCCCTCATCAACAAGATATTGTCAATCATAGTGGACCAACATCGCTGGATTGCGGAGGGGTGAAAAGTTTTCTTAATAGTCCTCAAGGGATCACATTCGCCCAGCAACAAAATAAGTCGCCAGCACAGGTATTCCAGGATTCAATTGCGTTCAGTGGTGCTGATGCCCAAAAAATTCTTTTCATTATGGCTTTTGCCGCGGTTATGTTCGGTTGTATTAATGGTGCGCGGGAAATCGTTAAGGAGATGCCGATCTACAAACGTGAACGTGCCGTCAATCTAGGCATCGCTCCTTATCTTTTCTCGAAAATTGTCGTTCTAGGCCTTTTTAGCCTGGTACAAAGCTTGATCCTGGTTCTCTTTGTAAATGCTAAGGCGCACTTTGTACATAGCATCCTGTTCACTCCTTTCTTAGAAATTTATATCTCGATGGCCCTCACCGCCCTGGCTGGCTTAATGACTGGTCTATTGATATCGGCCATCGTGCCCAATAATGATCGGGCAATGAGCCTTATTCCATTGCCACTGATTCCACAGGTTGTCTTCGCAGGGGTTATCTTCAATTTGGATAAGCCGATTGTTTTACAGGCACTCGGGGCATTCTTTAGCGCTCGCTGGTCAATGGCGGCAATGGGTTCAACTGTAGGACTCCATGGAGACAAGCTGGGGGCTGATAATTGGTCATATGTAGGAACGCTTTTTCCAACACTTAATGGGACGGGACAGCCGAATGCAACCCTCCATCTTTTATTGTGCTGGGGCGTCCTGGCACTTATGATCGTTTTACAAGCTCTTATTATCAGCTGGCTCTTGAAACGCAAGGATGTGCGCAGGTAAAACAGCATATAAGCCATCGCGGCCATTTTAAAAAACAGGAACATCGTGTTTGAAAACGTAGGGATGAGTGATTTTTTAGCAATTAAAATGTTGGCTTTATGATTGGCTGGTACTTCTTGGCACTTCTCTTGCCTCGCACAACAGTCTGTGCTATTGTAGCAACAGTGTTCCAGTGAGGCAAGGAAAGTGGAGAAGGTTAGAGGGGCTGGTCAGAAAAAAGGAACAAGTGGGCTAATCATGTTACTCGATAGGCGCATTATCGTCGGTATCTGTGGAGGAATTGCATCTTATAAAGCAATCGATCTTGTTAGCAAGTTGCAACAGGCGGGCGCGATTGTGGATGTAATTATGACGGAGCACGCGGAAGAATTTATACGCCCGCTTACTTTCTCGACGCTAAGCCATAGACCTGTATTTAGCAATCTATGGGAACCTTCAGGGAAGGCTGCCGAGACACATATCGCCCTGGCGGAGGAGGCTGAGCTGCTGGCTATTGTCCCTGCAACGGCTAATACGATCGCGAAACTTGCCTATGGCATGGCCGATACGATGCTGACTGCTGTAGCTTTGGCAACGAGAGCTCCCCTGCTGCTGGCTCCTGCTATGTATAAAGAAATGTACGCCCACCCGGCTACACAGGCAAATCTTGCCCTGCTACGAGGGCGAGGAGCGTTTATTGTAGAGCCAGAGGTGGGGCGTCTGGCCTCAGGAGCTATCGGCCCAGGACGTTTGCCGGAGACGGCCACTCTCATGGCCGCAATTACAACCGTCCTGGGTCGCCAGGGCGATCTGTCCGGCCGCCGTGTCCTTGTTACTGCCGGGGGGACTCATGAGCCGATCGATCCAGTACGTTTCGTGGGCAATCGCTCATCAGGAAAAATGGGCTATGCTCTCGCAATAGAAGCGAGAGACCGGGGTGCACACGTTATATTAGTATCAGGACCCGTTGCGCTCCCTCCACCTTATGGAGTTGAACTGCAGCAGGTTGAGACGGCAATGCAGATGCGCGATGCCGTACATCGCTTCATTACTGATGTTGATGTCCTTATTATGAGCGCCGCTGTCGCGGATTTTCGTCCAGATGAGGTCGCCACTCAGAAAATTAAGAAGCACAGTGATGAGGCCCAGGAGCACGAAAGCAAGCTTTCTATACATCTGGTACCAAATCCGGATATCCTTGGCGAGCTTGCAGAGCTTGCAGGCGCTGACAATGGTCCGCTTGAGAGTCGTGGTAGCCGCTTGATTCGCGTCGGCTTCGCAGCAGAAACACAGCATGTTGTTGACTACGCAC
>CAXTXB010000352.1:0-6474 GCA_964247965.1 uncultured Dictyobacter sp. | reverse complement strand
CTCTGCGAAGCAGAGTGCGCTGATTGGATCAGCCGCAGCCACGCTTTAGCACTGCATGCCAGCCCAGCCCTATGTAGAACTCAACCGCAGCGTGCCCTCTCCCACAGAAACGGTGGACGCATGGGCCATGTGTCTTCTGGGGGAGGCAGAGCACGCAGTGCTAAAGCGTGGCTGCGGCTGATCCAATCAGCGCACTCTGCTTCGCAGAGACGGGGAGGCCCGGCGGCTGCATCTCTTTTAACCTTTTTTATTCTTGTTTCAACAGCATTGAACCCTTACGGTTGTCGTGGTAGCCAACCGCAAGGGTTTGTCGCTACGCGGAGTCGGCGAGATAGCCATTACAAATTACGCGCGCTTTGACCGCTTTGTAATCAGAGCATAAGGAAGACGCCAGATCTGTAAGAAGACTGTATTTGAAAGAAAGGCAACCAGCCAGAAGGTCCAGGGGGGAATGGCATGATCGACCAGCAGGCCACGCAGGAGCATGGCGACGGGCCACGCAGCCAGCCAGGACAGGGCGGTACGACGTGCCATCTTCAGGGGGTCAGCCTGAATATCGCGGCGGAAGGCACCAACAAAAGGCGCAACCAGGAACCAGCCCACCAAAAATGGAACGGCCGTGGTCACAACCTGGAACACGGCTGATAGGCCAGCTTCCTCTCCATGGCTGCGACGACCAATCGCGGCAAAAACCAGGAATACGACGATATCTCCAAGCACCAGGACCACTGTCCGCAAGACACCATTTTTATTGTTCAAAAACTGCTGAGCCGGCTCAGCAGCGGATACACGCTCTTTCACAGCCATGTTATACATCCCTCTTTTCTTCATGTTCACGCACTAACTCTTCGACTGCAACCAGTTCGGTGCGTACCGAGCGAATGCGCATCGCAAGCACGGCGACATAGATGCAGATAGCCAGCCAGGCCAGAATATAAGCGGCGGTAAGATAGCTCATTTGATTATAAACCTTCTTTTTATTCAACGATGGCGCGCAAGCGTTGTGCTAGCGTCTGCAGCCGCTGCAACTGGTAAGCCTGGACCATCAAGAAGCAGTACAGCAGGGTGACCGAGACGAGGGTCACGAGTAAGGTCAGGGTAGCCTGCGGAGGTAGGTCCGATATTGGAGCGGGATGTTGCCCACGCCACCAGATGACTGACATATAGATTATGGGCACATCGATAATACCAATAATGCCTACAACAGCCCCACCCCTTGCACTCTCGCGATTGCGCCCCCAGTAGCTGCGCAGCATAATATAGCCAACATACATAAACCAGAGGATCAGCGCGGCCGTCAACTTGGGATCCCAGACCCACCAAGCGCCCCAGATAGGCTTGCCCCACAACATTCCCAGGATCAGTGTAATCGTTAGAAAGACCAATCCCACTTCAGCCGAGGCGCGCGCGAGCCAATCGATGCGCTCATCAGATTTAAACAGGTAGATAATGCCAGCCACAGTCATCACAACGTAGGCGAACATACCGATCCACGCGGTAGGAACGTGCAGGTAGAAGATGCGCTGCGGCTCGCCCTGCAGGGCATCCATGGGAGTATAGGAAAAAATTAGCCACATCGAGACCATCATCCCGACTGCTGAGAGCGCCCCTAGCAGTAAGGAGACCACCGGCAGACCAGATGGCCGCTTCCGTGCCTCTGTTCCTCCAACGCTGTTCCTCTCGATATGTGTTGTTTGCTTTGCTAAGGCCATAAGGTTGCTCCTAATCAAGGGCCATCCTCTTTGAAGAGGCTATTGTCTATCGTTAACGAAAGAATATTATTCCTCAACAACGAATTGGAACGTCAGGATAGAAACACTTAGAAAAATAATATCAAAGGCGATAAGTAGACCCAACCAGGGCGGTTCGTTGAACGCCGGCGATAAGACCAGGCTCGTTGCCCGTACCGAACTGATTATAACAGGAACGATCAATGGAAACACGAGCACCGGTAGTAAAAGCTCACGCGCACGCGTTGCAGCGGCCATGACCGAGAAAAGGGTGCCAATCGAAGCTATGCCTACAGTTCCCAGCAGCACAATAGGGATCAGATCGCGCAAGATACTTATATCAAAATTAAAGAGCAACACGAAAACTGGCAAGGCCACGATTTCTACTATTCCGATACATAGCACATTCCCTACGAACTTGGCAAGGTAGATTACTTTTCGATCGACCGGTGTGAGCAGCAGGCGATCCAGCACATGACGCTCGCGCTCAGCCGCCAGAGTACGTCCCAGACCAAGCAGGCTGGCGAAGATAAAGGCTATCCAGAGCACGCCAGGAGCAACGGCTTTCACGTTATTCACGCGCAAGTCAAAAGTGAAATTGAAGATCACCAGGACCAGCAGGGCAAACATCCCCATGCTCAGCCAGGTCTGCTGACTGCGCAGCTCATAGCGAATATCCTTCCAGAGAATGGCCCAGACCTGCTGCCAGAATACTATTGTGTCCCTCACCGCGCTCCCTCCCGATAGGCTCGCTGGAGCTGATCAAGCGTCAGGCTGGCACTCTCCTGCTGAAAGATGATACGGCCCCCATTGAGTATGACGATCTGCTCGCCCATCTGTAGAGCACGCTCCAGATTATGCGTCGTAAAGAGGATGCTGCCCCCGCGCGTATAGTGTTCTGTAAACAGAGCATCAATGAGCGTATTGCCATCCTGATCCAATCCGGTTTCGGGCTCATCAAGTAAAAGTAGTTGTGGAGCATGCAGCAAGGCACGCGCCCAGGCTAAACGCTGCACCTGTCCGCGCGAGAGGGCACTTACACGCTCTTTCACCCTGCGCTCCAGGCCAACACGCTGCAACAGATCTGCTGCGCGCTCGCGTGCCCGAGCAACATTATACAGACGTCCAAAGAAGAGCAGGTTCTCAAGCGCGGTAAGCTCTTCATAGAGATAGGGCTGGTGCGCGACAAAGCCAATCAGCTGGCGTACACGACGAGTATCATGCACACTATCCAGGCCGGCAACGCTTACCGTGCCCGAGGTTGGCTTATCCAGGCCGGCCAGGATACGCAGCAACGTTGTCTTCCCCGCGCCGTTTGAGCCAAGGACGGCAACGCGTTGGCCGCCTGGGATTGTAAGGTCAATACGACGCAGAACGGGCTTAAATGCGTAGCTTTTCTTAAGGGCACGAATCTCTACAAGCGGACTTTGAGCTGCGTAAGTCGGCGCGTCTGTCTCTGTTGTATGAGCGAGAGCTGGCACCATATCAGGCTCTGCAGCGGTCGTTTGTCTATTATATTCTGCTCCGACATCGCGCTGCCCATTCATCGTTTTGAAGTCTCCCGTTCGCTCATCAGGCTGCGCAGGCGGGCCTTTGTCTTGCTCCGTCGCTCTTCATAGACAGATTTTGTTACCTTGCCGGCTTCGTAATTTTTATCCAGTTGAAGCAATTCTTGCAAGAGCTTCTCCTGCCGCTCCTCGCGGGAAGCCTGCTTCTTTGTAGCATCGGGAAGAACTGGGACAGGCCTTCTCCGACCATTCTGCTTGTTGGCAATTGCAAGTGCAGCACCGTGCTGGCGCGAGCGATAAAGGAACCAGGTCAGGGCTACGAGTGCACACGCCAGCACAATGCCGACGATAAGCCAGATGGTCGTCGCATTAAAAGATGGCGCACTTGCATCCTTGGATAGAGGCAGACCTTCCAGGTGCATTGTTATTTGCTGGCGGGCGGGTAAGACGGTTCCCTTAAAGACAAGATAAGAATGGTTGCTAGCCTCGACGACTCCACCCGGTTTCAGCGTGTTGACGCTGGCATGGAGATTGGGATCAACCAGAAAAGAGAGTTGAACTGTAGGATAGATAGTCTCGTACTGAAAATCATAGGTCGTCGTCGTATATGGGAGCTCTAATGAGAAAGAGAACTCGTTGCTGCCGGGCAGAAGTGCGGCATCGGAGGCAAAACCACGATCAACCTGGATCACGTGGTAGCCATCAAAACCCTTGTCTAGCGCAACGTTCTTTGCACCCTGAGGGAGGGTAAAGCGCAAAGCATTTGGCTTACCCTTGCTGGCGTCGAACGAGCCAACATAGGCACGGTTATTTAGATTCTGCAGCGCAAAGACTTCAGAGACGGTCAAGACTCCGCGCTGTATGTCTGGCTCTCTTATCAGCACATTAGCCTGTATGATCGCTATATTCTGCGGATTCTGGGTTGCCTGGTAGACTGTTAGATTCACTTTTTGCACCGGATTGGTATCCAGGGTCACGATAGAGCTCACGTACTGCGCACCTTGATAGCGAATATAGACGGCATAGCTCAGCGTCTTATCCGTCGAAAGGTTTAGAAAGGAGAAGTTGCCCTGCGCATCTGTTCTAGACGTACCTGCATCTTTAGCATCATTGCCCTGTGCCACCTGCAGCGTTACCGTCTGATTCGCAAGGGGAGCATTTTTATTGGTGGCATCCAATAGTTGTCCAGAAATATGGCCGTTACTTGCTGCCGCATAGGCAGGAAGGATAGTGAAGGAAAAGAAGAGGACGAGCAGGACTATGCTAATCATTAGCTTTTTCATGAGATTCCTCCAACTCCTTCGCTTCTTTCGATTCCTTTAACTTGCGCAATTGCGCCTCGATCTCCTCATCGATCTCCTGCTCATGCTCGTAGCGAGATTTCAACGCAACCATTGCACGCTGCATATAACGCTCACGCAGGCTGCGGTAATCTGTCTCTGCAATGTTTCCTAGCTGATAATCTAGCTCAACCTCTTGAATAGCGCCACGAGCAGCTTGCTCGCTCTCTTCTAGCGTCTGTACTTCAGCGGTCGGACGAATCTTTTGCGTTGGAGCGGGCTGGTCGGGTGATATTTCTGGGGGCCGGCGATAGAGCGGGTAGAGCACAAACGCGAGTGACAGGAATGCTAGCACGATTGCAATTGCAATAGCCATCATTTTGCCTCCGTTTTATACGATCTAAAGAGTGGATCGTCGTCGGCGAGCTCGTGCTCAATCTGCGAGCGATACTGTTCTAATTCTGCATTCGCAGGGCTTCCGCCTTCATCATCGTATTTATACTTCTCTTTATCGCCGCTAGAAACAGAAGAGACTGCTCCGCCTGCTTGCCAATCGCGCAGAACAAGGAAAAGCAGCACAGCGCCAGCAAGCAGCAGCCCAATTGGAACGATCCAGGCCAGCAACGCAAAGCCATAGCGCGGCGGCGACCAGACAACGTTCTGCTCACCATAACGACTCGCGAAGTACTGCACAATCTCCTCGTCGGATTTTCCCGCCTGCAACTGCTCGCGTATCACCTGGCGCATCTGCTGCGCCAGTGGAGCAGGAGCTTCCGCGACCGACTCACCCTGACAGACCGGGCAGCGCAACTGAGATGCAACATTCTTTACACGCTGATCCAGCGTCTGCTGCCTGGGAGCCGCAAACGCCAGCCATGACCAGACAGCCGCCATCAAAGCCAGGGCAGCAAGCAGTAAATACAGCGAACGCCGCCGCTTCCAACTGCTTTCGCCCTGCATAATCCTCTCATCACTCATACAGCCACACTCCCGTCAACAACCCCTACAGGCTTTTCAGCCACCACACTTTGTTTTCCAGTAACGCGAGCCGCCGCCAGAGAGCGACGCCGCTCGGGCCACCAGCAGATCACGCCGCCAAAAAGCATCAGCACACCACCATACCAGACCAGCGAAACCAACGGATTGACAAACACACGAATTGTTGCCTGCGCCGCACCCGTCCAATCCGTTAACACCACATAAAGGTCTGTAAAACCGAAAGTATTAATAGGAATCAGACTCGCCGGCTGATCACCATAATTATGATACGTGATCCGACCAGGATAGATATAACTTTGCAACTGACCGTTGTACCAGATCTGCAGCTGGGCCGTAATCGTCTCTTTGTCTGGTTCTTTTGTATCAATATTTCCCAGATAAGTCAGGCGATAGCCCGCGATAGTCGTCTCCTGTCCCGGCTTTAGCACCGCGTCCCGCTGCTGCTGGAAATAGTGAGAGCCAATCACACCAATTACAAGCAGTACCAGACCCAGATGAACCAGGTAGCCCCCGTAGCGCTGGCGATAGCGATTAAAAAGCATATAGAGCGCAACTACATAGGGCTCGCCATGGCTATGACGTACCCGAGCGCCACGCCAGAGCTCATACAAAATCGCAGCAGCCGTAAACGCACAGATCGAGAAGCCAATATTCGCAGCAATATCAGTCACGCCAAAGATCGGCAGCACAGCGGCACAAAGCGCGGCCAGAATAGCTGGCACGCTCAGATTACGCCATAGCGCTGCCCGCGACGTACGCCTCCAGGCCAGCAACGGACCCACACCCATCGCAACCACCAACACCGCGATCAATGGAGCCATGACCTGATTATAGAACGGAGGCCCCACCGTCATCGTCTGGCCGCGTATAAAGGCCGAGATCAACGGGAAGAGCGTCCCCCATAGGGTTGCAAAGGTCATCCCCAGCAGCAGCAGATTGTTAAACAGAAATACGCCC
>CAXTXB010000351.1:3505-6495 GCA_964247965.1 uncultured Dictyobacter sp. | reverse complement strand
CACAACAAAAACACCCAAAAAAAAAAACCCCCCCCCCCCAACGGTATCAAATTCGGGATGAGTCATTACTTCAAAAAGATTCCATCATTGCCGATTCTCAGTAGAATTATATGTCTTCGGCCTGGCTACCAGGGCCTGAACGGGATAAATGAAGAGGGCGGAGATGAGTAGGAAAAAGCCCAGGCAGTAGAAATAGGGGAAATTGAGATCAGAGGACGGTAGCAAGAACCAGACGGCAATAACGGCAATAACAAGGATAATAGACAACATTTTTCGGATTTTCTGCATCGTTTTCCTCCCTTTTATTCTTCCGCCGCTTCGCTGAGGCGACAGAGAAAAGTCACAGTAAAGGTGAATGTATCTATATGCATCTCTCTCTATATAAGTTGTTTGATGGAGGGTTTTGTTGCATCCGCTTTTCGTCACTTCTTATTCCTGGCGTCTCTTTTTGGGAGTGGAGGTCGTGTACCATAGTAGACATGCTTATTGTTCATGGATATATCAGAAACGATAAATTATGCTCCTCCTCTTTCACCTTTCTGCCTTGATGAAGACGCTTCTTATAACTCTTATAACTGTACTAACGCTGCTTGGGGTTATGATTCGGCCATTCAAGAGCAATGAAGCTACGGCCGCTCTTGCAGGTGCAGGGCTCTTACTCGTACTAGGTCTCATCAGTCCTGCTGCTGCGCTTACTACCTTGCTGAAGGACTGGAACACATTTTTATTCTTTCTGGGCATGATGGGACTCTCTGCTCTGGCAGAAGCGGCGGGACTCTTCGACTGGCTGGCGACCCAGGCGGCGCGACTATCGAGGAATAGTGCGAAACGGCTCTTTTTTAACACATTCTTGTTGGGGAGCATGATATCCATGTTGCTCTCTAATGATGCCACCGCGCTTATCTTAACGCCAATCATCTACAGCCTGGTCACGCGGCTCCGTCTCCCCGTGCTGCCGTACCTCTTCGCCTGCACATTTATAGCCGACACCGCCTCCTTCCTGTTGCCAGTAAGCAATCCTATTAACATCATCGTCACCAATCAATTCCCTCTCGACCTATCAACGTTTATACGCCTCCTTTTCTTGCCATCTATTCTGGTCATCGGTATCAACATAGGCGTTTTTTATCTACTCTACCGCAGTCAACTACAAGGCAGCTTCGACCTCAAACGGCTGCCTTCGCTAGAGGAGGCGGTAAAGCACAAGGGCTACTTCCGCTACACTTGCGCAGTCCTCGGACTGGTTGCAGTCGCCTACGTGATAGCTTCCGCGCTGCAGCTTCCACTTTCACTAGTTGCGTTGGGAGGAGCCATATTACTACTCATAGGAGCGCTCTCCTGGAAACAGACAACGCTCTTACATACGGGCAAGCAGATCTCGTGGTCGATCTTTGGCTTCATTGCGGGCATGTTCATCGTCGTCCAGGCGGTTGAGAGTACAGGGCTCACCACACAGTTCGGTCAAATTCTGCTCCACCTCTCCGGTGGCACTCCCTTCGGGGCCGTAATGGTAGGAACGCTGGGATCGGCGGCGGGCACTAATCTTATTAATAATGTACCGATGGCGGTCGTATTGACATCCTCGCTGCACAGCATTCAGCATGCTCCGCTGGCAGTACAGCACGGTTTTATTGCAGCGACCATCTTCGGCTGCGACCTGGGACCCAATCTCACCACCGTCGGATCGCTCGCCACCGTCCTCTGGCTGCTGATTTTGAGGCAACGCAATCTGGACGTGTCGGGCTTAGATTACTTCAAAGTAGGGATCATCGTCACACCACTCATGCTGCTAATGGGCGCGCTCGCCATCTGGCTGCTTGTATAAAATTATAGAGAAGAGACTGTCATGCCGGGTGGTGAATCCCAGCATGACAGTCTCTTACAAGAGAGTCTTTTATTAGGAGGAGAGAAGATGCGCGTGCTTTGTTGTTTAGATGGAACTAATAGTGAACAGATAGGCAAGGCACTTTCTACATTAGTGAATCCAGGCGAACGAACGATTGGCCTGCTCTACGTCGTCGATAGTGGTCCGCAGAGAGAGATGGAGCGGAAGCGAGAAGGGCTGATGCGCCCCCGTCGTCCCAGCGGACCTTTGCACGAACGTATACGGCAGGCCGAGACAGTCGCGGCTCAGGATATCCTGGACGAGGGACAACGCTATATATCCGGCGCAGAAACGCTGCAGCGCGAAGGGCGACCGGAGCGCGAGATCATCCTGTATGCAGCCGAGTGGCGGGCTGATCTGATCATCATCTGCCCCCGCTCACCTGAGCATGAAGGGCCAGCGATCGGGCCAAAATCTGTCGGTCACATCGCACGCTTCGTCCTCGACCACGCCCCCTGCCCCGTGCTGCTAGTGCGTGCTATGGTTGGAAGCGAGGTTTCTTTACCACGATAACATTTCCCAAAACTGACATACGCTACAATGGAAAGCGAGTTTTCTCTGCTGCGATAACGTTCCTCAAAAATTGCAGGGCCATAATACACTGGTAAAATGATGCTATACTCATCTACATAGAACATCATTTATTTGCATTCCATCGTATACTAGTAATAAGGCCATTTTCTAAGAAAGATCTCTCCTTGAAAGAATCTCTTAAGGAGAGAGGGCGCTGATTGATGACTCCACCGGGAAATTGTCCTGGTGAGCTACACCCGAGCTCAGAAATGTACGAGAGCAATGAATTTCCCAGTGGAGTCATCAATCAGCCGCATCCGCGCTTTAGCACGCGCGGCATCATGGCCCACTGACATGTGACACTTGCTGCTCTGTCAAACTTTATAGCAACCCGAAACCCGCAGCGGCGAAGCCGCGTAGCGACAATCCCTTGCGGGTAAGGGTGATAGCCTCACTGCGCGTAGCGACAATCCCTTGCGGTTGTCGTGGTAGGGGAGCACGGAGGCCAGCGAGCGCTCCGATCCGCTAGATTGCAGCATGACCGCAAGGATTGTCGCTACGCGGCCTTTGCGTGCAGTCAGCACGACAACCG
>CAXTXB010000351.1:0-3495 GCA_964247965.1 uncultured Dictyobacter sp. | reverse complement strand
CCACTAAAACGGAATGTTTTTTCGTTACGCGCAGCGAGCCAGTCAAATGAGGTGAGTCAGGGTACTTACGATGCGAAGCACGACGCGTTGAGATAAAAGATTATAGAGTATGCTGTAGAGAAACTAAAAGGGCAGCTAAACGTTAAAATAGAGAGTTGCCGTTTCTCCTTGATATCGATCTATACATTTGGAGGCCTGTACTTTATGCCTGAATCGCCTCAGAACAGAGGACTTTTCCGCCCACCGGTGCCGTTTCAGGATGGGACGGAGAATGGTAATGCCCTTCCCGGCGCAGCAGAGGCTGGGAACAATGAGGCGCAAGGTAGTAGTGATACGAATAACGCGGCACAGGGAGGGAATGGACCTACACCGGGTTCTCAGCCCTCCGATTCCGGGCAAGGAGCCCGCCGCTCTCTGCTATCCAGCTACGGTGCCGCACCGGCTGCTCCACCTGCCACGCCCGTACTCAATTCTAATGCGACACAGAGCCAGGGCAATGGACAGGCTCCTACGCAGCAGGGATCATCAGCTAATAATCAGACCTGGAATCAGACGATAGCCCCGAGCTCTTCTGGACAGCAGGGTGGAGCTCCGGATAGTAGCGCAGCCAATGTATGGGACCCGACGGTGGCATCTCCAAGTGTTGGATGGGGACAAGGGATATATCCCAACGGTAACCAGAATAATGGCTGGGGTCAGCAGGCTGCGCCACCAGCCTCCCCACCAGGTGCTCATGCATGGAACCAGAACGAGACCTCTATCAACGGCAGCCACAACAACGGCTGGGGACAACCATCCGCTCAGCAGAATAACACGCCCAGCAACTTCAATAGCTCTAACAACAGTTCAAACGGCCGTAATCAAGCCGCCGCTTATCCTGGCTATCCCGGCATGGCCTCTAAAAATGGGCAACCATCCACCCAGCAAAATGGTTCCAACAACGCTCTCGATGGCTGGAATCAGGGAACAGGACAGCCGAATGGAACACCCGGCAACATGAATAATGGCTGGGGCCAGCAAATGGGCTATCCCAGTATGCTACCCAACAGTCCAAATGGTTCGTGGAGCGCCTCAGGTGTACCGGGTATGCCGGGTACGCCGGGCGCTCCCATCAATCAACAGGCTAATGGTTCGTGGAGCGCCTCAGGTGCGCCCACCAATCAAAAGGCTATAGGAAATGCCGGGCAGGATATGCCCTGGAACCGTGCGGAGGCGCATGCGGCGAAGAAGCGTGGGTTACGCGCGAAGTATGCAGGCCTTTCGGTGCCAAAGAAAATCATGTTACTCGTTTTGCTTGTGGCGCTGTTCATTCCCTCTCTACTTATCATATTTGAGGGCATCAACGGCCTTATCCTTTACAATCAGGCGCGCAGTGGCATGCAGCATTTGCAGAATGCCCAGGCGATCTTTAGTGGGGGTCCCAAGGGTAACACAACGAAATATCTGGATGTAAATAAGCTGCGCCAGGCGCAGGTGGAGATAGATGCTGCAAATAGCGATTTTCATCAATTGAGTAATAAGTTGGATCATGACGTCGCGGTTGGATTGCTAGACTCGATGTTGCCCAGGCAAATTAATACGGCGCGTTCGCTGGCACACATTGGAGCTGATGCGACGGAGATCGCGCAGCAGGGAGTGAGATCGGCAATTACGCTCTCACCGACGCTCACGCCGGCCCTGAGCCATCCTCTGGGCGGTGGCAGTTCGACGAGTCCGATTGTTACACAGCCTGTGCTGGACGAGTTGGGCAAGGATATCGATTTTATCTTGCCGCGCCTGCACGATATGCAGCAGTATTCGAATGGGATGGACCTGAACTCGCTGCCGCTCAGCGCTAGCCAGCGCAAATTGATTACGACGGCGCTGCCGCTCCTGCCGGTGGGAGAGGGCGTTCTGACACAGGTTCGCAGCAACATGGACGTGCTTGCCTGGCTGCTGGGCGTGGATCAGCCGCGTACATTCCTGGTCGAGACGATGGATCGTGGCGAACTGCGTGCCACGGGCGGCTTCACAGGACAATTCGGCGAACTGGAGCTGAACGGGGGGCGTATGGCACCGTTGAGCTTGAAGAATATCGGGCAGTTCGAAGAGGATAATCGTGCCACGGGCAGTCCGCTCGATCCGATCTTTGCCAAAGTGCAGGGCAAGACCGCGCCGCCACCGTTCACCTGGTGGCCAATTCCCAATTTTGGAATGCGTGACGCCAATCTCTCAGCCGATTTCCCGACGTCCGCCAAATTGATCATGAACCAGTATCAGTACGAGTTCGGCAAACAGACGGATGGGCTGATCCTGTTCTCGCCCTTCTTGATCTCGCACGTGCTGCAGGTCACGGGTCCAATCACGGTGCCCGAGTATAATGAGACCATCACGGCGGATAATCTGGAGCAGCGTCTGCATTACTATCAATTGGACAACGTGGGTATCCGCCACGAGGAGCTGGTCGAGCACGTTGAGGATCCGCAGATCGCACGTAAGCTCTTCACCAAGCGCCTCTCCGGATTGCTGCTGGCCAAGGTCCAGGCATTGCCAACCGACAAAATGGTCGGCCTGGGCAAAGAGATGCTCTACGCGATGAAGACGAAGGATCTGCAGCTCTACTTCACCAACGACAAATTAGAGAAGCTCATCGGACAGTACGGTTCGACCGCCGAGATCGACCGTTCGACCACGCACGACGGACTCTTCGTGGTGCAGGCAAATCTAAGCGTGAGCAAAGCCTCGCAGTACGTGACCACAAGCATAAGCGACGACGTGACGCTGGACGCAAAGGGCGGCGCGACCCACAAGATGAAGATGAAGCTGGTCTATAATCAGACCGGGCCGGTCTATGGACTGGACACGTACCGCGACTATGTACGCGTCTACACGCCGCCCAACAGCCAGTTCATCTCCGGCACAGGCTTCTCGCACTTCGGCGATCCCTATTGCGGAGGATACTATATTCCGTGCGCAGCGCGCGAGGACGTATTTGGCACAGGCGAAATGATCTGTCCAATCGGGACCCAGATCGGCCTGATACCCGCCCTCAACGACGATCCCTACGGCGATCGGCTGCGTCCAATCGACAAGATAGGCGCGCCACTTAACATGACCAGCGACGAGCCCGGGCGCAACATGTTCGGCAGTTGGGTCGTCGTACCCAAGAACTGCACCATGAACCTCTCGCTCTCATGGTACGTCCCGCCAACTGGACACGAGCCCTATAGCCTGGTAATTCAACGCCAATCCAGTACGCTACCCAACCTGGACGTAAACGTCACGCCCGCGCCAGGCACATGTGGCTCGACCAAACCAGGCGACCTGCACTACTCACATGTACAGGACGGCGAGGACCTGAACTTTACAGTGGCGAGCGCGGCGGCGGGGACCTGTAGCTTACAGGTCAAACCGCAGCCGTGACCGCGCATAGCGGTTGTCATTGATCCCGGCCCGAGAAGCTCGCGTAGCGACAAACCCTTGCCGCATTGACTCCAACTTATTATGGCTGCGCAC
>CAXTXB010000350.1:0-6525 GCA_964247965.1 uncultured Dictyobacter sp. | reverse complement strand
GATTGTGATGGGCGTGCCAATTATGGATGTAGCTGTGGTGATTATAAATCGCGTCCGTCGTGGCCAGCATCCGCTGCACTACGATAAAACCCATTTGCATTATCGTTTGCAGGCGACCGGTTTGAGTGTGAAGCAGATCTGTTATGTGTTCTATGCCCTGACAATCGTGTTTGGTATGCTTGCCCTACGCTTCGAGCACTTTTATAAGCTGATCGGCATTGCCCTCGTTGTAGTAACAATAATCGTGATGATCGCCTGGATTGATCGCCGTCAGCAGAAGCGCGGCACGCCCATTAAACTGGACGGCCCCGACCCCGACTCTTATTCCGGTGGACATAGTAACCTACCAACACCCATAGATCATGGGCAAGAAGAAGTTTCTATCGCAAACAGCAGTTCTTCAGGGCCTGCTCTTAGCAATTCGAAAGATCTGCTCAGCGAAGGACATTATCCTACTCTTACCCCGCCATCCTCCACCAGCACCTATCGTACCTGATAGGTTGTTCCCAGGGTAGATACCTTTTTGCATCATCGAAACCTGACGGGAGAACTCTTTTTTCCTCTTTTTTGATTGGCGAGAGACTTGATTTCTCGCCTTTCTTCTGTTATACTCATTTATACTTAGTAAGTAAGACTATATAGAGTCACACTGAATATTCATGGGAGTCCTTGTATGCGTAAGAACATTTCTGATCTAGGACGCTTCTCCGATCCATCGTTACTGATCCTCTCCAGCTTGATAAGTGGACCCAAACATGGTTATGCCATGATGGAGGATATTTACGAGTATAGTGAGACGCGCTTAGAGCCAGGCACACTCTATGGTGCTATTGCTAGATTGGAGAAGCGAGGCTGGATCGAAGCTCTTCCGAGTGAAGATAGGCGTCGCCCTTATCGAATCACGGCAGTTGGAGTGAGTGCTTTGCAAGAGCAGCTCCTCGTGTGGAATCGTGTCATCTCGACTGGTTTGCAGCGTCTTGCTCTCCAATGAGAATATGCTTGGATGGAGACACTAGGAACAGAAACAGCATCTTCTCAAGAGAGTGTCTTGCATAGAAAGCGCGCTATGTAGCGCGAAGAGCGCACCGGAATAGCGCTCCATTTACTGCTTAAGGAGAGACCCATGAAACCTGCTACCTGGATTCTCTGTTTATATCCACGAAGATGGCGGCAAAGATATGAGGACGAGATGGTTGTGCTGCTAGAACAGCACATGGTTACTCTGGCGACCCTTTTTGATCTCTTACTTGGTGCCCTGGATGCGCGCCTGGACCCATCGTATAAAACGGAGAAGCCGCTCTTTCTGTTCAAGGATGAACGTATGATCGCGACAACGTTTCTCTGTGCGTATGCGATTTTCCTTTTTGCGATGTACAATTGGCATCACTATATTCCGTTATCGCTCAGCCTCACTCCGTATTATAGGGATATGGGTATCTCCTCATTATCCAATATATCTTCCATTACCTTTGCTAGCCCATCAGGATTGAGTGGAGTGAGTATTGACTCCCTTCTTGCTGTAAGCGATCTTGTGATGCAGGTGACATTGCTCATAAGTAATCTTTTCTTCATTATTTTGCTTGTGAAACAAGTAGGAGGAGCAAGGCGAAAACGGCTCGTGCTGCCTGCTATACTCTGTCTTGTTCTGCTCCTGACGCTTCCTCTAGTACCTTTGTTGGCAGTATCTACGTCAGCGGCTACCCTTACCAACGCTTCAGGAACAGTTTTTTCTATAGAAATACGTCCGTTAGATCAGGTAGTGAATCTATATATGTGGAGTTTCCGTCTGCTCTGGCCTCTTTTAACCCTGTTGACAAGCAGTCTCTTCATTGCCATAGCCAGGATAAGAGAAGTGATGACTGCATCACGGAAACACTGGCTGCTTATTGTCGTCGCATTCTATCTGATCTTGCCTATTGGGCGCATGCTCTGGCTCAATAATAGTGTGGAGATACCTTCCACCATCTTACCAATTTCTGCTGTTGTGCTGGGTACCACCCTTACCTATTTCCCACCTTTTGCAGGGCTGGCGACGATGATTCTGGCTATTGCCAGCAATGAAGGCAATAAACGTATATGGCGTGTTGCGCTTCTTCCGGCGACTGCGCTCTCATTGGTCTTGCTTGCGAAGCTGACCTTGACCTTTATAACGCTACCACTAATATTGCACTCAATACTACGCCCGCTCTCGCCCTGGAATGATAGCTTTTCAGTATTCACCTTTACTACCATGTTACTCGTCATGTTTCTTTCTGGAGGTATTGCTTTAATTGCTCTTATGCGCGGTTTTGTTGCTTCGAAGACAACTGAGCCTTATGTTCAAAGCGGCACTAATCCTCCTCTTGCTCAATCTATATAACTGATACAAGCAAATGGCTTTACAGAGTAGCTTAACTATCTGGTCATATATGCCTTTGAGCTAGATATCATTCTCATATCGCGAGCGCAAAGGAGTATCTTTGCGGAAGATACTCTATGCCTGGAACTACGAAACTATAAAGAAAGGGAACAACCGTGTCCGTTCATCCTAAACAAAACTCGGAAGTAGCACGTCTGCTAGCTCAAATTGACAGAGAGTATGAAGCCGCGCAACAAGGTCTTTCTGGTCTGTCTCAGGGGACCAGCCAGCATCAATTTATTAATAGCCTGACAGAAAGGATAGGAATGCTCCACTCACAGCTACACAATCTCGTAGGTGATGAAGCTATAGCTCTGATCTCTGCTCAGTCAGCTCATGAGGAAAAGAGATAGATGAAGAATAGAAGGAGGGCTAGAGAATCCGCTTTACGCAGTGTTGCATTATGTATATCAGGTTGTATTATTGTCAGGTTGTACTAACTATCTTGAAGGAGAGAAGTATCGTGAGAAAATACCTGTTTATTTTCGGTATTGTTACCATGCTGAGCAGCTTACTGCTTTCGGCGTGTGGCGGCAGTTCATCGTCTAGCAGTGGTCCTAAGCAGATCAAAACCATTGGTTTGACCGTACAGACCATCAGCAACCCTTTCTTTGTCGCTATTCAGCACGGTGCAGAGGCAGAGGCGAAGAAGATTGGTGCAACAGTGCTTCTGGAGGATGCTAACCACGACATTGGTAAGCAGAGCGACGAGATTGATGATTTTATTCAGAAACAGGTTGATCTTATTCTGCTCAACGCAGTTGACTCGGCAGGCATTGCCCCCGCAGTTAAACGTGCAGTTGACGCAGGCATTCCTGTTGTTGCAGTTGACGTTGGTGCTAACGGTGGCGTGGCTGCAACTGTAGCATCTGACAACGTAACAGCCGGTCGTCTGGTTTGCCAGTATATGTCTGATCGCCTCAAGGGGCAGGGTAATATCGCCATTGTCGATGGGCCTCCGGTAACTGCCGTTATTGATCGTGTTAAGGGTTGCAAAGAAGTGTTGGCCCAGCATCCAGGTTTGAAGGTTGTGGCAACGCAAGTCGGTACTGGTGACCGCGACAAAGGACTTGAACTGGGCACCAGTATCTTGACCGCTAATCCACATTTAGATGCGGTCTTTGCCATTAATGATCCAACGGCTCTAGGTGTAGCATTGGCCGCACAGCAGGCCAAACGTAACGACTTCTTTATTGTTGGTGTAGATGGCTCTCCGGATGCTGCTACCGCATTGAAGCAGAAGGGTATTTTTGCGGCTACCTCTGCTCAATCTCCCTATGACATTGCGCGCACTGGTGTCCAGATTGGTGAGAAGGTGGTTGCGGGTCAGAAACTGAGTCTAACCAGTATCAAGGTGCCGGTTTCCCTGGTCACACAAGCTAACGTTGGCAGCTATAAAGGCTGGCAGTAAGTCTTTCACAGGGCAAGGCATGCCTTGCCCTGTGAATTGTGGGGTTGTGGCGTAGGTCGAGGGAGAGCAGAAAAGAGGAATCGGCTATGAGTGAGATAGAACAGATAGATACTCCCATCTTAAAAATGCTGCACATCACGAAGGGCTTTCCAGGTGTACAGGCGCTGCGCGATGTCCAGCTTGAAGTAAGGCGTGGTGAGATTCATGCGCTTATGGGAGAAAATGGAGCAGGTAAATCGACCCTGATGAAGATCCTTGCAGGCATCTATCATCCAGATAATGGAACGATTGAGATTGATGGTCAGCTTGTCAGCATCGATACGCCTGGTAAGGCCAGAGCTTTAGGGATCAGCATTATCCATCAGGAATTGAACCTTGCTCCCAGCCTCTCGGTTGCGGAGAACATTTATCTGGGACGAGAGCCGCATACGGCCGGAGGCTGGTTAGATTGGCGTACTATGAATCGGAATGCACAGCGTATGCTTGAACAGATAGGTGCAACCTTCACCCCCACCACCATTGTCAGTACTCTTAGTATCGCGCAGCAGCAACTCGTTGAGATCGCCAAATCATTATCTGAGAACGCCCGTATCCTGGTCATGGATGAACCGACAGCATCTCTCTCAGAGCGTGAAGCCCAAAAACTCTTTGGGATCATTCGCACGCTGCGTCACCAGGGCATTGCCATCATCTACATCTCTCATCGCATGTCCGAGGTCTACAAACTAGCGGATCGTGTGACCGTTTTACGCGATGGGCAGTATATTGGAACGCTTGAAGGTGATGACATCAATGCGGATGAGTTGATCCGTCGCATGGTTGGGCGCTCGCTCAATGACCTCTATATGCATGATGTTATCGATGCGGGCGAGATTGTACTGGAAGCAAAGAATCTGATGGACGGGCGGAGCATTGGTCCGGCGAGTCTGATACTACGGCGTGGTGAAATCGTAGGATTGGCAGGCCTGATTGGTGCAGGACGTACAGAGCTAGCCCGCTTGATCTTTGGGGCAGATCGTGTAAGTAGCGGCGAGGTCCGCATTCATAATCGGCTCGTCAAGATCAAGCGTCCTATCGATGCTATTCATGCTGGTATAGGATTGGTACCTGAAAGTCGTAAGGAGCAAGGACTGTTCTTGCAGATGGCGATTCAAGAAAATATTACCATCAATGCGATGCCGCAGCTCTCAATAGGCGGGTTTCTCAATAAGTACTCCATACTCTATGCTGCGCAAAAGCAAGTAGATGATTTAAGCATTCGTCTTGCCTCACTCGATCAGCCTGTCATAAATCTGAGTGGTGGTAATCAGCAAAAAGTAGTGCTAGCTCGCTGGTTGACGCTCAACCCCATTGTGCTTTTATTAGACGAGCCGACGCGCGGTGTCGATGTAGGAGCTAAAGCAGAAATTTACCATATTATGAGTCAACTCGCATCCAGAGGTGTTGCTATCTTGATGATTTCATCCGAGCTGCCAGAGATAGTAGGAATGAGTGATCGCATCCTGGTCATGCGAGAAGGTCTGATCGTTGCGGACCTTCCTGGCCGTACAACTACGCAAGAAGAGATTATGTCTTACGCCACTGACCTGACATTACACGGATAACGCAAGGAAATAGATATAGTATGGGTACTAATAAAGTAACCGATGCGCAAAGTGCTAGAATTGCTAACAATGAAGAGCATAGCGCGGCTACAAGGAAGGCTGAAATACAGAGTCGACTATACCAGCTCTGGCAAGGCCTGGGTATGGCACTGGTGCTTATCGTGCTCTGCGTGATAATGGCGACTTTCGCTCCACATTTTTTCACTTTTCGTAACATCATCAATGTAGCTCGTCAGGTTTCTATAAATGCTATTCTCGCGGCTGGAATGACCTTCGTGATCTTAACAGGAGGGATTGACCTCAGTGTTGGATCGGCTCTGGCAGTTGCTGGCGTCTTCTCGGTCTGGTTGACCACGAGAGGCGTACCCGACATTGTGGCTGTACTGGCAGGTATAGCTACTGGTGGACTATGTGGGGCATTGAACGGCGTACTCATCTCCCGATTCAAACTATCGCCATTTATTGTGACGCTAGGAGCCCTCACCTATCTGCGGGGTGTAGCATATGTCACGACTGGAGCATACCCGCTCATCAAAAGCGATCTCGGATTTGCCTTTCTTGGTGTGGGATCGATCGGTTTTCTGCCCTGGCCGGTCATTGTTGCGCTGATAGTGTTTATTATTGGCTATCTTGTGCTCAATCGAACCGTATTTGGTCGCCGCGTCTATGCTATTGGCAGCAATGAACAGGCAGCTCGCCTGAGTGGGATTAATGTCAATCGTCTCCTCATCTGGGTCTATACCATCAGTGGTGCCTGTGCGGGCCTGGCTGGCATCATTTTCTCTGCACGCCTTCTCAGTGCACAGCCGACGGGGGGCGATGGCTATGAATTGGATGCTATTGCCGCCGTCATTTTAGGAGGTACAAGCTTTACTGGAGGCGTTGGTTCGATTATCGGTACGGCAATTGGTGCGCTGATCATCGGTGTTCTCAACAACGGCCTGGTCTTGATGAATGTACCCTTCTTTTACCAACTAATCATTAAGGGGGCTGTGATTATTGCTGCCGTTATGCTCGACCGCATCCGTTCCGCACGCTTACGATCAGCATAAATTTAGCAGAGTATGAATAACTCATCCCGAATTGTGATACTGTTGGAAAACTTTTTTTTT
>CAXTXB010000349.1:0-6579 GCA_964247965.1 uncultured Dictyobacter sp. | reverse complement strand
AAAGGGCAGGTAAAACACAATTTTCATCATTTTTTAAATGTTCGGGATGACCCATAATTCATGTGTTGTCTATTTTTTCGTGCCTGTCTGTGCCGCCGCATCGGCCTGCTTCTTTACAACCAACGGAGCATGCTGCTCACAGAAGCGAAAACTGCGTCCCCCTGGCAAGAGTTGAGCGTATGCAGCCGGCTCGCCGCAAGTATCGCAGCGTCCAACGTGTGTTTTAACTGCCTTCATTTGATTCATCCTCCTATTGGTATACAACAAGGATTGTGTTCCCGAATATTCCTCATAAGTTTTTATTATTTTTCATTTGTTACCTTTCTACACACTTTTGCGCAACCCGCAAAAGTGTGTAGAAAGGTAACAAATGAAAAATAATAAAAACTCTATTCTCTTTTTTTACGTAACCTGAAATCGTCTGTAGAAGCGTCTTATTTTTGATATCATTTAATTCCGCTTAACCAGATGGATACAAAGATATGTAGAGAGGAATTATTATTTTATGCTTAATATAGATAGTTTTGTTCAGGGACAGTATAACCAGCAGCGTGTTCAGACCTGGCGCTTGGGAGATTGTGCTGAGGATGCAAAGTGTGTTATCTATTGGATGCAGCGATCCCAAAGAGGGCGTGAAAATCATGCGTTAAATACGGCCATTACATTAGGAAACAATCTCCATCTGCCAGTTATCACGGCCTTTGTCGTGGCCGATTACCCTCAAGCGAATCTACGCCATTACACCTTTCTGCTAGAAGGATTAGCCGTTGCTGCTAACCAGTTGAAAGAGCGAGGTATCCCTTTTGTAATACGACGTGGAACACCTCCTACTGAAATAGCAGGCTTATCTAAAGAGCTAGGCGCGGCGGCTGTTATCAGTGATATGTGTGAGTTAAGAGTGCCCAGGCAGTGGCGCAACGACTTAAAAGACCAGCTACAAATACCTTTTCTGTGCGTAGATTCTGATACGGTTGTTCCTATGGCCCTTATCCCACATGAAGAGTTCGCGGCCCGCACGATTCGGCCCAAGATACAGCGGCTCCTTCCCACTTTTTTGCAACCAATAATAGATGTTGACACCGCGTACCCGCTGGATAAGCCTCCTTGTGATCCAGGAGAGGTGGAGCAGCCGCTACGCTATCTCGATAGCCTGACTATTGATAGAAGTGTAGCCCCCTCTCCTGATACTCGTGGCGGATATATAGAGGGCCAAAAGCGTGTGCGGCGTCTACTCACAGAACGTTTGCGGGCTTATAGCGAACAGCGCAATAATCCAGAGCAGGTAGGGACCAGCGAGCTATCCGCTTATGCTCACTTTGGGCATATATCAGTGCAGCAGCTAGCCTGGGATGTAGAGCGATATCGACCTGAAGAGACAGGAAGTCAACATATAGATATAAGTGGAGGCAAGGCAGCCTATCTGGAGGAGTTGATCGTAAGGCGGGAATTGGCTATTAACTTCGCCTACTACAATCCGCACTATGACGCTTTAGAGGGCTGCCCCAATTGGGGACTCAAAACGCTAAAGAAACACGCCAGCGACCCTAGAGAGTGGGTCTATAGCCGTCAAGAGCTAGAAGACTCTAAGACGCACGACGAGCTGTGGAACGCCTGTCAGCGTGAAATGGTCTCGACGGGACGCATGCACGGATATATGAGGATGTACTGGGGCAAGAAAATACTGGAATGGACAGAGACACCTGAGGAGGCATTCAATACCACCGTCTACCTGAATGATAAATATGAACTTGATGGGCGTGACGCGAATGGATACGCAGGCATCTGCTGGTCTATTGGTGGCAAGCATGATCGGCCATGGAAAGAGCGTCCCATCTTCGGTATGATCCGTTACATGTCTGCCGACGGCATGAAGCGAAAAATCAATACACAAGCCTACATCTACCAGCACGGAGATCATCTCTTTAAGAAGCAATAATCTGGACCAGGCCACTTATAGAAAGGCTCAAAAAAGGCCAGCTCTCTCTACTGAAATTGCAGAGAGCTGACCTCAATACCTACGTCAATCTACCTCAACCTCTTCATTTACAGGCGAGCACTCGTCCTCAACTTTAGGCTCACGGATGTCGATCTCCAATTTTCCGTCGACGGCGCTTACAAACACATCGCCGTTTTGTGGAATATTTGCTAATAGGATGCGCAGGCTCAGTGGCACTGTGAGTAGACGCTCGATAGTTCGGCGTAGCGGCCGTGCACCTTGAGTCTGGCTGAAACCCTCTTTGCACAGTAGGTCGATTGCACTCTCGTCAGCGTTCAGCACCAGGCCCTGCTCCAGCAGACGCGCGCCCAGTTCGCTGATCTGTAGTTGGGTGATTGCTCGTGTCTGTACCTGGTCCAATGGGTGGAAAATTACGATGTCATCGATACGATTGAGAAACTCGGGACGGAATGTTTCACGCAGGCGTTCTAACAGGCGATCGCGCTGCATCTCCTCCGCTGTCTCTTTGATGCTGGCGCGGAACCCGCTGGGCATCGAGCGTCCGAGCGTATCAGTGCCGACGTTTGAGGTCATGATCCAGATGGCGTGTTGTGCGTCTACTGTATGCCCCTGTGCATCGGTCAGGCGTCCGGCGTCAAAGACCTGTAAGAACAGGTCGAATACTTCAGGATGCGCCTTCTCTATTTCATCCAGCAGGACGACGCAGTGTGGGCGGCGGCGCAGCTTGCCTGTCAACTGGCCCTCCTGGTCGTAGCCAACGTATCCGGGAGGGGCTCCGATCATACGCGAGACCGCGTGTTTCTCCATGTACTCAGACATATCGACACGAATCAAATGTTCGTCGGAGCCAAAGACCTCCGCCGCCAGTGCACGTGCCAGCTCTGTTTTGCCCACCCCGGTTGGTCCCAGGAACATAAAGACACCCGATGGGCGGTTGCGTGGCTTGAGTCCTGCCCGGGCCACCTGGATCGCCTGCGCCACCCGCTTGACCGCTTCATCTTGTCCAATCACGCGTGACGTAAGCCGGGACTCCAGGCTGAGCAAGCGATCGCGCTCCTCCCGCCCTGGTGCGCGTACAGGTATGCCCGTGCGCGCTGAAATCACTTCGGCGATCATAGCACTTGTAATCACAGGCGAAGCACCGATTTCATCCAGATCATCCTGTTCCTGCGTCTCATTTTCGATAGAGAAGACGCGCGCCTGCGAGCATGCCTCATCCAGGACGCTGCATGCTTTGTCCGGCAGGCGGAGATTCGGCAGATATTGTACCGAGAGATTTACTGCAGCCTGCAACGCGTCATCGGTGATAGTCGCATGATGATGTTGCTCGTAAAGCTCGCGCATGCCTTTGAGGATGACCAGCGCATCTTCAGATGTAGGCTCCTCGATCATGATAGGGCGCAGGCGTCGTTCCATTGCCGCATCCTTCTCGATCAGGCGGTATTCCTGCGGCGTGGTTGCGCCTATACAGCGGAGACGGCCACCTGCCAGCGCTGGTTTCAAGATGCCCGCCGCGTCGATGCTGCCATCTGCCGCTCGCCCAGTACCTATCAAGAGATGCATCTCATCGATAAAGAGAATAATGTTGCCGCTATTCTCAGCTTCCTCAAGAACTTTGAGCAGGCGCTCTTCGAATTCGCCCCGATACTTCGTACCCGCAACGAGCGAGCTTGCAGAAAGTTCGATAACGCGCTTGCCGCGCAGCTCGGGTGGCACTTTCCCTTCAACGATGCGCTGTGCAAGCCCGGCCACGATGGTTGTTTTGCCGACGCCAGAGTCGCCGATCAGGATAGGATTGTTGCGATCCTTGAGCATCAACGTCTGCATCAACTGGCGCAGTTCTTTTTCGCGGCCAATCAGTGGTGTTAATTGCTTATTGCTGGCCTGCTTCGTGAGGTCGCGCCCCAGTTTTTCAAGCGCCGAGTTGTTGCCCTTGGCTACAATCTCCTGATTGATTGCGCTGGGGAGGTCGTCTGCAATCACATCTGGACTGGCCGAGGCTGAAGGGACAAGCTCAAGCAGGGCGTGGGCGTTGCTTGATAGTATGAGTTCAATTAATTGGTTTGGATTGATGCCCAGCTTGGTGAGTAGTTCGTGGGTGACGCCGTCGCCTTCGCTCAGTACTGCCTGGGCGATCGCGCGCTCGTCAACCGAGGAAGAGCTAGCGTTGACGGCGTTGCGCTCTGCCGTTTGCAATATTTCTTTGCAGCGCCGTGTGGGCAGAATCGGAGTCTCACTGGTCGCTTTTCCGGAGCCCAGCGCGAGCCGGATCACATCTCTCACCTGTTTAGGAGAGAAACCAAGCGTGCGCAGTGCGTCCTGTGTACAGCCGCCATCTAGTTTTGTGAGCGCGATAAAGAGATGTGGCGTGCCGAGGTAGTCTTTATGCATGCGCCTGGCCTCACCCAGGGCGAATTCCAGGACAGCACGTAAGAAGCGCCGGTCAGGCGTATTTGCCGAGGGCAGCAGCGGCGACATAAGCTGGCTATCGTCGAAGGGATCAATGGGTGGGTCGGCCGCCCTCTCCTTGTTAGCGAGTGTGCTGGCAACCAGGCGCTGCGCGGGATCTCCGAAGAGCAGGAAGGACATCCATGAGGTGTCGTCCATGTAGTGTTGTGCCAGCGCAATGCGTGCGTGCCGCAGAGCCTCGCCGACCTCAACCCCATCCGCGATATCCTGGTAGAAGAGCGTCATAAACTCGCGGGCCCGCAGCGCGCTAATTGCCCAGCGTTGTGTGATCACCACCCCTGCACCGGCCGACATCAGGTTGTTAGCTAGCCGCTCGTTTTGCTCATCACGCTCCTGCTGACTTATTGTTCGGCCGCCGCGTTCATCTTCATAGTAACTTAAAAAGACCAGCGGATGTTTAGGCAGCCCCTGCAGAAGCTGTTCGAATGCACTGTTATCCAGACGTGAATTGCCTGCCAATGCTAGAGTTGGCTCACCCGTCCCGTTTGTTTGTGGGAGCGGGCCAGCGTAGTGCAACACATGTGGAGCATCCGCGCCAATGCGTACGCGCATCTCCAGCTGGTTGGCCTGTTGGCGATAGAGTATAATCCGGGTTACCGACTCTGGCAGGCTTGTGCATAGGGTTGCCACCTCTTCTTCTGCCCCCGGCCGCTCACTGGTTGGATTGACGAGGAAAAGCACCGATAGCCCCTGTGCGTCCCGCTTCCCATTTATTTTTCGCCCGGGACGGTCGAGCGGCGCGAACCTCTGTTGTGTCGTATCGCGCTCCTGCTGGACAAGTCGTCCTACGCTCAGCGCCTGGCAGAGGTAACGCTTCGATTTCGGACTATTATCGTACATCAATTCCCATGGGATATCAGGCGTGTTCGTGCTAATAATCAGGGCTGTTTCGATGCGACGTATGCTCTCTTGTAGGGGCGTTGGAAGGATAGTCTCAAACAGATAACGTCCTAACGTCAGTAGTGCCTCTTGTGTTGGTCCTACCCTGGTCGTCTGACGCTTCATCTCCGTCGTTTGTGTCGATTGCCCTATCGCCTGCAAGGCTCGGCGCAGCCGTTCTCGTACCTCCGTGGTAAGATCGGTGCTATACTCCTGGCCTGCTGGGCCGCCGGGAAGATCAAGACGAAACCGATAAGTTGTCTCTGTACGTATAATACTTAATAAGGCTGGTTGTTCCATGGATGCTTCTCTTCCACAATCTTCCCGTCAATCGTAATGGCTACGATTGCTACAAAAATACACACGAGTCTCCGCAGATGCAGTATAGTTCCAAAAGCCTCCTGTTGTCTAGTGATTCCTCACGATCTACTGACCGCTTGCTTTCACTTTCGAACGTTTGCCTTTTGGCTTCGTCCGGGGAATGACAACCCGTCCTGGATGGACTACCAGAGATGCAAGCACCCCCTTACCATCCTCTACCCCTTCCGACCCGAAGGCATCAGGGGCTACTTTGTGGATAATATTGCCTGCGCCGTTAATGTCTGCATTGATCTCTCGTCCATTAGACGCTCGATACAACCCACGCTTGACACGCGTGCCGCTAAATTTGCGCTTCTCGCTCTTCATCTCATTATACACCGGCAACGGGTCCAGGTCTAGCAGGCTCGCTTTGCTGGTGTAAGACTCTTCGGTGAGTCTTACCTTGATCCCGACTAGTTGTGCCTTTAGGTGAGCATTGAGATAAAACGGGCATGCGGCACTTGCACAAAGTTCTGGTTGTTCTGCTGGCCCGTGTTCGCTCTCTGCTTCCACCCATCATTCTTCCCAATGACCAGCACACCAATGCCCTCTTTGACGAGCAGTATGCTGGTCGTTTTCTTGCTGGTTCACGATGTCGTAGCCGAGAAATCGTGCGGCCCCGCTCATCACGTGAGTGATGCGCGTCTTTTCTTCAGACAGGGTTAGCTTGAGATGCTCGTGCAACCATGTTCCGATGGCCTGCTTGATTTGTTCTGCTTCGACTTTTGTCCCTTTTTATTGAAGAAAGGATATGATAATGGCAACAGATTTGATATGATAATGGCAACAGATTTGATATGATAATGGCAACAGATTTGATGATGAAGGGGCAAATATTAAGCTAAAAGAGTATGATCCGACCTTAGCGAGTAGCGAAATCTCTGTTATTATGGGTCATCGCGAACTTTTGAAAA
>CAXTXB010000348.1:1824-6587 GCA_964247965.1 uncultured Dictyobacter sp. | reverse complement strand
ATTTTCTCTCTCTTTTTTAGTAGTGACCAATAGCATGCGGCTGAATACGCTGCCTGAATATCCAGTAGTTCCAGGCTTGATAGAGCAGCACGAACGGCACAATGCTCAGGGCAATCCAGCTCGTCACCATCAAAGAGTATGGACTGGAAGAAGCGTTGGTAACAGTTAAGCTCCAGGCAGGATTCAAGCTAGAGAGCATCACATTTGGATACATCCCCAGTCCAACCGTCACTGCGATCAGCAGAATAACGATAGTCGTCATCGTAAATGCCCAGCCACTGCGACCTCGGATGACCAGCCAGGGGACCGCGACCAGGGCCGCCAGGGTCGCATAACCCAGAGGCACAATTCTCGGATCGAGGATCAGACGATGGAACACCGCTGAAAGATTGTAGCCAAAGCCAACCATTAACAAGAACAGCATAAGCATCGGCAGCCAGATGAGCCGGGCGGCCTTCTGCGCACGCCTCATCATAGGTCCGTTAACGCGCAGGCTAATGAAAATCGCGCCGTGCAGCGTGAAGAGCGCGACAAGGGATACACCGCAGATCAGCGCAAATGGACTAAAAGGCGTCAGGATCGTGCCCACATAGTTCATACTAGCATCGATCGGCACACCATGAATCAGGTTCGCCACGATTACGCCCCACAAAAAGCCAGGTAATACGCTACCTACAAAGATCATCCAATCCCAACATGTTCGCCAGCGTGGATGATCGCGCTTACTGCGAAACTCAAACGCCGCTCCACGCAGGATAAGCGCTAAGAGTATAAAAAACATCTCTAAGTAGAAGCCGCTAAAAAGCGTGGCATACCAGTCGGGAAAGGCCGCGAAAAGCGCGCCACCCGCAGCAACCAGCCACACCTCATTCCCATCCCAGAACGGACCAATCGTATTAATGATCATGCGCCGCTCGGTATCCCCCTTACCTAGAAAGGGTAAGAGGATACCAACGCCATAGTCAAAACCTTCTAAAATGAAGAAGCCCGTAAAGAGAAAGGCGATCAGCAGAAACCAGAGCAAATGCAGGTCCATTGAACTTCCTTCCTCTCTTAATAGCTAACGACGAGCCGCTCTTCTTGACTCTCGGATGTCTGCTCAGCAGGCTCTTCGCCCTGCTTCGCATACTTGATAAGCAAGAAGCCATCCAGAACTGCCAGGACACCATAGACAACGATAAAGGTGATCAAGCTAAAGAGCACTACTCCTGCGCTGACCGAAGGTGAGACGCCCGCTGCCGTCTTCAGCACTCCAAAGACGAGCCAGGGTTGGCGACCAATCTCAGCCAGTACCCAGCCAGCAGTGTTGGCGATATAGGGCAGTGCGATACCGCCAATCAACGCCATCAAGAACCAGCGCGACTGCTCCAGGCGCTTCTTCCATAGTAAGAAGAGACCGCCCATGGACAGTAGGGCCATAAGCATCCCCATCCCCATCATCAAACGGAAGCTCCAGTAGGTAACCACGACTGGTGGAACATAGTTGCCAGCGCCATACTGACGAACGTATTGGGCCTGCAACTCTTTGATACCCTGGACGGGCGTCGTAAAGTTATTGTACGAAAGGAAGCTCAACACATACGGAACTTTAATGGCCACGATATCCTTCATATGATCTGGATCGCCAATGGTGAATATCGAGAAAGATGCCGGTCCCTCGGTATCCCATAGAGCCTCCGCCGCCGCCATCTTCATAGGCTGCGTCTGCACAACATGCTGTCCTTGCAGATGGCCCGCCAGAGAAACCGCGATACTGCTGATCAAGGCAACCGTTAGACCAATACGCATTGAGCGCTGGAAGAACTCATGATCCTTATTCTTCTTTAAGAAGTGATAAGCACTGATACCCACCACAAAGAACGCGCCCGTCACCATAGCTCCAAAGACCACGTGCGGGAACTGATACCAGAGATTCGGATTTCTAAGCAAGGCAAAGAAATCGGTCATCTCCGCGCGACCATTGCGGATCGTGTAGCCCATTGGCTCCTGCATAAAAGAGTTCGCCGTAAGTATCCAGAAGGCCGACAGGTGCGACCCGATCACCACCAGCCAGATCGCCGCCAGGTGTATTTTCTTTGGCAGCATCTCCCAACCAAACACCCAGACACCCAGGAACGTAGACTCTAAGAAGAAGGCCAGCAAAGCTTCGATAGCCAGCGGCGCGCCAAACACATCTCCAATGAAGCGCGAGTAGGCCGACCAATTCATACCAAACTGGAACTCCTGCACAATCCCCGTCACCACCCCAAGGGCGAAGTTAATCAGAAAGAGCTTGCCCCAGAACTGCGCCATGCGCTTATATGTCGTATTGCCACTACGAACGTAGAGAGTCTCCATAATGGCTATAATCAAGGCCAGGCCCATTGTCAAAGGCACAAACAAAAAGTGATAGACAATGGTCGAACCAAACTGTAAACGTGATAATGTTAATGCATCCATAGATGCGCTCCTTCGTAGGCCTTAGCGGGCCTCCTGGTTTACCAACCTGTAGTTGCGACCTCTGTATCGCCCAATCAGCATCCCTTGCTGCGTTGCTTTTATTCTTTATTCTTATCTCCGCTATAGTATGCCACTGACCAGGAGTGTGGGACATCAGCCCTTTACCCGATTTGCTACCTGATTATTAATTTGTGCTTTAGGCCATAAGAGATTCAAGAAATGTAAAAGAAGTGAAGTGCATAAGGTATAAGTCCGAAACCACCTGGGAAAGTAGCCCAAATGATGCATGTGTGAGGTGCATAAGATGTGTAGGAGGTAAAATGAAAGCACGATTATGAGTACTCATGGCTCACTGGAGGCTGCTCTACAAGAAAGTGTGATATTTACACTAACACCTTAGTATAAATATCACCATGAGGCCCACCATAATACCTGTGGGAAAACCCAAAGATTATTTACATGTAAGACGTTTTTCTGCCAGAAGCGTCTTACGTCGTTGAACATCTTCTATCGGGCGGCGTGACTTCGGCCCTGGTGCGTCCGCCATAGGCACACCAGTGTAATAATATCATGATAGACTGTTTAGATATCAAGTAAAGACAGCGACGCGCGCATGTTCTAGCAAACAAGGAGGGAAAATCATGGACAAAGAACTGGCTCTCTTAGTCGTTCATCCAAAAGCAGAGCGCCATGTTACTAATATTCTTCCTATTTTAGAGGAACGATGGGACACAACATATCGAGTGACAGCGTATGCTGGACAAGGTATAGAGCTAGCAGAACAAGCTTTTCAGCAGAACTACCGCTGGATCATCTCCCTTGGCGGAGATGGAACGCTGAATGAAGTCGTTAATGGAGCGATGCAAGCACAACATCTATGCACTGTCGCAACGCTTCCGGGAGGTACAGTCAATCAATGGGCACACGAAATTGGCCTCCCTGCTCATCCTGTCGAAGCAGCACAAGTGCTAGTCAGGAGCATACACCGCAACGTTGACATTGGCTTTATCGAGGTGCAAGCCCTCGCATTTGCGGATGAAATATATGTTCAGCCTGGGACGCAGGGCATAGCCAATGCCAGGCACCATTTCCTGATTATCGCAGGCCTTGGCGTGGATGCTGTGACGATACAGAGCACGAACGAGTCCTCCAAGCAGCACTATGGTCAACTCGCCTTTCTACTTGATTGGTTGCAAATACTTCCAACTCTCCGTCCCTTTCCCGCACAGATTAGCTGGTCGAATACCCAATCGTGGCAAGGCCAACCCTGGGATATTCTTGTGAGCAACACACGCCGTTACGCAAATGTCTCAAACCTGATACAAGCATATGTAAATGATGGTTTACATGATATTCGTATCTTCTCACTTGAACCGGTATTGCTCACTTCTTTCCAGGATCATACCTTCTCTGTAAAAGTTCCCGCTTCTGTAGCAATCGAACTCGATGGGAGCGGTGTATCGCTCACAGACTACTTAAGCGTAGAGAACCGCGAGCGTCTACGGCAAGCTACCGACCAGGGCAAAGTCATGGTCACATATGCATTTACGACGAAACCTTCTGCGCTACCTATGGCTATTCCAGCAGAGTACAGAGGGGAACTATTCAAATAGTGAAGCAGTAGAGTATTCGTTGCTATATCAAAAACCTCCCAGGGTAGTTGTGTTATAATGCAGCACAAAAGGGTTCTAGCTTATCCAATAAGTGTGCTGAATTGTAAGTAGCGAAAAGCATTCTCTTATGGAACAACAGTCTATGCAAAACCAGGAAGTAGATCTGAAGGCGAAGCAGAGGGCGCGTCGCATGATAGCCCTCTTCTATCGTATAGAAAAACTACTCTTTTATCTTTATATACTATACGCAGGGTTACTACTACTTACCTTGTTGCTGGCACTAGTATTTATGCACACAGCGTGGGGAGCATTTATACTGAGTGGGACAGTTCCCTGGACATGGATCTTGCCTCTATCGTTGTGTATAGGCTTTGTTTTTCCGCTGGCGGACTCTTTTATTCAGGGCAGCGAGGAGCAGTGGTTTGCGCGCTACGGAACGACTATTCTAGCATCAGTGGCGGGCTTTGATCCTGTAAAGGGCTTCAACTGGCGCTTCTTCGCCGGAAATGTCGAAGAGTATTATGCACGACTCGCCTGGCGGCAACCAGCTAGCGAGAAGATGTATTCTTATAGCCTACGAGTCAGGGACCAGAAACTTCCACGCGAGGGGAGTGCGTTGCCCGTGACCATCGATTATGATGATCCTTCTTATTATCTTAAAAAGGACATAAAAGATTCCTCGCTTCTCATGTAGCCATTGAGCTTTATTAA
>CAXTXB010000348.1:0-1814 GCA_964247965.1 uncultured Dictyobacter sp. | reverse complement strand
CATTAATAGTTTGATGAATCATTCTTAGAATAGTTTAAAGAGCGGCGAAGCCGCAACATGTCGACTTATAGGATAGTATTTATCTATGGCAAAGAAGATTAAAACACAGGCCATGCGTGTGCTGGAGGCGCACAAAATCGAGTATGAACTGCACCTCTTCCCTGATACAATTCATGACGCAGTCGAGGTTGCAGCACAGATCGGCCTACCGCCCGAGCAGGTCTTCAAGACGCTTGTACTAGTACGTGAGGATGTGAGCAACGCCCATCCGCTGCTGGTCATGGTCCCAGCCAACCAAGAGATCGATGTGCGACAACTGGCGCACGCTGTGGGGGCGAAGGCGGTACGCATGGCCGGCCACGACCAGGCCGAGAAACTGACCGGCCTCAAAGTCGGTGGTATCTCCGCCCTTGCCCTGCTCAACCGTCCATTCGATATGTACCTCGATGAGAGCGCAAAGAACTTTGAGCAGATTGCCGTCAGCGGCGGCCTGCGCGGCGTCAATCTGCAGCTACGGGTAAGCGATCTATTAAGCCTGAGCGAGGCTCACCTCGTGAAGGCGACACGACCGAAAGCGTGAGATATCGCGCTATACAAGTACTGAAACGTCCGTGCTGCTGCCCTTAGCATTCTGGAAAACCTGTCCCAGGCGGGCGATGCCCTCTCTGATCTGTTCGGGGCGGGCATTTGAGAAGTTGAGGCGCATAGTGTTTTTGCGGTCGGCCTGCGGAAAGAATGATGTACCGGGGACGAAGGCGACCTTGTTTGCGATTGCCTCGCCGAGCAGGGCTTCGGTATCCACCTCTTCGGGCATAGTGACCCATAGGAACATACCGCCCTCGGGATGCGTCCAGCTCACGCCTTCTGGGAAGTGCTCTTGCATGGCTTCAAGCATAACGTCGCGTCGCTCTTGATAGACGCGGCGGATGGTCTGGATATGTTGTGGCAAAAAATCACCCTGCACGACCTCGGCGGCGAGCATCTGATTGAAGGTGGCCGACTGCAAGTCCATGCCCTGCTTGGCCTGGGCCATCTTCGCAATCACCTCGGCGGGAGCAATGATCCAGCCCAGGCGCAGACCGGGTGCGAGAATTTTGGAAAAAGTACCTAGATAGATGACATTACTATGCAGACCGTTGTCGCCTGTTGCCTGTAGCTGTCCTGCCAGCTGAATAAGCGAGGGCAGAGTCTCACCCTCGAAACGTAGTTGTACGTATGGATCATCTTCTATAAGTGGGATGCCGTGACGATTGGTAATCTCAACCAACTGCTGGCGGCGCTTCAGACTTAGCGTGAGACCAGTAGGATTCTGGAAGTTTGGCATTACATAGATCCACTTGGGACCAGATTTTAAGAGCGCCTCCAGTTCTTCGACCTCCACACCGTCTCCAGCAGTGGGTATGACCTGGTAACGTACACCGTAGGCCGACCAGGCCTGTAATGCACCCATATAAGTCGGCGAATCAACCAGGACGGTATCACCTTCATCCAGAAAAACCTTGCCCAGCATGTCCAGGGCCTGCTGTGAGCCGGACGTGATCAGGACATTGTCGGGAGAAATGGATACCTTGCCTTCCGATACATAATTTGCTATAAATTCACGTAAAGGCTGATAGCCCTCCGTTGTACTATACTGAAGCGATTGTGCCCCTTTTTCGCGCAACAATTTTTGTGCCGCCGCCGCAATCTTCTCAACCGGAAAGACCTCGGGTGCCGGTAAGCCGCCGCCAAACGAGATACAGCCAGGGATCTGCGTCATCTTCAAAAGTTCTCTTATAGTAGAGCTTTTCAGCCACTGAACACGGCGAGCGTAA
>CAXTXB010000347.1:0-6619 GCA_964247965.1 uncultured Dictyobacter sp. | reverse complement strand
AAAATATATTAGTATTCGTAAAACGTAGTAAGATTATTAAGGATAGGGGCGAGACGAAATTAGCAATGGTGGCGGTGGTGGCGATGATGATGATGGCGGTGGCAATAGTCATCATCGTCGTAGTCGCAACAATCATCGTCGTCATAATAGCAATCGCCGCCGCCCGCGCCGTTGACTTGCTCCAGATCCTGCTCATCGAGATCGAATGCTACGTTTTCGTTGTTAGAAGTAGTGTTCTTGCTGCCGAATGCGCTGAAAATGTTTTTCATGATGTTTTTCTCCTCTTTCTTCTTCTCTTCTTTACTTTTTAGCTTCGCAAGTGTTTTATACTTTTAAGACTCTCCCTGTGAGAGAAGTGCGTCTTGTTTTCTCTCGATGGTCATAGTATAGCCTGGATCGGTGGAGGTTAATAGGATAGAGGTCACAGATTGAATGTGAAGCTGATCACAATAGACAGGACGCGTTATAAGCCTCTCAATCACCTGTGTCTAAATTACTAATTTCGGGCGTAAGTCGTTGTTGAGCGCGAAAGAGTGACGGAGACATTCCTTCTTTCTCGTGAAAGAGGCGCGAAAAGTAAAAGGAGTCTACAAAGCCGACACTCTTTGCCACCTCTGCAACACTCTGCTGCGTAAATGCCAGCAGTTCTTTCGCTTGACGGAGTCGTATGCGGAGTATGTATTCTTTAGGGGAGCATCCGACGAGGCTTTTAAAGTGCCTGCGGAAGGTAGAATAGCCCATATGACAATCTTCAGCCAGCCCTTCAATATCGCATATTGCAAATGCATGCTCGTCTAACCATTTTCGGCTGCGCTGTATCGCCCTGACTACCGGATCATACTCAGCTTGCATCTCGACAGCAATCTGGTGCGCAACTATGATGAGCCGATGAATCAAGGATGCGCTAAGCACTCCAGTCAGCGGCCCGCTCTCATTAAAATCGGCATAGAGTTGAGCAAAAATCGCTTCGATTGCCGCTGAACTTCCTATATGCTGTACAGGTTGAGCTGATGAGAGAAAGCCTAGACGCTCAAAGGAAGTGACGAGCGAGCCTTCAAAGAGAGCCCACTGCTCTGTCCAGCCGGCGGAGTCAGGAGCATAGGAGTGCGTCACGTTTGGAAAGAGCCAGAAGAGAGTTCCACTGACAATCTGGAGACGCTGGGAGGTGGCCGAGGTTTCAAGCCAGCCTGTGCCGTTTGAAACCCAGACTGCCGCGTAACCGCTTAGCCGACGTGGAGGGCAGGTTACCGTTTTGCGCGTAAAGCCTCCGAATCCGGTACAGAGAAGACCAAGCTGACGGTGGGTTGCTGCCGGAGTTTCATACCGTGTAAAATCAAGCATCTTACACATCCTTCAACTATATTTGAAACTCTACCTTTCAGTAAATATCGAGCAAAAAATCCAGGTCGAAAAGCAAATTCTTCATGGTGCCCTCTCTATCGATCTGTTACTATGCATTATAACAGGTACATCCAGGCAGTAATTATATGAGCAATCTCTCTAGTAAGATTGCTTTGTTAATGAAAAAGTAGCCTGGAACAGATCATGCTCGCTTATCTGTTCGGAGCGCAGCGCTTGCGCCTCCGTAACTATCCTGAAGGAGGGAGACAGATGGCATCTACTGAGAACATATCAAAAGGTATTAATCGTAGGGAGTTGTTTCGTCAAGGAGGCCGTGGAGCGGCGGGTCTGCTATCCGGTATGGCGCTATCAGATCTGCTTATCGCCTGTGGCAGCACTAGCTCAGGTTCTGTGAGCAAGCAACCAATTACAGTCTGCTACTGGACCAACGTCACTCCACAACAGTATTTGATGGAAGTCTTCGACGGCTTCAGTAAGCAAAGTGGCGTCAAGGTCAACTACTTCAAGTTGCCGCAAGTCTTTGGTGACACTGTCCAGAAGATGACTACTTATCTTTCCTCTGGTTACACCGGGCTGGACGTGCTCTGGCTCGACGACTTTATGACTGCTACGTTTAGTAACGCTGGCTGGCTCGATCCACTCGATAGTGTCGTTACCCAGGAAAACTTTTCCGCTGTCTCTCCCGCTCAGCTCAAGCTGAGTAGCTACAATGGGCATCGCTATCGTATACCTGCTAACTTTGGCAGTGTCGTCTTTTTCTATCGCAAAGATCTCTTTGATAAAGAGGGAGTGAGCGTGCCAACCACTTGGGATGAGCTGGTGCAAGCGGGCCAGAAGCTTACCAAGAACGGAGTCTACGGCATCGGTATCGCGGGCAAGAATGGAAATGGCGAATTGTTCAATGAGATGTGCTACTGGATGGGACAGGCCGGAGCCGATCCATTTCACTTGAACACTCCTGGAGCCAAACAAACGCTGCAGTTTATCTACGACCTCATTCATCGCTACAAGATTGCTCCGCCTGATACCGTCACTGCTGACTATACCGCACTACAGACCAGTTTTGAGAATGGCAAGCTGGCGATGTGGGTCACCTGGGATGGTATTTATGCAGGAGTAGATACATTTCCAAACGTGGTGAAGAACTATAAACTGGGAGTCGCACATCCTCCTAAGGGACCCTCGAACAACGGCACAATCATCGCCAACTGGGGCTGGTCCATCAACAAATACTCGAAGAACAAGGACATGGCGGCCAAATTTATTGATTACGCAGCTTCTTTGCAGTCAGAAGTAACTCTGTCTAAGACGGGCAATACTCCCTCGCGCACCGCTGCGCTCTCTGATCCGCAGGTGCAAAAGGCGCTGATACAGGCCGTCTACCTGGCTGACTACGTAAAGAATGTGGAACAGCACTACCGACCTATCAGTGCTCAGATACAACGCCTCTCTGATGCCTTCGAGGCCCCCATCAATAAGTATCTAAACAATCAATTTGACCTGAATGCAGCGATCAACCAGGCGCAACAAGCCATTGATCAGATCACGAAGGGAACATAAGCAAGCGAGGTGATGTTATTACCGGATTAGCTTCTTGTTGTTGCTATAAATAGAAGAAGGTGTACTTTGAATACTCGCTTGTTTGAACAACCATTGATGAGCAATGGATTTCAGCTTTCTGATGATCCTCGTCGGCTGGGATGGCTAAAATCAACTGACCCTTCACAGCCTACGAGTGCGCTCAAAGAACAGTATAAAGCTCAGGGATATCTCTGGCTGAAAGGCTTTCTGGATCGCAATGAGGTACTAGCAATGCGCCGTCGTTTCTTTGAAGCTTTTGCTGATATAGGTCTCCTGGCTCCTGGCAGCGATCCCGTTGATGGCATTTACTCTGGCAAGGAATTATCGAGTGAGGTCATGCATCACACCTGGTCAGAGGCTGCAAAATTGCCTGAATATGTCGCTTTTTGTATGAGCCCTCGTATCTGGCAGTTCTATGAAGCGTTTCTTAGTGGAGAAATCTATCTGCATAAACGCAAGCTTGTGCGCTTCACTTATCCCGGCGATCCCGTCTGTACTGGTGGACACTACGATTTGATCTACCTGCGAGCGGGCACCGACCAGATCTGTACGAGCTGGATACCCTTCGGGGATACACCAGTAGAAATGGGAGGGCTGACCTATCTAGAGGGGTCTGATGCATTGGGAAGAAAGATGGAGGCCGAGTTTACCGCGAAAAACGCAGAACTTTCACCAGAAGAGCGCATCAGTGCCTACAATAAAAACATGGCGAGTGGCGGATGGATTAGCCGTGACTTACCAGCTCTGGCAAAGCTGATAAATGGAAGATGGCTGATCGCTAACTACGAGGCTGGCGACATGGTCATTCACAGCCCTTATATCATCCATGCCTCTACCACCAATACGAATACAGAGGGTCGTATGCGCCTCTCCACCGATGTCCGTTACCAACTCATAACCGAAAAGATCGATCAACGCTGGGCCAGTGACTACTTCGTCGGTGACAAGCTCTGATTCTCTTATCTTCCTCGCTCACAAATAAAATAGCTTATTTATAGCTATGGGTTATGGGTCATTTCGAACTTTTTAGGCATGATTAAAAAAGTTTTTTTAACGGGGAGTTTTTATGGGGATGGGGTGTTAAAATGCGGTAAAACACGATGTTCATCATTCCTCAAAAGTTCGAAATGACCCATAGCTTCTATATTTTTGCATGGACACAAATAAAATGCAACCCCTACCTCAATTTTAGATAGTGGGTTGCAGGGTGGCAAGACGAAACTACCAATGGTGGCGGTGGTGGCGATGATGGTGATGGCGGTGGCAGTAGTCATCATCATCATAGTCGCAACAATCATCGTCGTCATAATAGCAATCGCCGCCGCCGCCCGCGCCGTTGACCTGCTCCAGATCCTGCTCATCGAGATCGAATGCTACGTTTTCGTTGTTAGAAGTAGTGTTCTTGCTGCCGAATGCGCTGAAAATGTTTTTCATGATGTTTTTCTCCTCTTTCTTCTTCTCTTCTTTACTTTTTAGCTTCGCAAGTGTTTTATACTTTTAAGACTCTCCCTGTGAGAGAAGTGCGTCTTGTTTTCTCTCGATGGTCATAGTATAGCCTGGATCGACCTGAGTTAATAGGATAGAGGTCACAAATTGGATGTGAAATGTATCACAACGTATAGCTTTACTAGAAAGCGTGAGGGAAGAGCATATCTAGCAGAATCTATCCATTGACGAAGCATTGCACAATAAGAGGCAGGCAGTACTTTATTCATAAAAGGCTATCCAATAGGCTCTTGGCGAGATAGAATATAATCGATAGTCTATATATTATCTTTATATCAATGAAGCTTTTGCGTCCCGATTTATCGGCGAGCCAGGAGGTTTTATGAGTCAAGCGCCCACTCCCGACTCCTCATGGAAGAGTCTGCCGTCATGGCTCTTATTTGCGGTTCTCGTCTTTGGCCTGCCGACGGCATTTAACGCCTTTACGCACATGATGACGCAGAACCCCATCCTGTTCTGGTTGATAGTCGCTGGCTATGAAGTATACCTCTTTGTGCAGCGCTTCACTGGGAAAATATGGGAACAGCTCGAAGGTCCTCTTAGTAAGGATGTCGTGAACTGGCTCACTGTGCGTATCCAGGAAATGACGTCTCATTCACACCGGCGCTATTGCCAGTATCTTGTGAACGAACACAAGGTGTTTAACGTCAATAGATTGAGAACGCGCCCTGCAGATGACTTGGAACTGGATCAAGTGTTCGTCAATTTGCGTATGCGTCGTAGACCTGCCCATCAGGTCTCTGCCGACCCTGTGCGTCCGCCTGCTTCTCTGCAAGGATCCCATTCTATCTGGGAGTATCTCTCAAGTAGCAGCTCGGCCAATCGTCATCTCGTAATCCTTGGTGCAGCTGGTTCGGGCAAAACAACCTTGCTGAAACATCTGGCACTCACACTTGTCCAGCCTGAGAAGTATCCTCAACACCGCTTGCCAGGTCATCCAACCCCTATTTTGCTCCTCATTCGTGACCATGTCCAGGCCATCTTAGACATCTCAGACCAGTCAGACTTTCCCCTGGAACAGGCCGTGCAGAATCAGATTAGGAAGGACTGGCAACCGCTGTCAATCACCTGGATCAGCCGTCGTCTGAAGAAGGGAGCCTGTATCGTGCTCCTGGATGGCCTTGAAGAAATAGGTGATCAGACTAAACGTGAGAAAGTCGTTGAGTGGGTCCAACGGCAAATCAACATTTATGGGCGCAATCGCTTTATACTGACTTCTCGTCCCTATGGCTATCTCGAGAACCCGCTTAACGGAGTCACGGTTCTCGAAGTGCAGGGATTCACCGTTGAGAAGATCAAGAAGTTCGTGCAAAGCTGGTATCTTGCCAATGAACTTAGAAGTGAGGGTAGGAATAGTCAGGAAATTCAACTGTGTGCCCGGGAAGGAGCGCAAGACCTGTTGCGTCGCCTCCAGCGCGCTCCCGCCCTCCTCGCACTCGCCGTCAATCCACTTTTACTTACTATGATCGCGAACGTGCATCGCTACCGCAGCTCGCTCCCTGGCAAACGCGTCGATCTCTATGCGGAGATTTGCGAAGTCTTCCTGGGTAAACAGCAGAAGGCACCTGGCATCGAACAGGAACTTTCTTCAGTACAGAAACAACAGGTACTGCAGCCGCTTGCCTATTTTTTGATGCAGCAGGGAACACAAAACATTTCGTACATAGAGGCACAACGGGTTATTGAACCTACACTAGCATTAGTCAATTCACAAATGAAGCCAGAGGATTTTTTAAAGCTCATTGAAAACACTAGTGGCTTGTTTTTGAAACAGAAGCCTGATAGCTATGCGTTTGTTCATCCGACATTTCAGGAATATTTAGCAGCTGTGCATATCAAAACGAAAGGGCTAGAGCAAATTCTGGTGGCTCAGGTCGCAAACTCCTGGTGGCATGAGACTATCCGCCTATACTGTGCTCAGTCGGATGCAACTATGCTTATCCAGGGCTGCCTTGCAGGCAATCAGCAGAACATTGCAGCTCTAACCCTGACATTTGAATGTGACGACGAGAAATTAGAGATAGAGCCACAGACTCAGGCTCAGATAAATGCGGTGCTGGAAGCAGGAAGAGAAGATCCAGACCTGGAGCGAAGACAGGTATTCGTTGAAGTCCTACTAAATCGGCGATTGCATCAAATGGTTCGCCTGCAGCATGAAACATACATAGAC
>CAXTXB010000346.1:0-6628 GCA_964247965.1 uncultured Dictyobacter sp. | reverse complement strand
GCGTTAAAACACGAAAAATATTAAAAATAGAAGATAACGCCGTAAGGCGAGAGAAGGTGAATATCCCCGAAATCACCTCTTGTAATGTCGAGTGGAGACGCTTATACTAGAACCACACTTTCCAAGTAGTGGACCAACCCACTAAAAGAGCTGTGCGCAAGCAGTAGTGCCTTGACCCACATCATGAGACCGGCTCCCTCCGCATCAGAGGCCGGCTACCACGACACCCGCACGGGAGTGGCGCTACGCGCAGGGAGCCGGTCTCATGATGTGGGTCGATCTAGTAGTATAAAGCATACATAAGACACTATTACGATAGTTGGTCGTGGCCGCGGATCGGCAGATAGACCAAACCATAGACAGAGATGGATTTGATGAACGAATATGACCTCATAGCACCATTTTACGATATTGAACACGCCCATTTCAGCGAAGACCTGGATATGTACACGAACTTCGCCGAATTGAGCGGAGGGAAGATACTAGAACTGGCATGCGGTAGCGGGCGTGTCCTGCTGCCGCTGGCACAGGCAGGATATGAACTTACGGGCGTAGACAGTTCGGCCAGGATGCTTGAACTGGCCCGGGAGACACTGCAGGAAGCTGGAGCCGCAGGGCGCTGTACGTTCGTGCAACAAGATATAGTGGAGCTCGGCCTGGGGCAAAAGTTTCGTATGGCCTTTATTGCACTGGGTTCGTTCGCACATATTACAACCCGCAAAGCACAGCAGCAGACACTGAGCGCAGCGCGTGCTCACTTGAGCCCTGGCGCAACCTTTGTTGTGGATATCAGCAACAGCGATGCACGTTACATGGAAGAGCTCAGCGGACAGATGCTGCACCAGGGCAGTTGGCAGGACAAAGACAAGACGTATCTCACCCACTTTGTAAGCCCAGCCTCTGCGACGCAGAGACATCTGTTGGAACTCACCCATTTTTATGATCGACACAGCCAGGGTGGACCAGTTCAACGCACGGTTGTCACAACCTCGCTCTACCTCTTTGAACGCAGCGAAATGGAACTGCTACTTGAGCAAGCAGGCTTTGTGGTCAAGGATGTCTATGGCGATCATGATATGGGGCCGTATGCGCTGGAGAGCCCTCGCATGATTTTTGTTGCAGAGGCAAGATAAGATAAAGAGAGAAAACGTAGAAAAGGATTACAAAGATGTCCCAGAGTTCGTCGCAGAAGTCATTGCATGAATGGAATTTGAGCGTTCAGGAGGCCATAGCGTTGCAGCATGAACTAGCTGGTCGTATTATCCTCGAAGATCGAGTGGGAGAGGTTCACTTTGTAGCAGGGGTAGACATGGCCATCAACGAGGAGCACGAGACGGCGCGGGCTGCAGTCGTGCTCCTGGCGTATCCTGAGATGGAGATCGTAGAGCGCCACATCTATGAAGAGCCTATTCGCATGCCCTACGTACCCGGCCTGCTCTCATTTCGCGAGGCTCCCAGCGTGATTGGAGCGTTTAAACAGCTTCGTCAGCGTCCAGACCTGGTGATGGTCGATGGACAGGGTATTGCACATCCCAGGCGCATAGGTATTGGTGCACACCTGGGACTATGGCTCGAAATTCCCACAATTGGTTGCGCCAAATCAATCCTCATCGGGCATTATGATAAAGCAGCACTAGGCGAAGAGGCAGGCTCGTGGGTGCCACTGCTCGATAAAAAAGAGGTCATCGGAGCTATGGTACGCACACGCACACGCGTCAACCCCATGATTATCTCTTCGGGCCATATGATTAGCCTGGAAACAAGCATCCATTATGTGCTTGCCTGCAGTAAAGGGTACCGGCTGCCAGAACCCACACGTCAGGCAGATAAGCTTTCTAAGGACAATGCCTGGGAAGAGCCAGCAGAGGGTGATCAGCAGCAGTTACAGCTCTGGGAGTAGAAGCCAACATATTCTGTCCAAATTTTTGAAAAAGAGTGCCATTGTGTGTTGCCTGCTCTTTTTCAAAAATTTGGACAGAATATGTTGAAGTTAATATCGTGGTGAGAACTGGAACACTAAACTTCTTGTCCAATATATTGGGGAAGTGTGAAAGAAAAGGTTGTGCCCTGACTCACTACTGTGTCAAAGTCGATGGTGCCGTGGTGCTGCTCAACGATCAGCCTGGCAATAGAGAGACCTAAACCGTAGCCGCCCATCTTAGACTGCTCGCTATGATTTGACTGGTAGAAACGCTCAAAAACGTGCTGACGATCTTCAGCAAGAATACCGTAGCCGGTATCAGTTACAGAGACTAGCACAAAATCGTCATCTTGCACTTGTGCGCTCACCGTCACAACACCCTTTGGTGGAGTGAACTTGATCGCGTTTGCCACCAGATTATTGAGCACCTGTTTAATACGCTGAGGATCAACATAGAGTGCTGGAATATCAACCGGAATGTTCGACGTGAGCGACACTTCGGCCTTGAGCGCCTGCGGTTGCAAGCCACGCATCACCTGACGCACGAGGCTGCGTAGATACACCTCTTCCTGCTTAATTTCAAACTGTCCCAGATCCGAACGCGTCATAAATAGAATATCTTCAACAATAGAAATAAGTTGCTGCACACCTTCTTCAGCATAGCCAAGATAGAGAGATTGCTCCTCTGTCATCTCCCCCATATGACCCTGAAGTAGGAGATCGATGAAGCCATGAACAGAATTTAAGGGTGTGCGCAGTTCATGAGAAACCATCGAGACAAAGTTCGAGCGCACCCGGTTGGCTACCTTTAAAGCAGAGAGATCGCGTGCCACAAAAACTACATAAGTAGTATTATTCACCGTCACTGGAGTAACGCTGACGGATACCTCACAGGTTTGCTCTGATCCAATAATCAGCTCTTCATTAGCCAGGGCCTGCTTGTGCTCTAAAACTCGTACTAAAGGGCAGCTAGAGGTCCCACAGAGTAGCATCTGATTAAGGTTTTTACAACGCAGTACAGCCTTACAGCTCTGCTCGCCAATCTGCTGGGCAGGAACGCCGAGAGTAGCAGAGGCAGAAGGGTTTATCTCAAAAATCTTAAAATTCCGCTGCAGGGCAATAACTGCATCAGATGTAGTATTCATCAAAGCCTCTAGAGCTTGATGGCGTAATTCACTTACCGGCACATCCCCAGAGCCTGGACGCTCACGCTGGGAAGAGAACGCAGGCACCACAGCCTGCAGCACAGGTTGTCCTACCTCCATCTGTTTTTGTACACGCTTCCGCACCCTAACCCAGCCTTTCCACCTGGTGCATTATCTCTAGATCTAGCGGGTCTCATCCTTATAGTGTTTAACTCATTATATAGAGGCTATTCTCCATAGGAGTTATCCACTTCATCATTTCTTGATTCACACTTGAGATACAGCACCAGCTATCCAACAAATTTATAGCCCAGACCTCGTACAGAAATAATATGTTGAGGACGGTCGGGATCCTCCTCCAATTTCACACGCAAGCGCCGCATATAGACATCAACAATATTACTATTATTCTCGTTATCATTCCATACTTCGGCCAATAAATGGTCCCTATTGACTACCTGACCACCCGCCTGCATAAGAACACGCAACACATGCATCTCGGTAGGTGTTAGCCCAACAGGGGCTCTTCCATCCATAGCCACTTTCAGTTCACCAGGAAATAGTTCCACTTGACCACCACGAATACTCTGATGACCAACCTTCTCATGCTTCTTAATACGGCGCAACACTGCCTGTACACGCGCGACCAGTTCCTGGTGGTTATAAGGTTTGCAAATATAATCATCTGCACCAATATTAAAGCCTTGCAACTTCGCCTCAATGGTATCTTGAGCTGTCATAAAGATAAGCGGTATTTCATAGCCTTCATTGCGCAATTTCTCCGAAAACTCGAAGCCGCTGATATAGGGCATAGTTACATCCAGTATTAACAGATCTGGCAGGCGTCTCTGAATCATCAACATAGCACCGCGTGGATTGTCGGCGGTGTCAACCTCATACCCTTCTTTACTCAGCACGAATTGAACTAGCGTATTTGCAAACCGATCGTCGTCAACGACAAGAATATACACAGTTTTCCCCTCTCCTTGATACCTCAGTTTGCCTCACACTCTCGCAGGCATTTACGAAAATACATCGGAAAGCCTGACAACGCAGAATATACCGTTCCAGTGCTCGGGGCAGGACCGGGGTATGGCATCTGTAAAGAAACATTTTATTCAAACAGCCATCAGATAGCGCAAGAGCCAGTTGCATACACAGAGGGAGCGACATATGCCCCTGATTCTATTGTATATCGATACATTATTCATGAGTTATACAAGTATATGTTACACGTTCAATGCTTGTAGTGTCAAGACGAAGCTCTTAATGCACGTAGTTTCTCCAGGTGAATCATTAAGATTGCGACATCCGCGGGAGTAACTCCTTCTACGCGTGAAGCCTGCCCGACAGTACGAGGCAGGGTACGGATGAGTTTCTGCCTGGCTTCTGTACGTAAGTGTTGAATTGATTGATAATCGAAGGAGGCCGGAATACGCATCTCTTCCAGGCGTAGAGTACGATGGACCAGTTGCTCTTGCTTGCGAATATAATTTTCATACTTGACCTGCAGATCAACCTCTTCCGCTGACTCGTCTTCCAGGGCAGGCAAAGGAGTAGATGAAAGGTCATGCATTTCCGTGGTACTACGCTCATCGGCTACACGCTGCGCTAGTTGCACAACCTGTCGATAGCTAACTTCGGGGCGGCGCAATAGCTCACGGCCAGAGAGCATCTGTCCTAGAGGAGCGATGCCACTCTCTTGGGCACAAGTTTCCACGATCCGTGAAGAGGTAAAGGTGATCCCATCCAATTGTGCCAATGCGTGCTGGATATCGGCGCGCTTCTGTACGACCTGCATATAACGCTCCTTGGTGATCAAACCGAATCTGTATGCATGATCGCTGAGGCGTAGATCGGCACTATCAGGCCGCAGCAGCAGACGATGTTCGGCCCGCGAGGTGTGTAGACGATATGGCTCGCTCATCGGTCGGGTGACGAGATCATCAATCAACACTCCTATATACGCCTCGTGTCGACCAAGCACAAAACCCTCCTCTGCACGCACAAAAAGGGCTGCGTTAATGCCAGCCATAAGGCCCTGGGTGGCAGCTTCCTCATAGCCAGAGGTACCATTGATTTGACCAGCCAGGAAGAGGCCAGAGACAGCTTTTGTTTGCATAGTTGGCAGGAGCTGATGAGGCGGAACGTAGTCGTATTCTACAGCATAGCCAACGCGCATCATCTCGGCATGCTCAAGGGCTGGAATACTGCGCAGCATTGCCAGTTGCACATCTTCCGGCAAGCTTGTGTTCATGCCTTGAACGTAGACCTCGCCGGTGCGCCAACCTTCGGGTTCCAGAAAGATCTGATGCGAAACCTTATCAGCGAAGCGCACAATCTTATCCTCAATCGAGGGGCAGTAGCGTGGTCCGATGCCCTCAATAACTCCTGTGTAAAGCGGAGAGCGGTGCAGGTTGTCCCGAATAATCTGATGAGTTTGTTCAGTCGTGCGCACGAGATAACAAGGCAACTGCGGCCGCCAGCCGTTTATATCCTCATCAGTGACAGGATAGATTGGATTTGGTCGCCCACCGGGCAGTTGAACGTCTACCCGTGCCGAACGATCTTGCGAGAAGTAGAGCGGCACGCGGCTGCCAGGCTGGAGTTCAGTCTTAGTATAGTCAATGGTGCGGGCATCGATGCGTGGCGGAGTGCCAGTCTTAAAACGGCGCACCTCCAGGCCGAACGCACGCAATGATTCTGAGATCCCCAGAGCAGGCCCCTCGCCTGCGCGTCCCCCCGCCTGCGTCTTTTCTCCCACGACCAGGCGACCATTAATGAAGGTGCCAGTCGTCATAATCACAGCTGCAGCGTCGTAACGCCAGCCATTGTTGGTCACCACTCCCGTAACTTGGTAGCGGCCGTCTGCATGCTGCGTATTCACCAGATGCGTGATCGTCGCCTGCTTCAACTCCAGGTTGGGCTGACTCTCTAAAACAAACTTCATGGCTAGCCGATAGGCCTGCTTATCACATTGAGCACGCAAAGCCTGGACGGCGGGACCTTTACTTGTATTGAGCAAACGAATCTGTATAAATGTGCGATCCGTATTGCGGCCAATCTCACCACCCAGCGCATCAATCTCCTTGATGAGATGACCCTTGGCGGGGCCACCCATAGAGGGGTTGCAGGGCATTAGCGCCACACTATCCAGGTTCATGGTTAATAATAGTGTCTTGCGACCCATGCGTGCGCTGGCCAGGGCGGCCTCGCACCCCGCATGGCCGGCACCGACAACAATCACCTCGTATGTACCCCGTAAGAGCTGCGTAGGGGCATCGTTCTTGCTTTCAATTGCGTCACTCATTGCAAATATACCCGGTTCATTCTTCTTCTGTAGAATAGGAAACGATTTTTCACGCCTGCACGACTTGTATTATGCCTTACATGACCGCCTTAGTCAATGTTAGAAGTATGTGACCAGCCTTTTTCCGGTTAGGAGTATTAGAAGGTACAAGAACGAATGGAGGAAGTTGATGAATCTCTTGTGAGAGAAAACTGTCTCAAAAAAGTGATTGACGAACCGGCTGAAGCATGATACTATCATGGGGCACTATGG
>CAXTXB010000345.1:0-6637 GCA_964247965.1 uncultured Dictyobacter sp. | reverse complement strand
TTTTTGCATAGCTTGAGCTAATCTCAAGCTATGCAAAAAGCACCGAATCGTAAATTATGTATAAGAAGAAAAAATATTATATAAAAGTGAGAACATCAAAGGCGTGCTAATGCGAGAGAGAGGAGAGATTCCCATCATGATGGGATTTCGATACTCTCTCCGAGATTTCTTCGCAATATTTACAAATATGCAATATTTACTACGTTTATATAGATGAAATTATCTCACATGGGGAACTTTTACCGTTGAGGGCACGTCTTGATACTGTAATAGTTCTTCCAGGATGAACAAAAAGGAGTCTATGTTATGCTACGTTTTCATTCGCTCGAATATAGAGTAAGGCGCGTACTACCTGCACTTTCCCTCTTAATCGTTGCATCTGCCTTTGTCTTAACTGCCTGCGGTACAGAAGCTGCTGCTGGCGGCACGGGTAGCGGCTCCGCTCAGCCTCCTGTTGTCAATCCAGCTCCTACCGGCGTTCCTAACCCTGTCACTTCTCAGGGTTGTCCAAGTAATGCGGTCGTTACTACTCCGACAAAAGCTACTATAACAGTATCGGATAGCAGCAAGAATGCAACTGTTACCGCGCATACTGGCGACGTGATCGAGTTCCGTTTCCCCTTTGGGAAAAAGTGGTCTGGGCCAAGGGCATCACAGGGAGGACTGGATCTGCAAGGCCCTGCCGGCTATGCCTCAAAAGTAAATAACGCCTGCGTCTGGGACTTTGCTGCCAAAAGTACTGGTACAACACAGCTTACCTTTAATAGCCAACCGCTGTGCAAACGCGGTGAGCTCTGTCCTCAGTATATTATTGCCTTTCCTTTCACTGTTCAGGTTAAATAACTCTTGACAGCGCCCATCCTGCACGATATCATTCTGTTAATGGTCATGTCATTCGTGGATATATTGAGCGTTGACAGTCTGGTAATCAGGGATGGGCGTACCTGGTAATCAGGAGGCACGATGAAGAAGCGGATCGTGGTCCTGAAAGCTCGCTTCCTTTTCCCCCTGCTGCCTTTCATATATTGCTAGCCCTTGCCGGTAGCGAACGACATGATTTACGCTATAGAACCTTCCTTTTGCTTTCTGATCTAATTATTTCAGCTGGGGTTGAGCATATGCAGACATTTCTTGAGCTTGTCATGCAGTTTTTTGGCCTGAAAAAAGAGGTTCCGAACCTGGATCATCTCTTGCCTCTCAATGCTGGCCTGCAAACTGATGTGGGTCGGAAGCGTTCAATTAATGAAGATAGTATGCTGTCGGTAATTCCAGAAGATCCACGGATTCTGTTAAAGAAGGGCGCGCTTTTTATCGTTGCTGATGGGCTGGGGGGGCATACAAAAGGTGAAGTGGCCAGCCGGATGACTGTCGACGCTGTGCGCAACGTGTACTATCAGGAAAAGCAAAGCAGCGATATCGCCTCCCTGCTGCTCCAGGCGGTGCAACGAGCCAATGAGGTTATTTATCATCAGATCGATGTAGAGGATAAGACCAGCTTTGGAGCCATGGGCTCAACCTGCACTGCCGCCGTTCTCCATAACAATGTTGCTTATATCGCCAACGTCGGTGATAGTCGCGCTTACATCGTCCATCAAGGGCAAGCCCAGCAGATTTCACAGGATCACTCCTGGGTTGCCGAACAGGTGCGCGCTGGAAGGCTGGCACAAGAGCAGGCTCGCGGGCACGCGAGAGGCAACATTATTACCCGTTGCCTGGGGACTCATCCGGATGTTGAGGTTGATATATTTGTGGAACCCGTACAGGATGGCGATGTCCTCGTATTGTGCTCAGATGGCCTCTCAAATCTGGTCAGCGATGAAGAGCTCTCTACTTTCGTTGAGCAGTACGAGCCGCAAGAAAGTGTTGGACAATTGGTTGCTTGCGCCAATGATCGCGGTGGGATTGACAATATCACCGCCGTTGTGGTTCGCGTAGGGCGAAGCTTCTCGACCACCCCTCGCTTCGCACTGCCACAACGCGATAATTTCACTTCCTTTGATACAAATATTGATGACGATCAACCAGGTGCTACGAGAGAGTTAAGAGCTCTGAGCGACAATGAGACGCGCTAAAATGATGGGTGTCAGGATAGCAAGATAGTAGCTTTTTCTCTTGACAGCAGCCATTATTTTTTCTACAATGATTTGTAACGGTGGTTACACTAGCTGTAGGGAGACAGATAGTAACTATCAATAACATTGGAGTGTCTGAAGATGGTACGAACAACTATACATGTGCCGCCCTCTAACCGGGCGGGCTTTTCGGCGTTTCTAACAAATACGAACTCTATTGACTCCGCCCTGTTCCTCCTCTCTTACCCCTGTCATATGTGCCTCCACATGTGTCTTCACTGCTACTAATCTCAACTGAGCCTTTTTAGCTTTTTCAGTACGCTAGCATTGCTATGCGTTCCACATTTTTTAACGCCTGGTTTTTCGATGCCAGGTTAGCGTCTTCTTGTACTCGCAAGCAAGCAACCTCTTTAATGAAACGGAGCGGAATAGATGGATAGGAAGAGTTTACCTCGGGCTGTAGAAGCTTTATCGCAGTTGAATATAAATAATGTGCATAAAAGAAAGATTGATCTCCTGGTGTTGCGCTACATGGCTCAGCAGTTGCGTCTAACTTTGCAAACCCTGGAACAACCTCTTACAGACAATCCACCATTTTTGTATGCCGCCACGGAACGGCGCTGTTGCTCTCACCGCGTTGCCCTCTATGATCCTCTACAATTATTGCAAAGCAGATCGCTTGCCTTTGTCGGCTTCGTAAGTGGACGTAGGGCTGATACCAATTCAGCCGTGGATCAGGAATTGCACGATGCCGATGGTCAGATGCTGGCCGAACTGGCACGCATTCCGGGTCTACTTGCATATTCATCTATGGAAGTGCGTCCTGGCCATTGGTATAACCTTGTTGTGCTGCAAAATCTGGATATCAAGACCCACTTCAGGCATAGTAATATGCACCAGTATGCCGCCTATGATTTGGCCCCGTGTGCCTATGATTGGATACGTATTCACAGTGGCATTCTTCCCGCTGGTCTAGCAGCAGCTGCAATGGATGTACTGAAAACGAAACATTATGTCTACCAGCATACAGACAATACTGTTTCGATGTGTGAAGTTATATATGATGTGCAAAATTAGATAGGTAGCTGCTAGAGGAGTACTCACCTGCATTAGAAGTAAAATATAACACCGAGAGGTGGCATTGAGGTTGTAGACCGTGAGGGTAATAGGAACGTACTGGTGAGCTTAAACGGATGTGTTTGCTTACGCTCATTTACATGGAGATATTGCCTCCACGGTTTTAGATCATAAGGAGTCGCATATGTTACTAACAGTCCAGCCGACGATTCGTTTCGTCAATTATCTCTCTCCGTTACTGCAAGAGATGTATACTTCTATAGCTAAAATTGTGTCGATGCGCCTGGGTTGCCCTACTATAATCAATACCAGTCAAAACCTTGATGCATTTGGTGATGGACATGCAGATGTAGGTTTCCTTTGCGGCTTGCTTTATACTCATATGACGGCGTGGGAGGCTTGCCCGGTTGAATTGCTGGCTGCTCCTGTGTTGTGTGGCGCGCGGTATCAGGGACGGCCTGTCTACTTCTCAGATGTGATAGTACGCGCCACTAGCCAGCACTCTTCATTTGCTGATCTACGAGGTTGTGTCTGGGCCTATAACGAGGGGGCTTCACACTCTGGCTGCAACCTGGTGAACTACACTCTGCTCAAACGAGGGCTAGCCCCTGACTACTTCGGTAGGTTGGTGAAGTCTGGTTCTCATCTGAACTCGCTACGTATGATACTGACTGGTGAGGCTGATGCTGCCGCCATCGATTCTCATTTGTTAGATGTTGTTCTGCGAAATGATCTGCAGGCGCAGACAAATATACGCGTGGTTGATGTGCTTGGTCCTTCTGCGGTTCCGCCAGTCGTGGTTGCCAGGCGGCTCGATCCGGCTCTTAAGCGTTCTCTACGTGAAATGTTGATTACGCTGCACAACGATCCCTTTTCCGCTCGTGTCTTACAAGAGGGCGGCATAGAGCGTTTTGTGCCGGTCGATGATGGGTGCTACGATGACATTCGCGAGATGTTTGCTTGTGTACAGACAACGGATTTTCCACGATCATTTAGTGATGTGAGCGTCTAAATCGTGAAGGCGTCGGGTATAATAAAGGCAGAATAATTGTTGTGCTGATTACACACTGCTTTCGCTGTGGAAGGACAGAGGTACGCGGATGACAACTGATTTTGACGCTATTCATTCCAGGCGTGCTTATGCTGCACGCATAGGCTTTGTTGCCGATTCGCCCAATTTCCCGGGCGACTGGGACCAGATTGTAGAGAAGGTCAAGATTGCCGACGAGCTGGGCTTTGACTCGGTCTGGCTGGGTGAGTCCTGGGGCTATGAACTTTTTACTTCGATGAGTGACCTGGTGCGCGCAACGAAGCGAATCCAGATAGGTGCTGGCATCGCTAATATTTATTCGCGTACGCCCGCGTTGATTGCGAGCACAACGGCGACGCTGGATGAGCGCTCTGGTGGGCGTATCAAGCTGGGGTTGGGACCTTCGGGGGCGAATGTCATCGAGCATTGGCATGGGGTCCCCTTTGAGAAGCCGGTGCAGCGCACGCGTGAGTATGTTCAGATTATTCGGATGATCCTGGCTAATGAGAAGCTTGTCTACAATGGTGAGTTCTTCAAGCTCGAACGAGGCTTTAAGCTGCGTTTCAAGCCGCTGCGTGCGGATGTGCCCATTTATATTGCGGCGATGGGCCCGAAGAATGTCATTCAGACTGGAGAGATCGCGGACGGTGTGATGCCTGTCTATTGGCCGGCGACGAAGTGGGGGGCCTTGCGCGAGCAGCTTGATGAGGGGTCGAAACTGGCTGGCCGCCCCGCCCATAGCGCGGCGGTCGCTCCCTACATCACTAGTGTCCTGCTGCACGAGAATGCGAGTGTGGAAGAGCGCCGCAAAGCCGAACTAAAAGCTGCCTCTCCGCTCGCCTACTATATTGGTAAGATGGGCGTCTACTATGCGCAGATGCTTACACGCAACGGCTATGGTGAGGATGTGCAGGCTGTAATCGATGCCTGGTCGCAGGGCATGAAGTCCGCGCTTGATGCGGTGAGCCCGCGTCTGTTGGATGCCACCGCTATTATCGGGACGCCACGCGAGTTCGTGGCGAAACTAGATCAATGGGCCGCTTCAGGCGTCGATGAACCTTTAATTGGTCTGCCTGAAGGGTCAATTGATGAGACGGGAGCTCAACTTTCTGCCCTTAAAGATGCGCTGATGGCGTAGCCCGGACGCGCCATAAAATCATCGGCGTGTTGAAGGCGCTTCTTGATCGATGGGTGTGAGTGAAAGAGAAACTCGACGATGGGCGCTGGCTCGATCTCGGCCAGGTTTTGATTGGCCAGCCGGCTCATCGCGCTCTTAAAGGCTTCTCCCTTCCCGGTCGATTGCAGCGCATACTCGTCTGCCTGGTACTCTATGGCGCGGGTATATCCATTGTTAATGGGCATAACCAGGAAACTGAAGATGCCTATGAGCAGAAAGAAGAAGGGAAGCGTGGCCGGATCAGTGAGCGCGCGATAGTAGTGCTGCTGATCGATAACCCAGTGCAAGACCAGGTTGGCGACGAAGAGACCCAGTAAGGTCAGGATCGTCTGGCTAACGATCAGCTTCCAGATATCGCGATGCACGTGATGTCCAAGCTCGTGTGCCAGGATGACCTCGATCTCATCGGTTGTGTAACGGTCGATCATGGTGTCCCCGAGTACGATACGTCGTGTATTGCCCAGCCCCATCAACGCGGCGTTCGTCGCCGTGGTTTTGTTGCTCATCCCCATCGAAAAAACTCCGCGTACCTGCGTATGCGCCCGTGCCGCCAGGCTGAGCAGGCGCTGCGTTAGCTCTCCCTCTGGCAGTGGAGTGAACTTATAGAAAAGTGGGAAGATGAGGATGGGGGCGAGATTTGCCATGATCACCGAGAAGAAGAGGATGATCAATCCTGCCCACAGCCACCACCACTGAGGCTGCCAGGCGAGCAGCGCGTACACCAGCGAGATAAACGCTGCCTCCAGCACTAGATTCAGCCCAAAGCCAATCCCTAGATCTTTCAACCAGGCTCGCATACTCATAACGGAGATTCCGTAGCGGTGCGGCAGTACATAGCCTGAATAGTAGCCCAGCGGAAGCGTGAGTATTTCATAGGCCACGAAAATCAGGACAAAGTATGCAATAATCTGGAGCGGAAACCAGCCAGCCAGCGGCTGCCAGGTCAGAAGAGGTATGCCACTCGCCGCCCCTTGAATCACGTTGCGAAACCATTTGTCCAGGCCCGCACCCAGCACCACCAGTACACAGATGAGTCCAAGGCCTATACTCACGTATGAGAGCCGCCGCCTCAGCCGGGCATAAGCGCGTGCCTTTTCTTGTCGTTCTACATCAATCCCTGTATTGCTGTCCATCCCTTGTCTCTCCCAGAAGGTAAACGAAAGTAATAAAAGCTCTTTATAATTAGTATTAATTTTTTTACATTTTTCGCGTTTTTCTAATTTTTTGGTACAGCTGCATTAAGATATTGTTGGCGAATCCCAAATTTGTGCTTGCTTTGAG
>CAXTXB010000344.1:3139-6645 GCA_964247965.1 uncultured Dictyobacter sp. | reverse complement strand
GCTCATCGATGAACAGGATAATCTCAGGAGCCTCGCGCAGCTCTTGCAGAATAGACTTGATACGCTGCTCAAACTGACCACGGAACATCGCGCCGGCGACCATGCCACCAATATTCAAAGAAATGATGCGCTTGCCGCGTAGTGTGGCCGGGACATCACCCTCATGGATACGGCGGGCCAGGCCCTCAACGATAGCCGTCTTACCAACGCCCGGCTCACCAATCAGAACAGGATTGTTCTTCTGGCGGCGACCCAGGACAGTAATCATACGACGGAGCTCGCTAGCGCGGCCGGCAGCGGGATCTAACTTACCCTCGGCGGCCTCACCGGTAAGATCGCGACCAAACTGATCAAGAGTCGGAGTCTTACTATTCTTCGCAGTCCGTTCAGCCGTCGCAGTATTTACACCCCCTGCACGAGCGGCAGAGGAAGAATCGTTATTGTTATTGGCAGAGAAACCAAAGGGAGCACCAGCGCCAGGGAAGCCCTGCCCATTGAAGCTACCTGCTTGATTCATCTCGCCCATAATCTCCTCCACACAAGATTGGCAGAGGTAGTGGGACTCGCGGCGACCTTCAACCATCTGATCGACACGGACACTCGCAGGGTTCTTCTGACATCGTTCGCATTTCATAAAATGAATGCTCCTTGCTATATATATTTAAAATGCGCTGCACCACGAATGTGGATGCTGCACTGGATTGTAGCGTTGTTGTTCTTAGAGTACAGATCGAAACAACTTCCGGGAAATACCTACGTTATCGTTCAAGCGTTTCGTCTATTAGCGCTCTCTGTTCGAGATTGCCAACTCACTAATAATAACAATAGCACCGTCCGAGTTATTCCTGAAATCCTATCTTTTTAGCGCTCTCGACTTGAGATTGCTAACTTACCTATTAAAACGATTCTCCCCTATCAATTATTCCACTACGGGGACGAATCTGGCAATCTCGAATGGAGATTGCTAACACGACTATAATAACGATGGATGGCTAAGGATTATTCCGAGAGAGAAGTGAATTTAGCAATTGTTGTTCAAGATTGCTAATATATCTACGGTAGAGGCGGCAAAGAGTTGGAAGCTTTTAATGACTCATGCCGAATGTTTGAAAAATGAGGAACAGCGTGTGGTGCCTGCTCTTTTTTCAAACATTCGGCATGAGTCATTACAGAACGAGCGCCGAAGGCGCGAGAACGTAGACGCGATGGGGCTTCGACACTTTCTAAAGGTAGATTTGGTAGCTACTTCCCAATTTCGAAGTACTGCTCTATTAACTCAAAGTTTTCTGCATCGTGGGAGCAGACGGAGGCGACCAGGTCACACAACACGATAGGATCTTCGGACCAGGGTGAGCGCACCTCTTCCTGTAGCTTTTCGTCAGTGAGTTCGTCGGAGGTAATATGGATAAGATGTATGTGCGTCTCTTCCCAGTAGTTGCGCACGTCCGGTAGAGACATCTCTTTGTCCTGCTGCCGCGCCTCTTCGAAAGCCTCGTCGCTCCACGGCTGGACGGGTGGTAGGGGCTGATCGTGGGTGTAGGCGACAATTACTTTCTGCGTTGCTGCCTTGACGTGGCTTGTATGTGATAGTAGATCTTTGACTGACCAGCCTTCCGGGGTGATTGGTGTCTGCTGATCCTCGTCATTGATCTGGCCGATGAGCTTTTGGAAGAGCGCGTGATCGTCCTGAAGTTTGTCCAGGAGATCTTGCTGAGTAAGGCGTTGTGTTGCCAAGCTTCGTACTCCTTGTCTTGATACAATACACTCTTGATACAGTGCGCTAAGAGCCTCTGCTTTTAATAGGTTAACATAAAGTGCACAGAGTAGACAATGGTGCGTATCGTTACACTCCCTCAAAGGTGTGGTAGAATTTCTTTATCAAACATCATCATCCGCATCCTCTCCCAAAGGAGGTTTTTTCAGTTGCGCAGCCGGCGTTGGCGTCCATAGGCAGAGAGTAGTAATAGGAGTGTCAGGCCATAGATGATCTGGCGGGCGGACTCCGGAAGCTGGAGGGTAGTGAGCAGGCTGGTTAAGAGGGTCAGGACGAGCGCACCAGCCATAGTGCCCGCGTAGCCGCCCTCGCCGCCGGCCAGCAGTGTTCCGCCGATGACCACAGCCGCGACCGAGGGGAGGGTGTAGGTGGCACCCAGGTTGAGGAAGACGCGCTGGACATAGCCGAGCAGGACGAAGCCGCCGAGCGCTGCCAACATACCACTCAACATATAGGTAACCACGAGCACTGTATTGACGCGTACACCTGAAAGCTTCGCCGTCGTCCGGTTCACACCTATGGCAAAGAGCTGCTTGCCATAGGTTGTTCGTTCGAGGATGAACCACACGCCAACGCCTAGCAGTAGCCAGACCAGCACCACACCGGGTATACCAAAGATCAATGGGTTTGAAACGAGGGCGACCACGAGAGGGGCGGCACTGCCCTCAAGTCTGCCCTGGGTGAAGACCAGGATCAAGCCCTCCACCACGCCGGTCATGCCAAGCGTCATCACCAGAGGAGGGATGCGCAGCAGGGTGATACCCAGGCCATTAATCGCGCCGATCGCGGCTCCGATTGCAAGCGTTACGGCCAGCGCCGGGATGATCAGTGCATCCTGTCCATTGGCTATGCGGTAGATGAGGATTGCTCCCAGCGTCACTATTGCACCCACTGAAAGATCGATTCCCTCGCCGCCGCTGATAATCACCAGCGTCTGACCTGCGGCGATGATGCCCAGAAAGGCGGCGAGGCGTAAGATGTTCACCGCGAGGGAATAGTTTGCGAAGCCCGGCCGCAGCACGCCTCCGAGCACAAAGAGCGCCACGGCTAGCAAGAGAGCGATGACTGTTGGGCTGAACTTTAGATTGAGCTTTGGACGAGCGATACTCTTCATCGTACCCTCCTTTGTACCAACAGGGCGATGCCAGGACCGGCCAGGGCGATCATCACAATAAAACCATCGATCAGCGTCTGCCACCAGGTCGAGATATTGGCAAAGGCGATAATACTGAGAATCAGGCTCAAAATAACCACGCCGATGAGAGAGCCCGTGATTCCTCCCTGACCACCGCTCAAGCGGGTTCCACCCAGGATCACGGCCACGATTGAAGACAGGGTCATTGAGCCTCCGACGAGAGGGTCTCCGGTTCCTGTGTTCAGGACGAGCGCGAAGGCTGCAAGTGCTGCGAATAAGCCTGATAGAATATAGGTGCTTAGACGAACGGAGGAGACCGGCACGCCCGTGACGTATGCCGACATCGCCTGGCCTCCCACGCTGTAGAGATAGCGGATATAGCGCGTGGCCCGCACCGCGTTCCAGAGGAGCAAGAGGATAATGACGATCCAGATAACGGTGGGCAGGCCAAGCGGGTCTGCAGTATAGGCATCGGTAAGCGCGGAGGGGACTGCGCCACCGGGACTGGTAAGGACCCACAGGGCGAGGCCGGAAAAGATAAAGCTGGAGGCAAAGGTGGTCACGATAGGCTGGAAACGAAGATAGGCGACGCAGATC
>CAXTXB010000344.1:725-3129 GCA_964247965.1 uncultured Dictyobacter sp. | reverse complement strand
CAGAATTCCACAGAGCAGGCCCAGAGCTATTGCAAATAAAATCTGTATCGGGCCTGGATTGGTGCCCATCATACGTACAATCACTACGTTGACGAAGGAAACGATTGCGCCGACCGAGAGGTCTACGCCTCCACCTATGATGACGATGGCCTGGCCGGCTGCTAAGAGCATGAGTGGTAGGTATGTCTGCAGGTTGCCCTCGAAGATGGCCGGGCGGAAGAAGTTTGGTTGCAGGATGTAGTTGATTATGAGCGCGATGAGTAGAAGGGCCAGCGCGAGCAGGTAGGATTGTCTGAATATGATGCGCTGTAGGAATGGTGTCTGTGTCAGCGATATTTTCATCATTATTATCTCTTTATGTTTGTATTGTTTCGGCCGTTGCAGTCGAGAGAGAACAGACATTGCACGAGCCTCTCAGGCAGACGAGAACCTCAATCCGCCCGATCACCGTATGATCGCGAGGGATTATTGCGAAGCGAGTCAATAGCGACACCGTAAAAGATTATTGTTATGTAGTGCCCATGCTGGCGGCCACGAGATCTGAACGGGTAAGCTGGGCTCCTGTTAGCTCGGCTTGTAACTGTCCGTCGTGCAGGACGAGAACGCGATCGCAGAGGCCGAGCAGTTCTTCATCGTCGCTGCTATAAAAGAGAATCGCAGCACCAGTATCGCGCAACTCGGCAAGGATTTTGTAAAAGTCCTCTTTTGCCTTCACATCCACGCCTTTTGTTGGATCATCGAGCAGCAACACCTGAGGGTTGCGCAGTAGCCATTTGCCCAGCACGACTTTCTGCGCATTGCCACCACTCAAGCTGCTTACGGGAACATTTAGTGATGTCATGACGATATTGAGCCTCTGCGCAATCGTTAGTGCATCGTGACGCGCCGCTTGCAGTTTTAAAGGGAATCCGTGCCAGGAGGGAAGTTGCAAATTTTCTAGAATAGAGCGTCCAAGGAGCAGGCCTTCGCTGCCACGGTCGCCCGGCACATAGGCCACTCCCGCGCGCATAGCCTGTTTTGGATGGGTGAAGTGTACTGTATGATCGGTGAGCATTATCTTGCCCATGAATGGTAGCGCGCCAAATAGGGCGAGCAGAATATCATTTTGCCCCTGCCCACGCAGACCTCCAAGGCCCAGCAGCTCGCCATCGTGCAGATCGAAACTCACTCCCCGCACGGCGCTCGTATGCAGATCCTCCACCTGAAGCCTTATGGGAGCAACTCTATCAACTGCCTCCTCATGCTTGATATATCTGGAAACGACCGCATTCCCCACCATCATGCTCACCAGCTCACGCTCGTTCGTTTGTTTCAGCAGGCCTGTCATGACCGTCTTGCCACTACGCAGGACCGTCACGCGATCGGCCACGCGAAATATCTCATCCATACGGTGAGAAACAAAGACCAGTGCCATGTCTTGCAACTTCCACCGGCTCATCAATTCAAACAGACGCTGCACCTGGCGGCTATCGAGGCTCGCCGTTGCCTCATCAAGAATCATCACTTTGGGTTGCAGACTCAGCGCCTTCAAAATCTCGACGATCTGCCTCTCATCGGGGGATAGGGTTGCAACCAGCGCGTCCGGTTGTATTGCAGACCTCGTCGTGTCTGCGAAGAGATCGAGCAGCCCTTGCGTGCGCATCCGTATCTCTCTTCTACGCACAAAGGCCAGAGGATTCAAAGGCTCGTGTGCCAGCCAGATATTCTCAGCCACCGTCATCCCCGGAATCAGGCTCAATTCCTGGTATACCTCTACAATGCCACTTTTCTGTGCCGCCTGTGGAGAGGAGAAACGCACTTCCTGGCCATCAAGCAAGAGCTGGCCCGAATCGTGGGCAACCACTCCAGCGATAATCTTCCCAAGCGTGCTCTTCCCACTTCCATTTGCGCCCATCAATGCCAGCACCTCACCAGACTGCACCTCCAGGCTTCCATCTGAAAGTGCAGTCACGCCTGCATAGTGCTTGACGAGATGTTGTGCAGCAAGCAATGTTTTCGTCATCTTGCTCTATCTCACTATTACCTGTGCAAACCTAAGAGAAGAAGTTCTTCGCATCGGCATCTGAAATGCTGCCGTCCAGGGTATACGAGGCAGGTTTATCCTTCACCAGGTTATACTGATCGTTATAGTTATCCGGATTGACAGTGCCTGGAATGGGTACGAATATTGTATTGTGGCTGTCACCCTTCAGAGCATCATCCTTCAGCTTTTTCCCCTGGAGCAACTGCACCGCGATACGCAATCCGCTCGCACCAGCTCCTGGCGGATTTATCACGCCATAGGCTCCAAAGTTAGGACGCTTCTGCTTGATCTGCTGCCACAACTGCAAATAGCCCGCGCGTCCCTCACCAACCATAATAGGCCATTTAGCAGGATTCGCAGCCGCAACCGCCTGTAGAGCAC
>CAXTXB010000344.1:0-715 GCA_964247965.1 uncultured Dictyobacter sp. | reverse complement strand
GTCCTGGGTCCAGACGCCATCGATATTGGGCTGCGATGCCAGCAAGTCTGCCATCTTCTGCTGTCCAGTCGCCTCATCCCAGTTCGCATTCACCACGTTCAAAACCTTAATGTTCGGATACTTGCTCAACACATCTTTCACACCATTATAACGCGCCTCATTCGCCGGATTACCAGCAATGCCGTTGATAATCACAATATTGCCCTTGCCGTGGAGCTGCTCAGCCAGCCAGCGCATACTCATACGCGCCCACTCCGTCTGATCGATCACCACGTTGATCGCAGCGGGCGAAGGGACGGCCTGGTCGACGCTGATTACAACGATACCGGCTTTTTTGGCCTCGCTCATCACCGAGTTAAGGCCAGTGATAGAATTAGGATCAACGATGATCGCATTGACGCCGCGGCTGATCAGGTTGCGTATCTGCTGAATCTGGCCGGGAACATCTACATCAGCGCTCTGGACGATCAGATCCTTGGTCAGGCCAGCTTTCACATACTCAGCATTGGCCGTTTGCATATCCTGAATCATCTGCGTGCGCCATTCGCTGCCCACGAAGCCATTGGATACTCCAATAGTGAAAGGTCCCTTCGACTGAGAGCTGCCGCCACCACTGCTCCCACTGCTCCCACTACTCGGCTGAGAGCTTCCACACCCGCACGCAGTGAGTAGTAAGACGCTTGCGACTAACATCATCGTTACTATCAGAGACTTA
>CAXTXB010000343.1:6186-6679 GCA_964247965.1 uncultured Dictyobacter sp. | reverse complement strand
TTCCATTTCTACACACTTTTGCGCATGCGCAAAAGTGTGTAGAAATGGAAAACATGTACAGCAATGAAAGAGAACGAGGCATTAGAACGACAGCTACAGAAACGACAGGAAGTGATTACGGGAGATGCGTACACCATTGGGCATCTTTAATGGTTTTCGTCGTCGAGGAATGGAGTGATGTTGTGACGGCCACATTTGGGAGAATTCCATGTCCCCATGTTTAGGAAGTGAATTTCTTTGCCACCGTCGGCAAGGCCAATCTTGTACGTCCTTCGACACTTGGGACATTGAATATCCCGTGTTATCCTGTGCTCTAAGGGAGTCTGATCACCGGGCATTTCGATCATGAAGCCTGTACTCCTTTTTTTCCTGATTCCAATGCAAAAGAAGGGGGGCGCAAGACATTGTCTTCTAATTATACCAGAATAAACGCTACAAAAACAATTCTTCTTCCTAAAGGCGCGGAAAAGGACGGAGTGCTACTCCCTTCCCT
>CAXTXB010000343.1:2795-6176 GCA_964247965.1 uncultured Dictyobacter sp. | reverse complement strand
AACAAAAAACCACCCCCCCCCCCCCCCCCCCCACTCTTTAAAATTTTCCCCCATGACTCATAGTAAAAGAGTAGCGCGAACTCGCAGGATGCTGGAAGGTGAAGACGATGGGGATCAAACACATTTTTAAACTTTTGCCCGCAGCCATTGCAGCGCTTGATCATACTTCTTCGGTCCCCGAAACAGGCGCTCCTCACCCTTATGATTGTCCAGGCGAAAAGAATCACCAACGGCCCCGTTGGGAAGTCGTGCCCACTTCACCTCATACCCCAGCTCCGATGCCAGCATATTGATCAGCAGAATCGCCTTGCCTGTCTCCATCTTTTCTTACCTTCCCGAAAAGTTTTACGTCATCAATACTTATATTCTATCCTAAATTACCCATCCTTCGATAGCCTCTACCAAAATAGATTGGCTCCACGACCACATTAAAGCTTTTTTTTGATAGGAGTTTGCTGTAACATCTCTATCCACACCCTTTTTACTTCGGGGTGAGTGTCTTCAAAGAAAGGTCGCATTGCTTCTAGTCCTTTTGCTTTAATATCTTCTTCACTACTTTAATATCTTTCTCCGCGTACTCTTTGAATCCCCTATCTAACAACCACGGCACTTCGCCAACAAGGCGCAAGAGACTGTAGTGCGAAAGCAGTTGTCTGGCCTGCTCATTATTATCAATCCCTGTATACCCTTCCAAGACTCCAGCCGCAAGAGGAATATCCCACAGACTTAAGATGGCGATGTCTAAGAGAGGATCGCCGGGCTGTGCATCGGCAAAATCCAGGAACGCGACGACTTTTTGGGTTTCAGGATTAACAAGAATATGTTCTGCTTGTAGATCACCATGTAGTAATACGATTGGTCTGTCCTTTAAAGTCAGTTTACTCTCCTCAAGCGTATACTTCAATTGAGCGATCTCGCCGCCAGTAAACACACCTAACTTTTCTACGCGCCCTATTTCAAGCCTGGCCCACCAGAGAATAAACTCATCCCACCTGCTCTGGCCGCCCGCAAAAGGGGGAGCGGTCTCGATACTATGAAATAGCTCCAGATACCTGCCCGCTTCTCTCGCTGCACCTTTATCCTGCGATGACAAGGGCTTGCCGACTACCTGCTTCATAGCAAGAACGGCTGGCTCACTGCTCTCAAATAGCAATAATTCTGGAACAGGCACGCCTCTTGCTTGCGCCTTCTGGGCCGTTCTATATTCTCGCTCTAACGTCTTCCCCTCCATATACACTTTCAATATTATACCTGAGTTCGCAGCCAGAAATATCGCCCGGTCCAGCTGGAGATACAGCGGACTCAGTCCCTCCTCCACACCTATGATCTTAGCAAGCGCGCTCTTTGCAGCGAGCTCAAGCGAATCACTCATTATTATAAGCCTCCTTCAAGGCAAAAAATAACCGGCGAGTTCTGCGCTCCTCTTCTCTCCGGCCTGGATAGCCTTTTCTGGTCGTCCTAATGCTATCTCATTAAGAACTGAACGGATCGTCCTGAAGTCGTATCCTACCTCCCTGAGGAGGACGACAACCTGTAATCTACGCATCTGCTGCTCTGGTCACGAGTTGGACAGAAGAGACCTTGCCGTTCCCAGAAATGGAGCGTCGAGGTTCGCATTGGACGCTTATGCCTACTGTTCGGGCCAGATCGATTGTTCACAAACAGTCACTATACATCATGTTGAATCCTCAAGTGCCGTTAGAGACTTTTATGAAGTTGTTCCCTCCATACTCTGCTTTATATCACACGTTCTCTCGTATCACCAGTTGGCCTACCCTCCAAGCTTGCGTTGGTGTTGTACAGTAGACTTGCTATCCGGAAAGAGCATGGCCAGCTTGGGTAGCTCCGCATGCATGCACAGAACGATGGATATGCTCATTAGGGAGAAGAGGAGAATCTATGGTCTCTGTCATCAACGTCAAGGATCTTACCATGGTCTACAAAGCTCCGGTGCGGGAAGCCGGGCTACAAGCCGCACTGGTCTCACTGTTCCGACGCACTTACCGTGAGATTCGGGCTGTCCAGAGGGTCTCGTTTACGCTTGAAGCTGGCGAGGTAGTCGGCTTCATTGGCCCTAACGGCGCTGGAAAAACAACCACGTTGAAGATGCTAAGCGGCATCCTTCATCCAACCGATGGGTTGGTCAGCGTTCTTGGCTTTACGCCCTGGCACCGAGAGCCAGCTTTTTTGAAAACCATTGCGTTGATTCGCGGGAGTCAGCCCATTGGCGGACCGAGTGAGCTGACGGTGCTCGACTCACTCCGCTTCCAACAACTCATCTATGAAGTATCAGACGCAACCTTCCAGAAAAGCCTGGCTCTGCTTATGGAAATGCTCAATCTGGAGCCACTACTCAAACGGCAAATACGTGCGTTGAGCCTGGGCGAACGGATGCGCTGTGGCCTGGCGCTCTCGCTCATCTACCAACCGCGCATTCTCTTTTTGGATGAACCAACACTTGGGTTGGATGTGACAGGAGTGCAAATGATGCGTCGTTTCATCTCCGCCTACAGTAGCCACACGGGTGCAACAATTCTTTTGACGAGTCATTATATGGCTGATGTCGAGATGCTTTGCAAGCGGATTGTGCTGATCGACCAGGGAACCGTGAAATACGATGGTGTCCTGGAGGAACTCTCTGCCACTCTCTCATCGTATAAGTTGCTCAAAGTCGCGATCGCCGATGAGACAACCCCTATCTGGAGTACCTATGGTGATGTCATAGAGGCAGAGCAGGGCAAGGTTGCTCTGCGTGTCAAACATTCGCAGGTAGCAGCGGTCACTGCGCGTCTGCTTACTGAGTTCACGGTGATCGATTTGGTGATAGAAAATCCGTCTCTGGAGCGCGTCATCGATCAGGTTTACGCGGAGGGTATGGTATGAGACGCATCTTACGCTTACTCTTCATCTCGATCCAGCGCGAGATCCTTCAGTGGTTGGCATGGCGGGCTTTCTTGCTTACACTATTGATAAACCAGGCCGTGGGGCCACTGATCGGCCTCGCTGTCTGGTCGGTTGCGCTTCCCAATCACAACCGGATTGCTACGTACTATGTCGCGCTCTTGGCGGTTCAATTAATGACGGTCTCCTACGAGAATCATACGTTTTCCAACACCATTTACGACGGGACATTCAGCCGGGCATTGCTCAAACCATTGCCAGTCGTGCTTGGACCGCTCGGCACGAATATTGCGATCCGTCTCTGGCACCTGCTGTTCGGTCTCCCTCTCCTTATCCTCGTGAGCATAGTCACGAGAACGATATGGGATGTGCGCCTGATCTTCCTGGCACTTCCTGCGCTACTGTTTGCGGCGATCTTGCGTTTTCTCTTCACGTATGTGTTTGCACTCTCGGCTTTTTGGACTGAGCAGGCGCACATCC
>CAXTXB010000343.1:0-2785 GCA_964247965.1 uncultured Dictyobacter sp. | reverse complement strand
ATTGTTGGCCTGAGCGACACGTTGATCTTTCTACTGGGTGGTTCGGCAGTTCCGATCCTCCTTTTTCCAGCTAGCCTTCGCGCTCTCGGGGATGCTCTGCCGTTTCGAGCTTTACTTGGGTTCCCAGCAGAGATTATGAGCGCCAGCCTGGACAGCTCCCATATCCTGATTGGCTATGGCTGGCAGGTGCTTTGGATTCTTCTGTTCTGGCTTCTGGTGCTGTTTGCCTGGCGTGCTGGCCTGCGTCATTATACCGCGATCGGAGGATAACAGATGAAGCTATTGAGGTTGTTTGGTGCCAGCTTTTCGCTGTCATTGCGCCGAGAAATAACATTTCGGGCCAATCTGGTCTTTCAACTCGCACTGACCGTTATCAATATTGCTGCTGGTTTCGTAGTCCTGAGCGCAGTCTATACGCAGACGCAGACGCTTGGCGGCTGGGGCCTGGGCGAGGCGATTGTCTTGCTTGGGACTTTTCAGGTTGTCAGCGGAATCTTTACGACGTGTGTTGAGCCAAATCTCACTTGGTTCGCAGGCCAGGTGAGAGATGGCAAGTTAGATAGCATTCTGGTTCAGCCGGTACCGAGTCTTTTTCTTCTGAGTTTAGGCAAATGTGAGCCGCTCGCGCTCTCCCAAGTTGCGATGGGATTTCTGGCCGTGGTTCTGGGCCTGCACAATAGAGGGACACTTCCTTCGTGGTGGGGAGTGCTGGGTTGGCTGGTTCTGATAAGTGTGGGTCTGGTCATCGCCTGGGCTTCACGCGTCCTAATTGCCAGCGTTTCCTTCTGGGTGCCGTCCATCGAGTTGGATGTGCTGTATTCGGCTTTCTGGCAGTTCGGGCGCTATCCGGTTGAGATCTACCGCCAGCCGCTGCGTTTCTTCTTGACCTATATTCTACCCTTTGCCTTTCTCGCTACGTTTCCAGCACGTGCGCTAACAGATCACACTAGTCCGCTGTTGCCTCTCCTTGGGATCGCTGCAGCTTGCATGGCCATCATCATGGTCCAATTGATATGGAAGGCAGGTCTGCGTCGTTATACCAGCACAACAAGTTAAAAGTCACTCAAGGAGACGACATCTAGTGCAAAGTGCTGATTTATTCATTATGGATCATCTTTTCTCCTCTCTTTCGGCCTGCTTGCAGGCTCCCATCGATCCGCTGCTAGTGAACCAGGTTAGCAACCTTTCACCAGAGATCAGTAGTTCGCGCATCTTCCGTGTGACACTTGATAAAGAACGGGCTCGCCAGAAAGGCTATCCTGCTTCGTTGATTTTGAAGATTCCCGATTGGGATGCGCAGACGCTCATTCAGATCAATGATCCCATGGTGGGCAAGCGCGAACTCTCTTTTATCGAGAGCGATCTGGCAGCCAATTTACCGCTCGGCTTAGCTATACCCCGTCTCTTACGTGTTGATATCTATGATACTACCACCTGGCTCTGGATGGAGGACGTTGCCTCTGCAGTTGACATCCAATGGACGCCAGAGCGCGTGCTGCAAGCTGCCGAAGCCAATGTATTGCTTCATACTCTTTATGAAGCGGAGGAAGCAAACATTGAGCGTTATCCCTGGCTGCAACGCGAAGAGTATGCGCTCTACGTCCATCATATTCCAGCCGCACATCAGCATTTAGAACATATACGTGCTCATCCCTACTGGTCTACTCTCTTTCAAGCGGACGAGATAACAGATTTACATCGCTGTCTGGATCAGTGGGAATGGGGGATTCAGCAGCTGCGCGCCCTGCCCCTAACGCTCATCCACGGCGATTTCCATATCCGCAACCTGGGCTTCACGAGTACTAATGAGCTCATGCTCCTCGATTGGGCACAGATTGGACTTGCTCCGCTGGGCTGTGACATCGCTACGCTTATCAGTCTCTACGAGCCCTTCGGTGGCAATTCCGCCGGGCGAGGTCTGGCACTAGAAGACGATATTTTTGCCGCCTATTGTGATGCGGTCGCCCGCCTGACTGGTAATGATCGTACACGCCCTGACATCATTCAAGCATGTGGCCTCTGGCACCTGACATGGGGCCTTCACTTACGCCTGGGACCTGGACTGGCCTACCTCCTACAAAAAGACAATATCTCTCCTGAATCCAAACGTGGGGCTGCCACAGATATCTATCGTGGAAGTCAGCGCGCCCGTGCTTTCCTCGCGGCACAAAGATAATATTTCTATTCATTGGTATCTATCTACTTTTCAAGCCCTATCAGTCGGTCACAATCCCAAATAATTAGAGTCTCATAAAAAAGAAGCTTTTTTCCAATACAAGGTATTCCACTCTATGAAAATATAATCTACCCCACGAAATAGGAGACACAACAATGGACACTTCGCTTGAAGACTACGTGGAGGCGGCGCGGGCAGGCGATCTTGAGGCTCTGGAAATGTTAATCCGCGCCGTTCAGCAGAGCATCTAAGGAATTGCGCTGCGTATGCTGGGGCACCCGCAGGATGCTCAGGATGCGATGCAGGAGATTTTGCTGAAGATTGTCACCAACCTCTCGTCGTTTCGTGGCGAGAGTGCATTTACCGATGTACTTGAATCGTCCTCTGCATAGCGACTGCACATTGTTCCTGTCGTCGTAAACCTTCGCACGCTTCAGATAGGCTACCAACGACAACCGCAAGGGACACCAACTCCAACTAAATCATTTTCAAACGTAAAAAAAGCGAACTGAGTGGATTTCGCGGCGAGCGGAGCGACGGTTGAAGCGTACGGACCAGATTGGAGAGCTACCATCGCTCATGCCGCCGCCGCCCGTATCGCGTCCGTAC
>CAXTXB010000342.1:4228-6705 GCA_964247965.1 uncultured Dictyobacter sp. | reverse complement strand
TGCATGAAAATAAAAAATATTATCCTTTATTATCAATCGTTCTATGCCAGAGGACGGCACCGGAGAAGAGGGCATAGAGTTCTGAGGTGTATTGGCCGCTCATGGCGTCGTTGACGAAGACGACGCCGTTTTGTACGACTGGTGGCTTGAACATGTGGCCGGCACGCTTCATTGTGGTGAGGTCGTTGGGATATTGCCATCTGAGATGCCCGTTGCTGATGTCCAGGGCGATGATGCCAGTTGCCTGGTAGGACATGGTTGGGTCCTGGGCGGCCATGTAGAGGGTGTCTTTATCTATCTGCGGACCGGTGCTGCCGCTAAAGCTCAAGCCTGCGAGCGTTTTGCTCCAGACCTGCGCGCCTGTCTTCATGTCGTAAGCAGAGACGGAGCCGTCGGTTGAGCCGTTATAGATGATGCCGTTGACTATGCTGATGTCGCTGATGCTGCCCTGGATGGTGTTGGATTGCCAGAGTGGGCTACCGGTGCTGGCCTCGAAAGCTTCGATATGGCTCGTACTTTTCGGGTCGACGTAGGGCCAGTTTACATCGCTTGATGCGATTGTGTAAAGGATATCATTCTCGACATGAGGAATACCCAATACCTGCGACTGGTTTGTTTGCCGGTACCACAATAGTTTCCCATCTGTAAGGCGTAGCGCACACATGTCAAATAAGCCAAAGGCATAGAGTACGTTGTTTTTGACTGCGATTGAGACGATATTTGTGTTGAGTTGAGGCCTATAGGTTTGCAGAATCTTCCCGGTTGTGGCATCGAGCTTGTCCACTTCCATAAAGACGACGGAGACGTAAATAGCGTTTTGGGATAGAACGGGCCTGGATTTGTTGGTGGGATACGGAGAGATCTGCGACTTAAAAGTGTGCGACCAGCGCGGCGTGCCTGTCTTTGCATCTATAGCATAAATGCTATCCTGCGATTCGGCGTAGACGATATTGTTTCCAACAATGGGATTGACTGGTAGGCCCAGGGCGTAATCTGGAATAGCATAGGTCCAATGCCCACGCCCAGTGCTGGCATCGACGCCCATGACGCCCTGGTCGTTACTCAAATAGATACTATGTGAGGCAAGCCCTTGCTGAGCCTGACTCAAATTCGGTGCGGTCGTCTGCTCATAGCCCATCCATGCCGGGATGAGGAGCAGGCTGCCGATAATCACGGCCGCCACGAGTTGGGTGAGCAGCAGACGCAGACGCCTCCCAGGAGTCTTCTGAGGTGTTTCGGAATGACGCTGGTCCTGCAGTTTCCGCTGCTGATAATATTGTATATCGACTGGAAGTTTGTCGGTCTGTCCACCTTGCTCAGCCTGTGCGGACAGGCGATCCCAGATGTTTGCTAGCCTGGCCTGATCTGACTGATGAAGGGACCGGAGGTCTTGAAGCATACGTGCATCGGGTGAAGAAGGGATCGCAAGGGGCGAATCACTGCGAAGCCGGTCGATCTGTTGATCCACCGATTCGGGAGTAAAATACGTATCCTCGTGATCCATAACTAGACCCTTTCCTGTTGTTGGTAGACGCGTCGCAAAGAGTTGAGCGCACGCGAGAGCATGACTCGCACAACGCTATCACTTGTATGCACCAGCTGAGCGATCTCTTTTGTTCGTAGATCGTAGGCGAAACGCAGGCGCACGATCTCCTGTTGCAGCGGGCTGAGCTTGTCCAGGTGTGCGCGCAGTTGCACATGATCTTCATTGCGCAGCGCCGTCTGCTCCGGCGAACGGTACTCGTCCTCAAGCAGCAGGTCCAACGCATCATCCAGAACAACGCTCGGACGGCGTGAGATGCGGCGTAAATGGTCCACCATTTTGTTGTGCGCAATACGTCGCAGCCAGGCTAGTTGCTCTTCCTCCGCCCAATTGATCCAGACCTTGCTGCCCAGAGCAACCAGGAAGACTTCTAAGACCAGATCGTCGGCATCTTCCTTCAGAGGAACATACCGATTGACATAGCGCAGTATCGTATGCGCATGACGTTGATAGAGGACTGCCACTGGCGAATCATCGACGCCTTCCTCACGCTGCTCTTGATACATCATTGTCCGTCCCCACTCGTTTTGAAGCTTCGTCTTTTGCTCCTTATACTGTAAGGGGTTCACATGGATAGAAATATAGTTCCGTTACCATATCACCCATTCTTCTCGTCTATACTTCATTGGAAAGACAGGTGCCGATGGGGAAACTCTCCGTTTGCTATGCCTTCGATCTCTTCATTATAGTACTACACAGCTAGAATTACAACTACACCTTTTTCAGCCTCGCGTCACAACCCTGGCGGCGGCTTCGTCGCGTAGCGACTATCCCTTGCGGCATCAACTCAACTTATTCATAAACCACCATCGAAAAGGGAAGCCGGGTGGATTTCGAGGCGAGCTGAGTGGCGATTGGAGGGTACTGCTCTGTCAAGCTACATTGCAGCCCTACGTCCCAACGCTGGCAGCGGGGGGGGGGGGGGGCCCGGCCC
>CAXTXB010000342.1:0-4218 GCA_964247965.1 uncultured Dictyobacter sp. | reverse complement strand
CCCTTGCGGTTGTCGTTCTCCCTCCGCGTCAGAGGCCAGCGAGCACGATAACCGCAAGGGATGGTCGCTACGCGGCTTCGCCGCCAGAGGACTAGTTATACTAATGTTCATATTGCAAGATGGCAATGCCAACGAGAACAAGAATACAACCAAAAATTTGCCCTCCATTTAGATGCTGACCAAGCCAGAAATAGGCGACGGCGCTACCCGCAACGAGCTCAAACATAGCCGCAATGCCCACGCGGGTAGCATCGATGCGGCGCAAAGCATTCTGAAGCAGGGCAAATGGAATGGCCATGCCAACCACCCCAATCAGAACGATGAGCAGCACGCGCCCAATCTGCCAGGTGGCAACCGGAACGGTCCAGGGTGGCTGAATAATTAGCCAGAAGATGCTGGCGACGAACGCGCCCCATGTTGTAGATTGAAGTGCAGGCACATGCTCGCCAACATGCCGGCCTATAATCAGGTAAGCTACATAGCTCAACAAAGATAAAAGGGCGTACAGTAAGCCGAGTTTGTCCAATCCTCCCAGTTGCACACGCTCCACATCGGTGACCAGTACAATGCCAGCCAGAGTAAGCAAGATCGCGATGATCATCACAACTGGCGGAAACTTCCTGCGCCACACGCTCTCGCCCATCACCATCCATGCCGACGCACTGAACTGAATAACCAATGCTATGGCTATAGGAAGTCTGCTGATAACCAGAAAGTAGCAAAAGGTGACGAGCGCTAAAGAAATTCCGTAGGCCACGACCCGCCTCCAGTAGCGTAGGACAAGACGTATGCCGCCGATCTGTCTGCTTACCACGAGCAGCGCGCAAAGAACCAACCAGCCAAACAGCATGCGAAACTCTACCAGCGTGACCGGCGAGATCCCCGCGTCCAGCAAAGAACGCGATAGGCTGCCATTGACGCCCAAAAGCGTGGCGGCCGCGATGACCATAATATAGCCTTGCAGCCGGTTGGTCTGCTCGGGACTACGCGTCGGATTCTTCACAATGTATCCTTTTTTGAGTAGGAGGACGATGGGTGTAGAGTAGCGTCAGGAGGCGAGTCAGATGCGATCTGAATCATGCGCTCGCCTAGCCGCCGCAGGGCTTCCCGCAGCTCCGGCGGGTTATGCACAACGAATGGAAGGTTGATGGACATCAGGTAACGTGCCATAGCCTCTACGTCGTCATACTGTTCTTGGAGCAGCACGCCCGTCCTGGTAGGCATCAGCTTGCCGTATACTGTAGAAATCCTTTGCTGTACGGTATCCAGGTCTGCTTGAAACTCGATCTTCATTTGAGTGGTGTCGGCAGTATATTTTTCGCGCATAAAGGCTTCGTAATCGAAATCCGCCTCTTTCTCGAAGGTTTCGCAGAGGACCTGGATGTGCTGAATGGGGTCCAGGCGGAAGACGCGATAGCCCTGGCGCAGGCAGCAGTAGCCAACGAGGTACCAGCGGCCCTTCCAGCCGGTGATGCCGTACGGCTCGACCTCGCGATGCATGCTCTGTTTGTTCTGCGAAAGGTAGTCTATGGCGATGCGTTGGGAGGCGTGAATAGCCCCACTCAGGTCGATAAGCAGGGAGGCGTCGGGCCGTGCCTGTTGATTGTGAGGAAAAAGGACGAGATGGGAGGAGACGGCTTGCAGACGTTCACGCGCCTGCAGTGGCAAGACCCGCGAGATCTTTGCCAGAGCGCCTTCAATGGCGAGCGGCGATTGTCCGATCTCCAGCCAGGTGCTTGCGAGCAGGCCGAACATGACCGCTGCCGCCTCCTCTTCGGTGAACATGAGCGGTGGTAGCTTGAAGCCAGGGCGGAGGCGATACCCACCGAGCCGGCCAGCATTCGACTCGACGGGAATGCCAACGTCCTGAAGGTGGGCGATGTAGCGGCGCACAGTGCGTACGTCCATCTCCAGCCGGGCGGCTAGCTCTGGTCCGGTTATAGATGGCCTGCTCTGCAGCAATTCGAGCACCGTGAGGACGCGGCTAGTGGGATGATACATGCTAACTCTCCACCTTAGATCGCGATCCCGATCAATCCATGCATGCCCAGGGTGAAGGAGAGTTCACCTCCATGATGGAGATCGTGCTCAAGAAGATGCCAGATAACCCACTGGCGCGTATAGGCTTGATCTTCTCCATTCTCATCGGTATCGCGAACAATTTCTGTCAGGTCAGCAGTGGTCCAATGGTTCAAGGCATCCTGAACTACCTGCCAGGTGGCTTCCAATCCACCGACCAGTTCAGCCGCAGAACGGGCCGGTTGACTCGCCAGAGAGACCAGATGTTCATCGCCCTTTCCCAGCGTATAATAAAGCCAGCCAGCACGCGTCCCGATGATATGGGTTGCAAGATCGCCGATCGAACGAAGCTGCGGTGCGGCACGCAGGGACAGTTGATCGGGTGACAGCGGCTCAATAGCCTTGATAAGCAGTTCTTGATAGGTATCCCAGCCCTTATATAAAGGGAGAAGAGGAATTTGTTGTTCTGCCATAAAGTTTTCTCCTTCTTTCTTCTTTTCTCACATCTTAGCATAAAAAGCGGTGAGAAGATGTCCTAATTAACAAGGAATGGTTACCTGAGCCAGTAGCAGACCCGGTAATCCTGACGTATTATACTAGTACAACACCAGGCCTCGCGTTGAGAGGCATAGAGACATTGCGAACATTTATGGTCGCAACACTTGTCGCTCAGGCTTGCTACATGTATGTACAGAGTCTCCACCGAATGTAAGTAGACTTTAAGCAAATACAGTATGGAGTTTTTAATACATATGAGTACAACGGTAGATATCATCATTATAGGAAGTGGCGTGGCGGCTCAAGCGATTGCCTACCGCTGCAGTTCGGCGGGACGCAGCGTCATGATCATTGATTCGCGGCCCTTTGGCGGCACGTGCGAATTGCGCGGCTGTGAGCCCAAGAAAATCTTTGTCAACGCGGCGGATATCGTGGACTGGGGCCGCCGCATGCAAGGGAAGGGCATTTCCGCCGCACCCACCATCTCCTGGTCCGATCTGCAGCACTACAAACGCTCGTTCACCAATTCTGTTCCCGCCAGCATCGAGCAGGGCTTTGAGAAAGCTGGAATTCAGGCACGGCACGGACGGGCGCACTTTGTGGATCAGACGACGCTGCAGGTCGGCGACGAGACGATCACCGGCCGCTTTATTATCCTTACGAATGGAGCGCGACATGCTCCGCTGGATGTGCCGGGCGAAGAGTATCTTATCACCAGCAGCCAGTTTATGGAGCTAGAAGAGCTGCCACGACGCATCGTCTTTGTGGGCGGGGGCTATATTGCATTTGAGTTTACCCATGTGGCCGCACGTGCGGGAGCCGAAGTTCATGTCATAGATCGGGGCGCGCGACCACTCAGCAAGTTTGATCCCGACCTGGTCGCTCAGCTCGTGCAGGGTACGCAGGAGCTGGGAGTAAAGCTGCATGCCAATACAAACCTGAAAGCCGTGAAGAAGCACGGCGAACATTTTCATGTATCAGCAAACAAAGGAGCGCAGGAAATCGATATCGAGGCCGACCTGGTCGTACACGCGGCAGGCCGGGTGCCAGAGATCGAGGATCTGAAGCTTGAGGCGGCTGGAGTGAAATATGACAAGGGCGGCATTACAGTTAACGAGTATTTGCAGAGCGTGAGCAATCCGGCGGTGTACGCGGCCGGCGATGTGGTGGCGAGCGGAAAGCTGCCTCTGACGCCCGTTGCAACCCTGCAGGGCGATATTGTGGCCGATAACGTGCTGTACGGCAATCAGCGTACGCCCAACTATGAGGGTATTCCAAGCGTGGTCTATACGATTCCTCCCCTGACACGTGTAGGGCTGGACGAGGAAGCGGCGCGGGAGCAGGGACTAAAATTTACGACACATAAAGAGGATACTTCCGGTTGGTACTCCTCGCGGCGCGTAGCGATTCCGCATAGTGGCTTCAAAGTGCTGATCGAAGACGATACACAGCGCATCCTGGGAGCCCACCTCTTCGGCTGGCACGCAGACGAAACTATTAATATAATTGCGCTCGCGATTCGCAATGGATTACCGGCCAGCGCACTCAAAGATATGGTGTACGCATTTCCTACCAGCGCGTCCGATCTAAATTCTATGTTTTAAACCCACTAATACTACTAACAAACTTTTTTTCAGTTTATACATTTTTCCATTTTTTGCGCTTGGCCTAAGTTTGGGCCAAATTCGTGACACGATGCTC
>CAXTXB010000341.1:0-6727 GCA_964247965.1 uncultured Dictyobacter sp. | reverse complement strand
TGCGAAGCAGAGTGCGCTGATTGGATCAGCCGCAGCCACGCTTTAGCACTGCATGTCTTTCCCTCCGAGAGGACTCGCGCACATACGAACATCTTTTCCTCTAGGAGGGCGTGCCCTACGATTGAGCTCCTTATGGGGCAGGCAGTGGCGTGGCTGCGGCTGATCCAATCAGCACGCTCTGCTTCGCAGAGACGAGCAGAGTGGCCCAATTCCTTTTGAACAACGTCTTAGGTCGTAAGGGATTGTCGCTACACGAGGGGAGATTGACGCGGTTCCAGGGTTTGGTGATAAGTAGTTCTATAGATAAAGGCGCTACCACAAGAAAGATTGACCCATCCATGATAAACAAAAATAGAGAAATTTGTTTTAACCCTCTGTTATGGCTCAGAAGAATAACTTCATCTATGCAAAACCGCCTGCAACAACATCTTGGCAAGTTCTATCGAACTATGTGTACCAATGATTGCGAGTGCAAGGCAGGCCAGGGGAATATGTATATAGCGCCAGAGCTGAATCAGACGTTGCGCTCGTTGTAAGTGCCGTAGCGAATGAACGAGCTCTACGCGCTTGCTCAACACATTGTACATGCGCTCGAAGTCTTCTCGTTCATTGGGAGGGCATTGCGGCAATGGAACGGATTGTACATTCTTTGACTTCAAGGCCTTTATACAAAACTGTTTGAATTCCGCGGATTTGCCTGCGCTCAGCCTCTCAATTAAGAGCTCCAATTCTTGCAGACGCTCCTCTACTCTCGCTGCAATGCCTACACCGTTACGCCTGGCTTCTGCTGCAATACGGCGCGCTTGCCACGTATCTATCAAACGGCCTGCGAGGCCACTGATCACGAGCAATATGAGCGCGTAGAGGGCGCTCATTCCTCCACCCGCCTCTATAAAACGGCCAGGAGTAAAACGGTAGTCGCGCAGGATGTTTTGATAGTTTGCATGTTCCAAAGCGATCAGGATGCTGGTAATGCCAAACCAGGTATGTAGCCAGAGCCAGTCCTGGACGTGTCCAGGCAAAATACGTACGAAGCGACGCCGCAAGGAGTAGCATGCGACCAGTAATACCAGGCAGAAGGCTATAATCCCAAAAATACGGAATGGATCATTTGAGGGTCCCGGATACTTCTGCGTTTTGAGCGCATAAAAATACCAGGCGGTTATTCCGCCATATACTAATAACGAGATGGCGAACCACAACCACTTCGCCTTTGTGCGTGGCTTCTTCCAGTTGAGCCGCTCAGGCTGTTTTTTGAGCGGCGCTTTATCCGTTACGACCATTTCTTTGCCTCTTTTTACTCTTGTAATAGTTTCTCTGTCGATCCAAAGAATGTTGTGGGGCGCACACGAAAGGCCGCGCCAGTTGGACAGGCTTGCACACATGCCTGGTCGTTGTAGCCAGCACAGAGATCACATTTAATGGCTAGCTTTTTTCGCATCTCGTCGTACCCGCTATATGGCGCGTCAAGCGGGCCAGGAGCTACTCGCCCCCTATCTGCTTTCCCTCCAGTATTGAGCATAGGTAGAACAGTGCGCTTGCGCTCTTTGACAATCCCATTGCGGAAGAGGTTGTTGAAACGTTGCCAGGAAGATGTGTCTTGAGCTTCGCTTTCATTTTCGACATCTACGATTGAGATGGCATGGTAGGGACAGCGTTCCGCGCAGATTCCACACCCGATGCAGCTCTCGGTGATATACACTTCCCCATCCGGCAATCTCGCTATACCGGCTCGGCTGCACAACATACACACCGGGTCCTGGCACTGGCGGCAAGTGGTGACAATGTTGATGTTGTCAACCACCATGCCTTTGCGATTCATGCGCGAATGCCCGTGTCGTCGCTCGCATGCCTGCTCACATTCATTGCAATGAATGCACGCATCGAGGTCAATGACCAGCACCTCGGTCCCCTCGACCACACCGTTATCTACAAGTGCGTGGAGTTCGTCCCGTCGTGTTCCGTTCGCTTGCCTGGGCTTTACTGGTACAACTGGTAGCGGTCCGGTCTGCGTTAAGTTGTTGCTCACTATATACTCTTGCAACCGCAGCCTGAAGCGCTGCTTGACCTCTGGATAGTGCTGGAAGAGAGCTTGGAGGGCATAGTCTGGCACTTCAGCAACCTGTGTGCGATTAATGGTTGTTGCGCTAACTGCCCGGCTGTCGCCCAGCAGGTCTAGCCCACCCGCGAAGTAATCTCCGCCTTGTCGGTAGGCGACGATACGCTCCTGGCCCCCTCCGCTTCCTACCGGTTTACGCCTGGCGACTTTGACAAAGCCTTCAAGCAGAATATGCAGTGCTTCACGCGCTGGTCGTCCTTCGCCATCCTCTGTAAAGAGTCGGGTGTTGCGCTCGTATGACTTGACCTGTGTCTGCCCTATCAGGTAGCGTAGCGCTTCGTCGGATATGCCTTGAAACAGGGACATTCGCTTCAGTATAGATGTGAGGGTATGGTCTACGTTCGACTGCTCAAAAAAGCTGCGGATTCCTGGCACGAGTTCCATCAAACGTTGCATAACTTGCTCTGGAATTTGCATGAGGAGTGTGGTTGTCTGCGTTCGCGCGGTTGTAGTGTACGGTTGCCCGGTGAGCATTCCATGCTCTCCCACTAATTCGCCGGGACCAAGTATGGCAATCGGGAATTCCTGTTCCCTGCTGTCTGTGGCCGATACTGCCAGCTTACCATCCAGTATCATGTACAGGTCTCGTCCATAGTCCCCTTCGCGCAGCAGAACTTTCCCTGCCTCGACAATTTGAAGTTGTGAGGCAACAATCAGGTGATGCAGATAGTTCTGCGGCACCTGCACGGGATCGCTTAGTATTCGCTGCGTCCTCAGTCGCTCCTGGAGTTCTGCTAGTGTCAATCCCATTGGCAAGGCGCTGAGCAAACGAGTTTCGTCAACCTTACTCTCCCACGAGGTTCCTTGACGCTGCTTGAGTGAGACCATGAGGAGATCTCGATGATTATCAACCGGGCAGACGGGAACGCACGAGCCACACAGGATACATTCCTGGGTGAAGCGCGCAACATCGGCGTTGATATCAGGCGTGATGGTTGCTGCGTTGAGTGCGGCAATATTTATTTGCGCCGAAAATGGCACCGGGCAGGCATTCATACAGCGATCACACCCGATGCACATGTCTATTTCAAACTGTATACGCTGCTCGCTCAGCGGACGGACATCCACGCGATGACCCAGGCCCTCGATGACTGCAGGCTCGGATTTCTTCTTTTCTGGCTCATTCTGCTGAAAATCAAACTGTACGTCGCCCAGACGTATCCTGTCATTCTTTTTGAGTATATGAACACTCTGCAGAGGTAACCTGACATCATTCACAAATGTTCCATTCGCGCTTCCTACATCGCGCAGTCTGTACTGCCCCTGCATACACATGATCTCTGCATGCTGTCGTGAGATGGATGCGTGCTCAATACAGATATGCGCTTCCTGTCGTCGCCCTATAGTGATGATCTTATCTTCTTGCCCCAGGGATAATTGTTCTTTTTTTAGAGCAACTGTTACATAAGGATGAGGTACAGGAACAAGCATGGCACCTGTGGATACGGGATTTAGTGCGGCAAGCGCTGCCGTTTGTATATAAATGGGTGATAAGGTCTTTCCAGATTTGTCCAGGTCTATAGCAGCCAGGTCGCCGGTGTCTATGTTCACTGGTGGTACGTTCTGTTCGTCCAGCCAGTTCTCCAGCTCAAAATCTTCGGCAAATATGATGTTGCTGATGGATGAAAGGTTGACACGGTGATCAATTGCGCGCTTAAAGGCGAGTGCGTCTTTGCGATTGCCCAGGAAGAGCGCTCCAATGGGAACTCCTTGCTGTAGTAGGAGCTTACGATAGCTGCGCGGCTTTGGCTCGGCCCTATATTCCTGATACTGGCTTAGTCCCGTTGGAATTGTTTCGCCAATAGAAACAAAGTCTAATCCACAGAGAAATGTTGCATTATAAAAGGTGTCGGCACTCGCTGGCCGCTGAAAGTTCGGCTGATCAAGCATACTATGAGCAGCTTGGTGAGCCTGGTGAATGGCTGGATACCATTGGCCTACGACGCGTGAAGCTCCTGTCCTGCTGTTTTGTGTTTCTACAACATCTCCCGCCGCGTATATGTTCTGGACGCTTGTACGCATGGAAGAGTCAACCCGGATACCACGCCCACAGGCAATTCCGCCGGCTCGGGCAAAATCGGTCAGGGGCTCAATACCGATGGCGATGATGACGATTTCGCAGGGGATGTATTCGCCACGCGTTGTGCTTACTCCTATAACTTGACCGTCCTTGCCCACAACCTCGGTGATCTCTTCCTCAAGGTGGACGTCGATCCCCATTCGTCTTTCTTCTTGGAGAACAAGATCAGATGCGGTCGCGTCTAGAACTTCGGACCAGGTGGTGCGCTGGCGCAGTAAATGGGTTACTTCGTATCCCTGATGGCTGAGCGTCTCCGCAGTCTCCAATGCTAGCGTGCCGCTCCCACAGATAACAATGCGGCGCGCACCGACCAATTTCTGGAGCAGTTGTTGGTAATCCCATATGCTGCGTAAAGTGCTTACGCCCGCTAATTGCAATCCAGGACAACTTAGTTGTCGGGGCCGGGCTCCATTTGCGAGTAAAAGCTTATCATATCTTTTCTGCTGACCATCTTGCAGTTGGACGAACTGCCTGTCCCTATCTATACCCACTACATGTCCGGGTACAAAGTGCACCCTTTGCTGTCGATAAAATGTTGCCGGGCGCGCCCACAACTTGTCTTCAACGATACGACCGGCGAGGTAGTCTTTTAATGCCGGACGATAATAAACTGGAAAAGGCTCATCGGCAATGACTGTAAGCTTACAGGTAGGATCTCCAGCCCGGAGCACTTCAGCAGCAGTCACTCCCGTGATGCCATTTCCAATAATGAGATAGGACATCTGCCTGTCCAAAGCGTTTCTCCTTACAGCATCAGGGTGGGTAGTTTTTTCATTGAATTGAATGGCTCGCTATGGCGAGACAACATTCTGACTTCCGTCACGATGCATATTGTTTCATGCTTATCAATACTATAAAGATGAGATGAGAAGAACATGAAATCAAGAAATCAGTACTATAGTTCCTTTTGCCACCTGCTATCTTCCCTTATACACAAGTCCTATGTACTCCAAGTTTCATTGACGGAGTGTAACCTTCTCCCGTACACTTACACTATATGTTTTCATAATAGAATTGCTGGCCTACATTAAAAATAGATTAAAGACGACAACTTAAATGGAAAGCCAGGAGGATATAATGCCAGAAGCAGCACTTGAACAGCTTATAGGGGAGAAAGTTGGCAGTTATCGTGTTGATCGTTTGCTTGGTCAGGGGAAGGTAAATGCTCTTTATCAGGCCCATTCCTTGATTCAAGATCTTTCTGTCATGCTAACAATGTTTCTCATACCGGCAGCATTTTCCACACAAGCACGTTCACAATTCGTAGCTCGATTCAATCAGGGAAGCTCTGCATTGCTCAAACTCGTCCATCCTCACATTTTTCCACTCTATGACTATGGTGAGCAGTTGGGTTTTCCTTATCACGTCAATCCTCTTCACCAGGGTACCTCACTTTCCAAAGCGCTTCGTCAACAAGGGCGCTTTACATGTGAGCAGGCTTTACCTGTGCTCAGGCAAATCGCAGATGCCCTTGATTATGCACATCACGAGAACGTGGTTCACGGATCTTTGAGCTCTAGTAATGTTCTTCTCGACAATGGTCAAGAAGTGCAGCTAGCCGGTTTTGGGCTCGCTCGCATCCTGGTGATGAGTGGCATTGATCAATCTAGCAATCTTCCCTATGCACATCTGCTCAATATTGCGGGTACATTTCTTGGCGCTCCAGCATACCTGGCTCCCGAGGTGATACAAGGGTCACCTATCAATACACAGGGGGATGTGTACGCACTCGGTATTCTGCTTTTTGAGCTTCTAAATGGGACTCCTCCATTTACCGGTGAAAACCCGGCTGCTATCTTACGACAGCATCTCCAGCAATCGGTACCATCGCTCCACGCCCAGATTCCTACGCTACCGGCAAGTGTCGATGCTGTGCTTCAAAAGGCATTACATCGTCAGCCAGATCAGCGCTTTCAGTCGGCAGGTGAGCTTGTTAGTGCCTTTGCTCTGGCCACTCAGGAGGCTACTTTCTCCTCTGGCGCGATTGACCAGGTTCCAGATCAGGATGCAGCTCTTTCTTCTACCCATACGCAGCTGGATATTTCCCGCGCGACAACATTGCTTCCTCTTGAAATCTACCAGGCACCAGGGGTAAGCTCCCAGAATACATCACCACTCACGATCAACTGGCTAAAGGAAGAAAAGAATGTAACCACCCAACCAGTGCCCCCGACTGCATCATACGCGATACCTCCCCCTCAAACACCAGCAGTATCCATACCGCAAGCTTTCTCTCCCAGCTCACTTCCAGCCGACAGCCTTCCGGGCATTGATCCCTTCGACTGGTGGTCGTCAACGTCTCAAATGGCAGCTTCTGAGAGAACGAGCAAGGGGTTGTCAAATCGTGGCTTCAATAGCACGCCTTCTAAAAAAGGGGCGCAGATAAAGCGGAGGCGCGTTCTTGCTTTGTTTGCGACAGGGGGCGCGTTGGTTCTCGGCGCTGCAGGGACGACAAGTATTATCCTACCACGCCTCCTCCAGAAGAAAGCTCACCAGGACATTGCTCACACTCAGCCTACCCAGCCTGC
>CAXTXB010000340.1:6068-6733 GCA_964247965.1 uncultured Dictyobacter sp. | reverse complement strand
CCTTTTTTCTGCCACTGGCAGAAAAAAGGGCAGGCAACGCATGATGTTCCTCATTTTTCAAAAATTCGGCATGAGCCATTCTCATTAGGCCCACGGTACAGGGGATCAAACACTCTCTTATGAACACTCAAGGATGTTCTGCACCTCGGCAATAGCCTGAATTGTGCTTTTGAAATGAACAGCGTGGATGCCAAGGTGCCGGGCGGCATCCACGTTGACTTGCTTATCGTCCACAAACACTGCTTCTTCTGGTCGCACCCCTAAACGAGCCAACGTAAGTTGGTAGATACGAAATTCGGGCTTAGAGATTCCCTCCTCATCATCAAAAACCATCAGATCCACAAAATCGCCAAACTGAAATTTTCGGTTCATCGCCTCACGCGATCCACCATTGCAGATAATCGCGAGCTTGTAAAGGGGCCGTAATTTGACCAGAAACCGCATCAATTCTACATTTAACCGCTCGTAGTCATACGGCCAGAAATTCTGTATCGGTCCCTCAACTCGCTTATCTTCTCTATAGCGCTCCCAATCAATCTCAAGCAAGACGCCGCCTAGATCGAAGAGCACAGCGCGAATAGACATAATTCTCCTTTCTCAAATGTTTCTTACGAACATCATGTAAAGAGCTGAAGCTTAGAAGTAGTAAGTCGGGGGGGCACCAT
>CAXTXB010000340.1:4732-6058 GCA_964247965.1 uncultured Dictyobacter sp. | reverse complement strand
GGGGGAAAAACTTTCATATTTTTAAAACCACAATGTTTTCGCCCGACTTGCGTAAACTTCAAAAAAGCCGATATTTCCTGCTGCCATAATATCTTTTCTCTTGCCGCTTCTCGGATCAAGTAGAGCCCGACCCGACATGTGATCTTTAATCTGAGGCAGGCCTGCCGCCTAAAGGAAACCGATCCCACGGATTCTCGTTGACGGTGATCCGGTACCCATCGGGGTCAGTAAAGACAAAGGTACGCCCAAACGGACCATCGTAGGGCGGTGTGATGATAGTGGTTCCAGCCGCTTGCAGTGTGCTATGCAGCTCATTAACATGATCGCAATCGATCCAGAGGGCTACACCCCAGCCCGGCTGCGGTACTTCATCCAGATTTGCTTTTGCCTGGCTCAGAGCAAAAGGGATTGTGCGGGAATCGAAGAGGACAAAATCGGGAGTGTCGAATCGTGGATCAACAGTGAAGCCTAACGTTTCCGTGTAGAAGGCGCGCGAGGCGGAGAAGTTGCGCACCTGTAAGCTAATAAAATCGGGTCCGAGCAGTTTTGCCATGAGTATTCCTTCCTTTCAGTATCATTCATCTACGATCGAATATGCTATCACCTTTTATCAACCTTGACCAACGTTATCTTCGGTAACGAAGTTAGGATCTGCCATGCTGATAGGAGTTGCGAGGGTGCTTGTATGCTTCTTGTACTGGGTCATCAACTCTATCGGTAAATATCCCTGCCAGTATTCCTTCTGGTCAACGGCAAAAAGTATGCTGCCTTGCCTGATATCCTGTGAGATCTCTGGAGATAGATCAAAGGTGGCTAATATGATTCGTCTTGTATAGCCACTCTCCGGCGAAGCATTGACTGCGAGAGCGGCGGTACTGGCATTGAGCGTCATCGCGTAGTCAATAGAAGGGTCCTGGGCAAACTTCTGCTGGATCGTCTGCTGTGCTACGGTTGGGTCGCTGAGATCGATGGCTAATACATCTAACCGCCTACCTGCATGAGTTAATGCATCGCTGATACCACGACAGCGATCATCCAGATCGATGTTTCCCACGCCTGGATTGATGCAGAGGACATGTTTTGCGCCCTCTCCAACGAGCTTCTGACCGGCGGCCAGACCAATCTGATATCCACTTTGTCCAACATGATTGAGCAGCCCAAGCTGGGAAGCACAACCACTTCCGGCGTTTATCGAGATTATAGGGATGCCAACCAGCTGCGCACGTTTGAGCGCTGGCGTCAGTCCCTTACAGTCAGGAATGGAAACAACCAGACCATCCGGGTGGGTGGCAATGGCGGCATCAATACGTTCTGACATAGTAGAGA
>CAXTXB010000340.1:0-4661 GCA_964247965.1 uncultured Dictyobacter sp. | reverse complement strand
TATATTAAAGGTATTTGGTGCAAGATAAGTGGCTGCAACCCCCATCTTTGTGGTTGCCTGGTCGACGCCCTGTTTAACTTCCGACCAGAAAGAATCAGTTGCTTGACTATCGGCAACAACGGCGAAGCGTAAAAGGGGATGGGTCGTTGTTTGCGTACTCGTCGCAGTTTGTGTCTTCGACGAGCAAGATGGCACACCGAAGACAAGAAATCCGATGATGCTGATAAAAAGCACTATTGCAATAGTGCAGCCGCACGATCGTGACATTATCTATTTAACTCCTGATAACAATGCGCAAAATATATGGAAAAATTTACTTAGATCATACCATACCTTTGTCCACTTGCCAACAAATGGGTTGATAGACTATAATACTGGCAGATAAGTTCAGAACCGCACATTCAGTTTATCATTGTATTTCACCATGTATTATTTTTCGTCGGAGTAGTGCTTATGACACACCGGTTTTTGCGTTTGTTTCTGCTAGGAGCAATTGTTTTCTCAAGTATAGGGCTTACGGGATGTAGCCTTAGTTTTTTTAAATCTCCTGATTCTCCTGCCACAACAGCTTTAGGTGATGCAGCGTTTCGGGTGGTTGATCTTGTGCTCAATCAGGATGATATCTTTGTCATTGCGCCAGACACTGTTTTACTGGTAAAAGATGCCATCACACTTGTTAAAACTATGAATGCCAATCAAAGTCCTCCCAAAGACGCAAAAAGCGGTCATATACGAGTTTCAATTCTTTATAATAAGCGGGGAGTCGATTCTCAAGATGTGTATGACATCAACACTGGCAAAGCCAAGCTTGGTGTGCTTTTGGAAGGTGGAACAACCTTTGAATCGTTTTCGGGCAGCAATGTGAATATCGATGCGACGCATACACACAAAATTACAATTGTGCCTTTGCAAAATGCAGCCAGTAATGTCAACGTCTCTGCGGGGAAAGGATGGCAGAATACGGGCATCTTCTTAAAGAGAGGCAAGCAATTTAAAGTGAGGTATGTTTCAGGAACCTGGACGATAGCAAAGAGTACTGTTGGAATGAGCGATGCGGCAGGTCAGCCAATTAACGCACCGGCTAATCTTATTTGCCGGTGCGGAGAGCCGCTTGAGGGATACTCGACACAAGGCTTGATTGGCAGGATTGGTGCGGGTGTAGGCTATGTGCCTATGCAGGTGGGAGACGACTTTTCAGGCATAGCATATGATAATGATTTTCTTTATTTACGTATGAACCTTCCTGATCAGCTTCTGCCTAATAGTGCCGGTACTCTGGCTACCTCTATTGAGACGAGTAACAATTAGCTGCATAATTTATATTTTATTCTTTGTAGGAGCAATAGTTATGCTACGTTTGTTCTTGCGCCTTTTCCTGCTGGGGACAATTACTCTTTCAAGTCTAGGACTTGCAGGATGTAGTTTGCCTTCTTTGCCCTCTTTTAACTCTAACTCTGATGCTGCCCTGAAGGATGCGGCATTCCGGGTGATCGATCTTGTGCTTAATGAGCAGGATGTCTTTGTTGTTGCGAAGGATAGTATTCTTTTAACGAAAGATGCCATTACCCTTGTAACTACAGTAAAGGCAAATCAAACTCCTCCCCCCGAAGTGAAAAGCGGTTATACACAGATTACGATTCTTTATAATAAGCAGGGGGTTAGTTCTCAGGATGTATACGAGGTCAACACGGGAAAGGCTAGCCTTGGGATCGTCCTGGAAGGTGGAACAACGTTCGAATCGTTTTCAGGCGGCAATGTTGACATCGATGCGACACACACACAAAAGATAATGATTGTACCCTTGCAGAATGCGGTCAGCAATGTGACGGTCGCGGCAGGAAAAGGATGGCAAAATACGGGCATCTTCTTAACGCGCGGCAAGCAGCTTAAAGTAAAATATATTTCAGGCACATGGACGCTTGCAAAAGGGGGCGTTGGGACAAGTGATGCTGCAGGTCAGCCAGTCAAAGCGCCACCGGATCTCATTTGCCATTGTGGGGAACCACTTGCCGGGTATTCGACTCAAGGCTTGATCGGCAGGATTGGTCAGGGCGTGGGCTACGTACCTTTGCAGGTCGGCGACGATTTTTCGGGTATAGCATATGATAATGACTTTCTTTATCTACGCATGAATCTTCCTGATCAACTTTTATCCTACAGTAGTGGTGCCGTTACGGTCTCTGTTGAGATAGACAACAACTAGCAGTATCTTGACTTGCCGTCCTGGTTGCCTGATGATAATGCTTGCAGCGATGATTGAATGTTTGCAAAGGTTGCGCCTGATTCATTTGTCGAAGATCATCGCCCTCTTTCAAGTGCGATAGTTTCGTGCTACGATAGAAAGGCTTATTTTTAAAGACGGCCACCATTGGAAAAGTCAGAGGATATCATGAGTTCATCTTTCGAGCCTGGTAACGCAAAGAGTATAGATGTAGATAGCGCCATAAATTCACGGGTTACGGAAAAGCAATCTATCCAATCAGGCAAGCAGAATTTCACGCATAAGGTGCCGGCGCAGTTGTTGGCGCTGCTGGCGATTATCTCGGTGCAGATGGGGGCGGCGGTGGGCAAGGGACTCTTTGCGGCAATTGGGCCGCTGGGGACGACGTTCTTGCGCCTGGGTTTTGCGGCGGTCTTGCTGTTGATTATCTGGCGGCCGCGGGTGCGCGGGCTGACGCGGGCGCAATATATCAATGTTCTGCTGTTTGGCATTGTGTTGGCCGCGATGAATGGGGCGTTCTACTCGGCGATTCACTATATTCCGTTGGGCATCGCGGTGACGCTGGAGTTTGTGGGGCCGCTGGGACTGGCTCTGGTACAGTCGCGACGCGTGAAGGATATCATCTGGGCGCTATTGGCGGTAGCTGGCATTCTCCTGCTTGCGCCAATCGGGCAGGGGGCGGTTAATCTGCTGGGTGCGGGGCTGGCCCTACTGGCTGGTATCTGCTGGGCCGGTTATATCTTGTGCAGCGCAAGGGTTGGACGCTCGTTTGAAGGCGGGCGAGGACTGGCGCTGGCCGTGGCAGTGGCGACAGTTGCCATTGCTCCGCTGGGCATCAGCGAAGGGGGCACGGCGCTCCTCAGCCCTCAAGTGCTCTTGACGGGCTTGTGCATCGCCATCCTCTCCAGCGTCATTCCCTTCTCGTTGGAATTGGAAGCGCTTCGGCGGCTCCCCTCGCGCGTCTTCGGAGTGCTCATGAGCATTGAGCCAGCCGTGGCCACCCTGATCGGCTTCCTCGTGCTGCGCGAGGCGATAGGGCCACGCGAGATACTGGCCATTGCGCTCATTGTCTCTGCCTCCATCGGCGTTTCGCTTGATGCCGGGTCTGGCATCAAGGAGTGATATGCACGAGGCTAACATGAAGTCTTAATAATGAGTCATTCCTCATTTCTCAAAAGCTCGGAATGACTCATTACTCTCTTACTGTTCTAGAAACTCTACGGCGGCTCTTGTTAGTACTTCAACACCAATTGGCAGAGACTCTTCATCGAAATTAAAGCGGGGATGATGATGCTGGAAGGCCTCGCCCTTCTGGCGGTTGTGCGCCCCGACGATAAAGTAACAGCCCGGCGCGGCATTCAGGAAATAGGACATATCATCGCTTCCTGTGTCGGCTACAGCAATCGATGAGTCTACCTCTTGCTCACCTACCACTTCCGCTGCTGCCTTGCGCACAAGCTCGGTCATGCCAGGATCGTTTGTGCAGGGCGGAGTCCCTTCCTCAAGAGCAATTGAACAGCTACCGCCGAGGGCGCGGGCAATCCCCTCAGACACCTCTTGAATGCGTCTCAACAGCTTCTCACGATGCTGCTGGCTAAAGGTACGCATGGTCCCTTGCATGGTTACTGTCTCCGGTATGATGTTAGTGGCAGTTCCTGCGATAATTGAGCCGATGGTAATGACCGCAGAATCAAGCGGCGCGGTCTCGCGGCTGATCAACGTTTGCAGCGCGATTGTGATATGTGCGGCAATCACAATTGGATCAACAGAGTCGTGTGGAGAGGCTGCGTGACCACCCCTTCCATGCACCTGCCATGTAATATCGTCCGAGCTGGCAAAAATTGTTCCCTCGCGTACACCGACGCGACCAAGTGGATAGGTGCTGATCAGGTGCAGGCCGATGACGCCATCGACGCCCTTCATTACGCCTTCTTCAACCATTGGTTTCGCACCACCGATGCGCTCCTCGGCAGGTTGAAAAATAAATTTCACGTTCCCTTTGAGCTCGGCGCGGCGCTTGCTCAAAATACTGGCGACGGCGAGCAGAATAGCGGTATGGCCGTCGTGCCCGCAGGCGTGCATTTTGCCATCAACCTGAGAACGATAGTCAAGATCATTTTGCTCGTGGACGGGCAAGGCATCCATGTCTGCACGGATAGCAATCGTCCTGGCACCTACTCCGCTTGCTTCACCATGTAACAGGCCGACCACGCCTGTTTTCGCTATGCCTGTCTGTACCTCCAGGCCCAGGGCGCGCAGGCGGTCCGCGACAATGCCAGAGGTGCGTACCTCCTCGAAGGCCAGTTCGGGATGCTCGTGGAAATCGCGGCGCGTGGCAACCAGGTCGGGCACCAGTTCATCAATTTCGGCTTTCAAATGATCAAGATTAGAGATAGACATAGTTCCTCCTGAGTCTAAAGAAAACATAATACATATACTC
>CAXTXB010000339.1:3118-6766 GCA_964247965.1 uncultured Dictyobacter sp. | reverse complement strand
TGCATCAGCAGAACCTGCTCGCCAAATTGCTTTTTGAGCTTTCCACTGATCACCTCTTCTTTACGAGCTTCAGGAATCTTTGCCATTGAGGGATCTTCCTCTACCTTTTGGCGGGCATCGGCCAGCACGTCGGCGGGAACGTCCTCATAGCTTACATATTTGGGAGCAACACCGACAATTTGCAGGGCGATCTCGCTAGCAAGGTTGCGAAAGCTCTCACTACGGGAAACAAAATCGGTCGTGCAGTTGAGTTCAATGAGCACACCAACCCGGTTGTTATGGTGGATATAAGAGAAAACGCCGCCCTCTTTTGTTTCACGACCAGCGGTAACCATCTTGTCCGCCTTTTTATCCCTTCTCTCCTCAAGATATCTCACCGCATCATCCCATCCCTTCGCCTGAGTCAGTGCAGTTTTGCAATCAGCGAAAGTCGCGCCCGTCTCTTCACGCAACTTTTTTACGTCCGTAGCAGCGTAGTCCATGATTATGGTCTCCCCTCGATCTTTGATCTATGATACCCAGATTCCACTACCAGCACAACAACCTCTGTCCATTTCTTTTGGTCTCTGAGTGCTTGACAAATTTATAATTTAGTGATTTTATGCCTCTACAGCTTAGGAACAGAAACGATATATTACACAAAAAGGCGGGAGTCAAGGGTGCAATACGCCTTTTCTCCCACCGAATGAATCTTTTTTGCCTGTTTAAAGAGCCTCTTTAGCAACAAGCTCTGGCTCTACGGGAGCCGATGTTTCTTCTGCCTCGGGAGCCTCTATTACGGTCGGAGTTGTAACTGTTGGCTCAGCAACTACAGGAGCTGTAACTGTTGGCTCAGTAGCTACAGGAGCTGTAACTGCTGGCTCAGCAACTACAGGAGCTGTAGCTGCCGACTCAGCAGCTACAGGGCTCACAACCGTAGTCTCCTCAGAAGACGGATCAGCAGCTACAGGACTTGCAACTGTAGCCTCTTCAGAAGATGGATCGGCAGCTACAGGACTTGCAACTGTAGACTCTTCAGAAGATGGCAATGCGAGTGACTCTTCGCTATCGACCTGCTCCGTATCCTTCTGCTGCGCCTCCAACTCTCGGCGTCCTTCGACCGCAGCATCTGCAACTTTTGCACAGAGAAGACGAACAGCACGAATGGCATCATCGTTAGCAGGAATGGGGTAATCCATCTCATCGGGATCGCAGTTCGTATCGGCGAGAGCGATAATAGGAATTTCTAGACGACGCGCTTCCATAACAGCCGTACGCTCTTTACGTGTATCGATGATAAAAACGGCAGTAGGCAAGCGACGCATGTCTTTAATACCACCCAGAATGCGCTCCAGGCGTGTGATCTCGTCCTGCATATTCTGGACTTCTTTTTTAGGCAGGCGCTCAAAATCGCCACGGTCGCGGCGTGCTTCCAGATCACGAAGGTAGTTGATACGAGATTGAATAGTCTTGAAGTTTGTTAGCATACCACCCAGCCAACGCTGGTTAACGTAAAACATGCCGCAGCGCTTCGCTTCTTCGGCTACAGCCTCTTGAGCCTGCTTCTTCGTACCAACGAAGAGCAGAGTCCCTCCATCAGCCACAAGCTGCTCAACAAACTTATAAGCTTCATTAAGACGGGTTACCGTTTGTTGAAGGTCGATAATGTGAATGCCATTGCGGTCCATGAAGATAAACTGCTGCATCTTCGGATTCCAGCGACGTGTCTGATGGCCGAAATGCACTCCAGCTTCCAACAACTGTTTCATTGAGATAATGTTTGCCAAAAACGGACCTCCCTTGATCCTCCGCTCTCATAACAATGGTGTCAGGGTCCCCTAAGGTACTGCCCGAACTCAAACGATACTAAAATGGACCCCCAGGGTTGGCACTTTTCAAGAGAGAGCGTGTGTACTTGTTCTATAGAACTACTATATATAACGGGCTAAAGCGCCCATCTATTCCGACTGTGAAGTATAACACAGAGCTACAGAGGACGCAAGAAGTTTGTTATTACTTATAAGAGCAGCGAAGTGGTTCTGACACTCTCTTAAAAACCGTTTGCTTCTTGAGCAAGGGCGTATAGTATAAAGTGTACGTATTTATGGCTAATACGTACTCATACTCGCTTCTAGTAATGTTGGGGAGGGTTGTTGAAGTAGAAAGGGACTAAAAGCAAATGGTAACTATTCTCATCGTTGACGAACATCCACTAATGCGTCATGCTATCAGGGACGTTATTGAGAAAGAGAATGATCTGGAGGCTATCTCCGAAGCTATTAGTGGTCAAGATGCAGAATGGCAAGCATCTCAGTTACAACCTGATGTGGTTGTGATGAATATAAACATGCCTGACTGCAACGGATTTGAGGCGACAGAACGTATTCTTGCCTGTTCACCTCATTCGCGTGTCGTCATCTTTACTCCTGATTTTCATGCGCAGCACATTGTCCACGCTATCCAGAAGGGAGCCATGGGCTACATTTCAAAGGATATAGAGCCAGATGCACTTGTGCATGTAATCCGCTGTGCCGCGCGCAATGACCTCTGCATCCCAGCAGCATTGGCTACCGAGATGCTTACCTACTTACGCCCATACTGGCAATCGCAGGCACCCTATACAGATATATTCGCCCCCATTTCTTACCGAACTCGTCGACGCGGCCATAGTAACGATCAGGACACCAGTCAATCCACCACCAGGATTCCCCGTCCTCTTACCGGACGTGAGAAGGAAATTCTCGACTTAATGCGTTGCGGACACAAAAATCGCGAAATCGCCGGTGAGCTTTGTATAGCTGAATCAACCGTACATAAGCATGTTCAAAACATCCTTGAAAAATTGCATGCACGCAATCGTACAGAGGCTATTTACTTCATGAACATAAGACCTTTACGCTGATATGATACAATAGTCTGTGTTCATCGAAACTGTAGCGGAGAACAAAAACTAAATTGATAATCATCAAAGCAAAGAATGTAAAGAAAATTTATCGGAGCGGGCAGCTCCGCGTTGAAGCACTTGTTGATATCAATATGGAGGTTGTCGAGGGAGAGATGGTAGCGATTATGGGGCCCAGTGGCTGCGGCAAGACAACATTGCTCAATTGTCTCTCAGGGCTTGATACCATCGAAGAGGGCGACATTTTCATTCGCGATAGCAACCTGCGCGACTTAAGTGATAGCGAACGTACAGCCTACCGGGCACAACATATGGGCTTCATCTTTCAGGACTTCAACCTCTTGCCTGTTCTAACGGCAGTGGAAAATATCGAACTTCCAATGCTTATCTCAAAGGTATCTGCAAGGAAAGCTCGCAAACGAGCTTTAGAGATGTTGGACATAGTCGGCCTGAGCGAACGAGCGTGGCATAGACCGGCAGAGCTTTCGGGTGGTCAGCGTCAAAGAGTGACAATTGCGCGTGCATTGACCAACAATCCTGCTATAGTCTGGGCAGACGAACCGACTGGAAACTTAGATAGTGAAACAGCGGCAGAGATTATGAATTTGCTCCTGCATCTTAATCAGGAGCAGCGGCAGACTTTTGTTCTTGTCACTCATGCTCTTGAAATTGGGAAAATGGCCAACCGCATCATTCGTATGCGTGATGGACGAATCGTAGAAGAATAATGACTTATCCTGAATTTGATACCGTTGGGAAAATGTTTT
>CAXTXB010000339.1:0-3108 GCA_964247965.1 uncultured Dictyobacter sp. | reverse complement strand
GACCTTTTTTTATGCCCACACCAAAAAAAAAACACCCAAAAAAAAAAAAGTTTCCCAACGGTATCAAATTCAGGATAAGTCATTATTTCGCTACTACATGTTTTTCAGAATCTATCCCAGAATTGACCAGCGAACGTGCAACCTCTTTAAGGCGCGATGAAGAGATTCCATATAATTCTTTTAGAATAGTAGGAGCACCATGCTCAACAAAGGTATCGGGTAGACCAATTACACGCACCTCCACATCTTTGAGACCATGCTGCTCCAGTAGTTCTAGCACAGCACTTCCAAAGCCGCCTAGCACAATATGATCTTCAATAGTGATCAAGCGACGGGTTCCCCTTGCCAGGCGCAAGATCAACTCCTCATCAAGCGGTTTCGCCCAGCGCGCGTTGACGACTGCGGCATGAATACCCTCGTCTTGCAGTTCTCTTGCAGCTAACTCGGCCTGTGCCACAGTTGACCCATAGGCAAGAATAGCTACGTCTTGTTGCTCGGCGGCCTCAATAGAGATTGGACTCAGTAACTCGGCTTTGCCAACTTCCAGCGCGTGTAATTCACTACTAATGGGAACGCCAAGCCCTTTGCCTCGTGGATAACGCAGAGATACCGGGCCATCCGTATAGACGGCTGTGTAGAGCATGTGACGCAATTCTTCCTCGTCTTTTGGTGCCATGACCTTCATGTTAGGAATGATACGCATGAAGGCCGTATCGAAAACTCCGTGCTGAGTCTGGCCATCTTCACCAACAATCCCCGCACGGTCCATAGCAAAGACGACGTGTAAATTCTGTACACAAATGTCGTGGACGACCTGGTCATAAGCTCGCTGCATAAAAGTAGAATAGATGGCAACGACGGGGCGCATACCCCCAACGGCAAGGCCACCGGCGAACGTTACTCCATGCTGCTCAGCAATACCGACATCAAAGTATCGCTCTGGAAAACGCTGATGCAGCTTTTTGAGCCCGGTGCCTTCTTCCATTGCCGCAGTGATTCCCACAACTGAAGAATCCTTTTCGGCAATTGAAACGAGTGTATTAGCAAAAACTTCTGTATACGAAGGTGGGTCGCCGGCATTTTTCTTTATAATACCAGTTGTATAGTCATATGCTCCTGGACCGTGCCATTTAGTAGAATCACCTTCGGCAACCTCCCAACCTTTGCCCTTCTTCGTCACTACCTGAACTATTACCGGGCCATCCACTTCCTTCACATTCTCGAAAACATCAAGCATAAGTGGAATATTATGCCCATCAAAGGGACCAAAGGCTTTTAGCCCCAGTTCTTCAAAGATAGCCGTACTCTTGCTATGCATCACGAACTGCTTTAAGCCCATTTCAGCTCGGCCAGCAGCCTCACGCGCCTTGTCACCGACAACGGGAAGTCGCTCGATCGATCCTTTAGCCATCTCACGAAGTCGTTGATAGCTTGGCGACGTTTGCATACGGCGAACCTGACCTAGATATTGGGAAAGTGCTCCAACATTATCGGATATTGACTTATCATTGTCATTAATAATGATAATCAGGTTTTTCTTCAGGCTACCTGCATTATTGATAGCTTCGAGTGCCATCCCCCCCGTTAGTGCCCCATCACCAATAACAGCTACCACCTTAAAATCTTTGCCCTGCAAATCTCGGGCCGCAGCGATACCAAGGGCGGCGGATATAGAAGTACTGGCATGACTGGCCCCAAAGACATCGTAAGGACTCTCATCGCGGCGGAGATAGCCAGAAAGGCCGCCAAACTGGCGAATAGTGTGGAAACGATCTCGACGACCGGTGAGGAGCTTATGAACGTATGCCTGGTGACCGATATCCCAGACGAGCATGTCGTTCGGGGTATCAAAGACATAGTGCAAAGCCATCGTTAGCTCTACTACACCAAGGTTAGGAGCTAGATGACCTCCACGTACAGAGACCTTCTCAATAATCTCACGCCGAATCTCTTTCGCCAAAACTTCCATCTGTGGAACAGTCAGAGCGCGCAACTGCTCTGGACCATCAATAGTATCAAGAATCCTTGTCAATGATTTCCTCCAAATTACTAGGCACCAGATTCCCTTTTTATACATCGGCAACAAGCGGCCTGTAGATATTCAACGGGAGTGGCTTCCACCACTGTAATGAAGATGCAGGAAATTAGGATAAAGGGTGTACTAATCGGTACCTTCCTCAATATTATAGAGGCCTTGTCATCTCCAGGCAAACACTCCAGCCCTAGAAATTCATGCACCTGAGGTCTTGACAAGGTCTCATCCCCCTTGTCAGGCGGCTCCAGGCACCCTATAAAGTGCCTTGACAGCATTCCACTTTCTTCTTATTATGATCCATATATGGTACCAATCGAAACTCGGGAGGTATCTCTTAAACAAGTGAGAGGTGATATGCTCTTAGCGCGTAAGCCACCAAGAGCGGAAATGCCTGGTTACGAGCGTTTTAATGCTACATTTGAAGAACAAAGGAAGGCAGGAGCGGTACTTCGCTCTATTAGATAGAGGGAAGCCGCGTATCTTATGACAAGAAAAGATAGCGAGAAAGAATCAGAACGACCACACTACTATTCGCAGTTCTGGCTCGATGTGGCCGCGGGGAGACGTATAATTGGAGCCCCTAAGCCAAATGAAGATGGCGAACTCGTTGAAACCGAGCTACCAGAGTCATTGCCACTACACCGCTCACGGCCAATCGAGACAGATCTTCGTAGTGAGACTATTCTTCATCCCGTCGCTGAACCAATCGCAGCTCCCGAAGAGTTTATCGAGCCTGACGCAGATACACTTGAGGTAGATGAGGATGAGGACACTATTGACTATCAAGAAGCTCCACTTGAGGATGCTGACATCCCTGATATGGATCTTAGTCCTGTTGACGAAGAGGAAGAGGAGGAGTTTTTCGAGGAGGAAGAGGAGGAAGAGGAGGAGGAGGACGATGATATGAATTGGGGTCGCGGACGTAAAAAGAATAAGCCAACACGTCCAGTGAAGGCTCCGGTAAAAAAACCCGGCAAGCGCGAGCCTCGCCGCGGCTATTAATTTCATTTGTCTTAATAGAACATTCCGAACTACAGGTCATCCCAAATTTTTGAAAAATGACGAACATCGTA
>CAXTXB010000338.1:0-6772 GCA_964247965.1 uncultured Dictyobacter sp. | reverse complement strand
ATTATAATAATTTATATAATATATTTTTTTTTTTTATTTTTAAAACCCCCCCCCCCAACGGTATCAGGATACGTGTAAAATCGGTAACTGTTCAGAAGGGCTATGTCGTTTTATCACAAAGCAATTTGTTATATTTCTCTTTCTTCTCTTCAATGCAAAGCGTTTGTTGGTTGCATTTCACTTTCCTTTTCATTCCTGGGCAGCGACATTCGCCCCTGGAAAGTCGTGGCAGAATGTATTGCATTCAAGTACTTTAAGGTTTTAGACTACTAAGTAGGAACACGAATGTAACTACACCTATAAGGGAGGTCACATGGCAAACATTCCAACTATAACATTGTCGAACGGCACGAACATACCAGCGTTAGGCTTCGGCGTCTTTCAGATGAGTAACCAGGAAGCCGAACAAAGCGTTGCTACCGCGCTAGAGACAGGCTACCGTTTAATCGATACCGCAGCATCATATCAGAACGAAGAAGCAGTCGGCCAAGGTATTAAACAAAGCGGGGTGCCTCGTCATGAGATTTTTGTAACCAGTAAGCTTTGGATCGCGGATGCTTCCTACGAAAAAGCGAAGCAAGCCTATCAAACGTCACTGGAGAAGCTCAGGCTTGAGTATCTTGATCTCTACCTTCTGCATCAGCCATACGGAGATATCTTCGGTGCCTGGAAGGCATTCGTTGAACTGTATGAAGCTGGCAAGGTCAAAGCGATTGGCGTCTCGAACTTCACCGGTGCCAGGCTCGCCAACTTCGTGCTAACCAACCGTAAAGTACTCGGCATCGAAACGATTCCCATGGTCAATCAAGTGGAAACGCATCCGTTCAACCAGGAAGCGGAAGCGAGAAAAATCATGGAAGAGTACGGTATCGTTCACGAAGGGTGGGCACCGTTTGTGGAAGGTCATCACGATATATTCACCAATGCTGTTTTACGCAAAATAGCTGAGAGCCACGGAAAAAGCCTTAGCCAAGTGGTGCTGCGCTGGAATATTCAAAAAGGTATCGTGGCCATCCCGAAGTCCGTCCGTAGAGAGCGTATCGAGGAAAACTTTGACGTGTTTGATTTCGAGCTCTCTGATGATGAGATGGCTCAGATTGCAGGCCTAGATACGAACCAGACGCTGGTTAATCACGAAGATCCTGATTTCGTGAAAAGGTTATTTGGCCGTCTGGGCTGAACTTTAGCCAAAAGATAAGTACGAGCATTGAGATGACGAAGACGAAAACCTATACCATTAAAGACGCTGCAAAAATTTCTGGGCTTCCTGAAAGTACGCTTAGGTACTACGAAACGATCGGACTGATTGATCCGATACAGCGAGATACCAGCAGCAAATATCGTATGTATAGCGAGGATGACGTAAACCTCGTCGTTGCCATCGCTTGTCTCAATGCTACCGGCTTGTCTATTGCAGATATGCGTCAATATTTGAAGAATCGAGAATGCGGTTCTGAAGGTGCTCAAGAACAGATTGGATTGTTAAAAAGGCAAGAGCAATATATTGCAAAGGAAATTCACTTTATGCAACTCAGACTCCAATATGTGAAAAGCAAAATAGCATATTGGGCGGCTGTTGAGAGTGGCGATACTGAACAGGTTGAAGCTCTCAAAAGAGCTACTACAGCTATTGCACAGGAATTAAAACTACCGAACTATGTATCGTCTGACCAAGAAGGAGATGAGGAATAGAGCACATATATGAACACCAAAGATCATCAGCTACTTTGTCGCGTCTGCCATCCATCCAATGGTACTTGTCGATTCTTCGAACTGACACGTTACTCACGACGAATGCGTATTGTAGGTATGCTGGTATTGGAAGACATGGTGGCCGATATGACCGTGCAAAATTTCCAATTCCGCGCTAGTGATATTTTGTAATATAAGGAGAATGACAAATGGTTAAAGATTTAGGTTTACTGATCTTACGGCTCACCGTAGGAGGTCTTCTGGGTGGGCATGGCTCACAGAAGCTTTTTGGCTGGTTCGGGGGCTATGGCTTGCAGGGCACTGCCGGCTTCCTTGAGTCAATGAATCTTAAGCCCGGCCATCTATGGGCGGCGGGCGCGGGCGCATCGGAGTTTGGCGGCGGCGCACTCACAGCGCTTGGCTTCCTGCATCCTCTGGGTCCCGTTGGCACCCTGGCCGCGATGATCATGGCTACCGCCAAGGCCCACGCTGGCAAGCCCATCTGGAGTGCCGAAGGCGGAGCAGAGCTCCCTGTCACCAACATGGCCGCCGCCCTGGCCCTGGCCCTGGCCGGTCCAGGACAATTCTCACTCGACTCGCTCTTCGGCATCCGCCTGCCGCGCGCACTTGTCATTTCAGTAATCATCGTCGAAGCCGCCCTGATCGGCATCGGCATCTACAACCCTTCCGCCCCCGCTCCCGTTGCCGCTGATCACTCAGCTGCAAAGGTCGAAGGCGGCTCGGACGCTAACCACCTTTAATCTCACTATGTCCCATATCTTATAGCCATAAGCCGTAGGATATGAGGACATATTAATGAGTCACTCCCTCCGACTACCGTTCTTCGTTGCGTCATGGCCTTACCTCTTCCTCCTGTCGAACCTGTTTCTCATCTGGGGATAGACGACTTCGCGCTGCGACGCGGGCGCACCTACGGCACAGTCCTGGTGGATTTAACCCGCCACAAAGCCATCGATCTGCTCCCAGACCGCAAAGCGGAAACGGCTAAAGCTTGGATACAGGCGCATTCAGAAATCGAACTCGTCAGCCGCGATCGCGGTGGGGACTATGCCGTTGCGGCCAATCAAGGCGCTCCCCAAGCGATTCAAACCGCAGATCGCTTCCACTTGTGCAAGAACCTGACCGAAGCAGTCGAAAAAGCACTGGCACGGTGTCGGGCTGAGATACGAAGATGTCAGGAGGCTCAATCAAAACCAGCCGAAGAGACTGAACCGGAGAAACTCCCGCCAGCTTTGTTGACTGCTGATGGCAAACCCTACTCGGCCCATCAAACAGAGCGGTCTGACCGCTATCAGCAGGGAGTAGCATTACGAGAGAAAGGAGCGAAAGTCAAAGAGATCGCAAAACGAGTTGGCCTTGGAGTGCGAACGGTCCAACGATGGCTCAAAGATGGAACCTACGTCGAAACCAATTACCATCACCGGCATCGGAGCAGTTTTGATAGATACGAAGCCTATGTGAGAAAGCGATGGATGAGGGTTGCCATACCATCCAACAGATTTGGCGTGAGATCAAAGCTATGGGCTATCCCCACTCCGACCGGGCACTGCGATCCCATTTGGAAGCTGTGCGTGGGAAAAAGCCTGCTGAGCTTGCAGAATCTGGCGTTCTGGACCACTTTTCCGCGAAGAAAGCCGTTTGGCTCTCCGTTCGCCCATTTGACGACCTTGAGGAGAAAGAGCGAGAAGAACTCTTGGCTCTCCGCCAGGCCAGCGCCACAGCAGAAACGATCTATCAACTCGTGCAGGATTTTTTCCGCTTGGTGCGTGCTCGTCAGGGAACACAACTCGACCATTGGCTTGCATCAGTGGAAGCCAGTGCTATCGTGGAACTCCAGAGGTTTGCCAATGGTCTTGAGCGAGACAAGGCAGCTGTCCTGGCCGGATTGACGTTTGTTCATCGCAATGGGCAAACAGAAGGCCAGGGAACGCGCATCAAGCTCATTAAACGCATGATGTTTGGCCGGGCAGGATTTGCTCTTCTGCGCCAGCGCGTTTTACACCGCTTTTGAGTGCGGCACATCAGAGAAGGAGTGGAAAACGACTCACAGCCGTCTTGCAGAGAGAAAGAAAAAAAGATCGCTCAGATGGTGGAGCTCCACCTCAAAACGAAGAGCAGCCAACCTCTCTTGGAGGGCCGTGACCTCGTAGAAAACCTTCACGATGGTAAAGGCCTCTCCGTTGCGGAGTGATCGGCGAGCATAGAGATCCCCTCCCTCCCCTTCTGTCATGATCTCCCGATCCTTTGAGGTCGGAGCAGACTGATCAATCATCACCAGATGTCCCCCTGGGCGAACTGCACGAGAGATTTTGCGCAGAAAGGCATCGAGGTCTTTAGGCAGAACGTGAGACAACCAATTGGCGAAAAAAACGAGATCGTACTCCTGCCTCGGCTCCCACTGAAACACATCGGCTTGGTGGTAAGAGATGTGTGCATTTCCCAGCTTCTGCCGCGTAATGGCGAGCATCTCAGGCGCTGCATCAATGGCCGTGATGTCGTGGGCTATGGGGAGCAAGGCCTGCGTCCAGGTTCCTGTTCCACACGCCAGTTCCAACACCTGTTCGTATGGACCCATCCGTTGGAGAAGCGCTCTTGCACGAGCGTACGCCTCTTTGAGTTCTTCGGCATTCTCGGTGACTTCATCATATTCTGGCGCTTGTGCTCGATAGTAAGCCATCTGTTCTTTCAGAATATCACTATGCATCCTATGCTCCTTCTGTTCGATTGATTGCCTCTTAGTCTACATCCTTTCAAGCTGATTGACAAGAAACTCTGGCTGAGGAGACATAACATATGCGAATGGCTTATATGATTGAGCAAATATAAATATTTAGAGTTGACGGTTTCCCTCATCATCTTTAGTAGTTTTTAAGGTAACGTCTATCGTTAAACCAGTTATCTTTGTATTAGATAGAGAAGAAAGAAGCGGATTATATAATGGATGCTATCACTGAAAAAACCTCTTTAAGTGAAAGAGAAGAGGAAAACAAGAGAAGAACAAAACGCTATAACTTAATATTGCCAATGGGTCTATATGAGCAATTACATACGCTTGCTGACGACGAGCGTACGACAGTTCTAGAATTACTAAAACGTTTCATCAAAATTGGTATGGCAATAACAACTTTATCTCAATCTCCTGGAGCCAGGCTGATAATAGGAGATGGAGATAAGGAGCGCGATCTGGTGTTTTTATAGTCTAGATAGCATAGATAGCAGACCGCCTGGAATCTTTTCAAGCAAACCTGCTGTGATAGATGGCGAAGTAGCAGATCATAGTAGTGATTACGACCGCAACATAGGTGATGTGAAGAAGATTATTTATCAAGCGCGTGAATTTTCCTGGCTTCTTTTCGTATAGCCACATTGAAACCACTATGCATTCTAAGCAGAGTGCAAAGAAAATGTAATAGATGTAGTCGAGGCTTATCGCATAGCCGATCTCTGGCAGCTCATTATTGATGGACAAGAGCAAAACGGTGCCGGCCAGTAGTGCGGTGACCGTCAAGGTCAGGCGATCTCCCAGGTGGTGGTTGAGGGGGAGGTGCAGCGAGGCATAGACGAGCAGAAACAGTAGTGCGAGCGGCAAGAGATGGCTGATCAGATAGGCCAGGGTTTTGCGTTGAACCGTCATCGTCAGCTGGAGTCCTGAGTAGTCCGTGCGTGTGCGCTGATCAAAGAGGCGTGGGTCGCCCAGCGTCGAGTGGGTTGTAAATGTGTCGCTGGCGTACTGGGTTCCCTGTCAGGTCATCGTAAGAGACCGAGGCTGCAATCATAGGAAGGCGAGCTTTAGCGTAGATTGTGTTGATTGGCTGCGGCACCGTGGCGCTATAGATCGGGCCTAGAGTCAACAGGGCGGGACTCGCGGTGACCTGGCGTGCGACCGATTCAGCGTGCTTGGCGTCGAACTTGTCGTCGAAGACCTGCAGTTTGAGTGGATGTCCGTTCACGCCGCCCGCTGCATTAACTTTGTCGATGTAGATTTGAGCGCCGTTCAGTGCTTCTCGCCCCTGGCTTGCTTGCGGGCCACCGCTGAGTGTGGTAACCATTGCCAGGGTGAATGGTGCAGGGCTGGAGAGCTTAGAGATGCCAAAGGACGTGACGACAATAAGGGTGAGCAAGCTTGCTGCAATCACAGCCATAATAGGCTTTGTACGTATACGTCTCGCGAGGCTAGACAGGGAGACAAGATTCTTCGGCGCTTTGGTTTTGCTCAAATCTACACCTCTTCCGCTCGATTTAATCAAACCGCTAAGATTTCATGAAGATTTACACCTTTTCTAACAGACATAGCACTTTGCCGCCTTATCTATTAGAACGTACAAAGATCATCTATATAAAATGACCGCCCTGGTATCATTTTTGTTAGGATCTAGTGCTTTTGCGAAGCGAGTGGAAAAAGAAAACACGGGTATCAAACCACTACCAACCAGGGATGAGCTTGCAGATCTTGATGCAGGAATTCCAAAAATGTATGGACGCCGTGCCATTGTGCTTTGTGGCATGGTCAGCCTCGCCCCCTGCTCCTCCTCTTCATCATCAGTCTCTGATACTGGAGCGAGCCGGTCACATGTTGTGGGTTAATCCAGTACTGTGATGGAGTTCACACTGTAAATGTGGTCCGTCTCCTACTAATCTCGTTCCACTCAGGTTATACTGAAACCATCGAGAGAAACAAAAAAACATCTCTCACTAAAAAAGAAGTCTACAACTCTAAAGTATCTGAAAACCAGAAAGGAAGCACAATCATGAAAAACCTTTTCCGTGGATTTGGCAGCAAGAGCACAACTTCGAACGAGGAAAATGTAGCGATCGATCTCGATGAGCAGGAACTGGAAGCAGTCAACGGCGCGTGCGGCGACGACTATCATTATGACGACGATGATGATTGCGACTACGATGATGATAACTATTGCCACCGCCACCATCACCATCGCCACCACCGCTACTAATTCTATCTTACCACGCTGCAACCCGCTACCTGGAATTGAGATAGCGGGTTGTTTTAATTTTCAGGCACACGCCTATAGATTGTTCTGTCAAACGTCATTGCCCCCTC
>CAXTXB010000337.1:3118-6775 GCA_964247965.1 uncultured Dictyobacter sp. | reverse complement strand
CTTAGGAGGTGAATGCAATGATAGTGTTACTATCTCGACATTCATATGTTAATATATATGTAGCTCATTCACGTTCAATCTTTGTTACTTTGCTATAATATATTCAGGCGCCGAATACCCTGTACCACCGCTTGCATTCGCAACATAGAAAATTAAAGGAGAGACTGTTATGCGCACAAAATTCCTGCCGTTCATCTCGCTGGCATTTCTTATAGCTTCTTTCATTTTCGTAGCGCCGGAGATGACCTTTGCTCGTGGGTTCTTGCACCAGAGCAACATTGGACCGGGCGATGTTCAGGCGAGTCCGACTGCATCAGGGGGAGAGACGAACAATAATGGTGCAGCGCCATCCAGACAGGGTGAAGGTCAACAACCGAGTCAATCTGGTGGGGAATCGGCAGCGCAATCGGCATCGAGTGAACAGAAGTCACCATTTGGCTGCAATGGCATAGGTTGTGATGATCAAGATCCAGGAGTAATGGGCTGCAATAAATCACGCATGCTCTTCGCGCCTTTCCAGGTCGCGGATGCAGCCGGCGACATACTGGCAACCGGGCAGAACGTCTACTCAGTCGGCTGTAACGCCAATTGGACTGAGGGTACGCTGACCGCCCTGGGCCGCAATATAATCGTACAAATCTCAACCACAGATTCACAGGGTCGAGCAAGTATCAACTGTTTCCCACATAACCCGGGTGGTGTACCAGGATATAACTGCACGCTGGCTGGATATAACGGGGAGACGGGTTGGCCTGCCTTTAGCAATATGGTCGATGGTACGAATCTCACAAAATCGGTCTTGCAGGTAACTGGCCCCGATGGCCGGCAATACCTTGGCTCCGTTTCGCAATAACAATCATCGTGCTTTGCTTGCCTTATCAATCATTGCGAACTTTTAAGAAATGATGAACATCATGCTTTCCCTGCTCTTTTTATTACTGACGGTAATAAAACTTGCAGGGAAAGCATGATGTTCATCATTTCTTAAAAGTTCGCAATGATTGATTGAGACGGAGATAAATATCTGCGTCAATTAAACATGAAGAGTCTGGAATGGAGAAACAAGCTGTGAGTACTTCGCCCTCTATCTCTCCTTCTCTTTCCCAGGTTGCGGCCTATCTTGATCGAGCGCTGGGCAGCGCACGTTTTCCTCATGATCAGGCGAGCGTCTATCGTGCCTCCTCGCAGCCAATTACACGCATGGGCCTGGCACTGGAGCCGTGGACCGGCATAGAAGCCTGGATTTGGCAGGAGCGGCTGGATGCTCTCTTTCTGCACCGACCCTGGCGGCTTGTGAGAGAGAAACTGCCGGAGCACGTGGGAGTTCTAGCCTCCCATCTCGCATTTGATGCCACCCTGACCTTCGGCTTCAATCAGCGACTCGCCCAGGCCCTCTCCATGACCCAACCCGTCCCCTTTGCCTACAAAGACTCCGTTCCACAAGGCATGCACGGAACGATTGAGCCAACGTCACTGAAGAGCCTTCTTGCCACCTTGACTGAAATCTTTGGCAAAGCGCCAGGGATGCAAAGCGGCTTGGGTGAGACGGTAGAGCACATTGCCGTGGTCGGCGCGATGAATGATGCCCTGATTCGCGAGGCCGCCGCTCAAGGAGTTACATTCTACATTACCGGTCAGCTTCGTCCATCGGCGGCGGACGCAGTGCGGGAAACAGAGATGACTGTGGCAGAGATAGGACATGCCGAAGGCGAACGCTGGGGCCTGCGCGCACTCGCCGGTATCCTCCGCGAGCGCTGGGATCATCTGGATGTCGTGCTAGCCCAGCATTAAATTTTCAATACTATTGTTTATCTTATGTACATTGCTGCAATCTTTTGCGCAAAGTGCAAAAGATTGCAGCAATGTACATAAGATAAACAATAGTATTGAAAAGAAGTGTAAAGAGTAGCGAAGCTGCATAAGCTCACACAACTTCCTGATGCCTCATCTTTACGAAATGCTGAGCGCTAAATACCCACAAAGGGAACCTTAAAAGTGGAGGAAACGCTGACAACGCGGTTTCAGCATTAATCGGTTCAAATTCATAACAAACATACTCTCTGCCATGCCATAGTACGCTACATTGTCCAGCCGCCACTACATTGCGATACCAATCCACCTCAAATCCATACGTCAACTCGATCACAAAACCATTTACAATCGGCGCAACTAGCAGCGGCGTCTCATAAGCCTTCCCGCTCCGCCGTCCGACGTGATGAATGATGGCAAACGGGCTGCGAGAAGAACCCGCAGATTTAAGCACCACCGGATTGATCACACGCTTACTGAAGAGGCGCATTCTCTTCGCCAGTTGTTGCATGCTAGCCTCACTTAAAACGCTATTCGTTTTTTATTCTATTACGGCCCCCGACGTTGATGCCACGAAACAGTGACACGCATGTAACCATCTTTATCCTCTTCCTCTATTCAGCTCATTATCTCATAGCTCACTTTGTCTGTTTTGCCGTCCGTTATCCCATGCTGTTAATAAGATAGTGTGAATTATACAATAGTTCGTTTAAATACTGCTTGCCTGTATATCTCAAGCTTGAGAAGGTACTAGATCTATGGCTTTATGGACTGAATTAGTCTAAATGCGGATAGTATTACTTGACAAACTATATGGAATATTTATTATATTGGATATGATGTTTGGGACTGGATAAACGAAAATAACTATGAGAAAATTTTATTTCATGCCTGATTTTGTGCCTATTTGTGCCTATTGCCTACTAAGGAGTACACGATGTCAGCGGGCGATTCAAGTGAGCAGGGGAATATTTATTTTATGGACCCGGAAAGCGGATCTGAGATGGCGCGACTGATCGAGCAGGACCGGGTTGTGACCAGGTGTATGGGGGGGCTCTTTTCGGAGCGGAAGGATATGGTGGGGATTGAGCGCGTTCTGGACCTGGCTTGTGGGCCGGGTGGATGGGCGCTCAACGTTGCCACGACCTATCCTGATGTCCAGGTAGTAGGTGTTGATATTAGCAGGACCATGATTGAGTATGCACGGGCGCAGGCACATGTGCGGCGACTACAAAACATTCGTTTCCAGATCAAAGACATCCTGCAACCATTGGACTTTCCCGACGCCTCGTTTGATCTGATCAATGCGCGCTTCATCGTGTTTATCCCCCGCATGCAGTGGCCCGCCGTGCTACGCGAATGCTACCGCCTGCTGCGTCCCGGAGGTACGATACGCCTGGTAGATGGAGAGGTATCGATCACCACCAGCCCAACCTTCCAACTGATCTCCATGAAAGGAACGCAGGCGTTCAAAGCAACCGGGCAAAGTTTTTCACCTGATGGAGCATTAATGGGGATTACTCCTGTGCTCGCAAAGTTGCTGCGCGACGCAGGTTATACTCATGTACAGACTAAGGCCGACGCCATTGAATGGTCGTACGGGACTGAGAACTACCTGTCGTTCTATCACGACCATATGGTCGCATTTAAATTAGGACAGCCTTTTTTAGTTCGCAAGAACGTCGCGACGCAAGAAGAGCTTGATGTTCTCTATGAACGGCTTTTGCGCGAGATGCAGGACGAAGATTTCTGCGCGCTGCTTACATTATTAAGAGCATGGGGTGAAAAGCCCGAGTAATGCATAAAGCCAAAAATTATTAAGATTAGGCGGGGCGGGTTTTTTTATTT
>CAXTXB010000337.1:0-3108 GCA_964247965.1 uncultured Dictyobacter sp. | reverse complement strand
GTGATGTTTGCATTTTAGCGTTCTTGTTGTACCATTTGTCTCAGGGTTGCTTCGATCTCGCTTGTTGCGAGCTGTTCGGCTTGTGGCCAGGTCAGGGTCTCTCCTTGTTCGCGGGCCTGGCAGAAGAGGGTCAAGACGCGCTCCTGAAATGTATCGAGCACGTGTTGCTGTACGCTTTCTGAGGGTAGAAGCTTCAGGTCGATATCGGCCGAGGCATAAAATTCCTGCTCTTGAAAGGCCAGGGTGAGGAGATGGATATAATGCTGGAGCAGAGCCATACGAGTCTGGGTGAAAAACGAGGTGTACGTGCTGAGCACGAGCAAGCTGCCCGCGCAACGACCGGCGCGCTGAATGGGATAAGCTACAGCACTGCGCAGCGGAAAAGGCTGCAGGTTGTGCGCGAGAGTATCCGTGAGGGCATCAGAGGAGTGCAGCCTTTGTTTAATCTGGGGCGTCCCCTTCATCACGGCCAGGCCCGCGAGCGATTCAGCACCGTAGAAGAGGGGCCAATTCTCTGAAACTGCCTGACCACTCGTATGTTCAAAGAGTAGGCGTAGGCTGTGAACCATGTGCGTTCCCCTTGCTGGCTGACACTGCATCAACAAGACGCGGATACCCTGGTGATCGATATCGAGCTGCTGTGAGAGTTGCTGGAGCACCAGGTTGCAGATGGTCCAGGCGCGCACAGGCTCGACGGCTGTGGCATAGGTCTCAATAACTCGCTGATAAAAAGGAATCGGCACATCCTTAATAATGCCATCGATGAAAATATCATGCTCATCGGCCGTCTGCTCCACCGCATCAGGGAAATCGGAACGCATCAGTGCAGCCAGGACTGCGCGCTGATTGGGAAAAGCTTTTAGTAACTGGCGTACATGTGCGCTTGAGCGTGGCTTTGAAAGGCCCGTTGCCCAGCGGTCCAGCGTCCGCTCATTGACGCCTAAAAGATCGGCCAGTCGCTGTTTCTCGCGCGGGTCCTGGATAATTTTCCCCAGGAATTCACGCCACGTTTTTGGCTCTTGCATTGTTCCTACCTGCTTCTATCTCTACTTTTCTTCCTCCAGACAAAACCTCGTTCAGTATACAAGAAATATTCCATAGTGTCGATATTCCAGCGCAATGACTTACGCAAATTTTTGAAAAATGAGGGCCAGCGTGTGTTGCCTGCTCTTTTTTCAAAAATTTGCGTAAGTCATTGTGTTTGTCATCATGCAGGTCAGGCAATATGCAACCATTGTTGACAACTGTCATTGACAATTGATAAAAAGTAATGATACATTCTTTTGTGGATATCCAATGAGAAGAAATGTGTTTTTCAGATCTGATAGAAAGAGGATGATATAGTATATGTGGAGAGATGTCTTAAACGCGCATATTCAGGATGTACAGCAGAGGCAGAGAATTGCCCTTGCACTGGGAGTGCATCCGTTGACGTTGGTTCGCTGGGCCAGCAACATCTCGACACCGCGCCGACTTCAGTATCTGCGCGATCTGCCAGATTTTATGCCGGAGCAACGAGAGAAAGTCTTGCAGTCGATTCTGGAGGAGTTTCCGATGTTGCAGGAAACAGAGTATAAAGAGCCGACGACTATAAAGGCTCCTCCAGCGGATATCAATCTGAGGGTACTACGCATCCTGGCCGCGATATCACCGGCGATGCGCTTTGAGGTGCTCTGCGACACTATTTTGGCGGAGGCAATAAATATTCTGGACCCACGTAACTTTGGAATTGCCCTGCTTGTCGCGCGTTGTGTACCGCCTGCGCTGGATCAGCCGGGCCGGCCGGTTCAGAAGGTACGCAGCTTGCTTGTGAGTATTGCACGCGGAACCATGCCGTGGGAGCAGCACCTGGACCAGTCCGCGATTTTCCTGGGTATAGAGTCCCTCGCGGGCCAGGCGGTAAGCACTCTGAGTCCAGTTATGGGCAAAAATCTGTTCGACGATGTCACCTGTCCCGATGATGGCAGCTATCTTGGCGACCTTGCCCACAGCGTCATTGCCGCGCCCATACTGCACCTGGGCAGTATCGGTGGATGCGTCATTGCCCTCAGTTCACAACCACATTCTTTTTCATTCCTCATCCAGCGAGACTTCAAAGACATCGCCAACCTGCTCGCCCTTAGCTTCAACCCCGACGTCTTCTATCCACCAGAACAGATCGAACTCGCCTCGCTGCCCGCCTATAGCGTTCAGAAGGCCCCTCTGGCAACATACAAGCAGCGCCTCTCCAGGCTGCTCGATAGCCGTGATCAAAGCATCCATTCGTCGGGTTATGCGCAGGCAACACAGAAAGTCTGGAGTCAGATTGAAAAAGAAGTCCTGCAACTACCTACCATATGTGCAGAGGAAAGCGAGCGGGCCATCACCCTTAACGGCTAAAGCGTACTTCGATCTTCGCGTAGAGACCATCCCTCGCGACCGCATCGCGAGGGATAATACCAATTAAGTAAGAAAGGTATTGGCAAAGGAGTACGGATTCACTGTACGAGGGATTCAAAGGTTGGCGAGCTGGCTGCGCTTGTGAGGAGGTTGAGGGCGAGCTGGATGGTGGCAAGCTGCAGTTCTCGTTGATGGGGGAGGCCCAGCGGCCGGCCCATCAGGAAGGGGGTGAAGAGGGCGCGCGGAGGCTTGAGGAGCTGGGCGGTGGGCTGGAACGCTTCTATGTAGACGCTTACAGTGGGGATGCCAATGGCTTCGATGGCGCGGGCTAAATGACTCACGGTCATGTGACAGACTGGTCAGCCAGGGGTAAGAAAGACGGCGTCGCCGCCGTCGTGTTTGAGCATCTGCGCCCATTGGGGGGGGGTCTCCTAGCGCAGACGCGGGATGTTGGTGAGGCCGTGATAGGAATAGTTGCGTGGGGCGAGGGCTCCGATGAAGCCTTGCTGGGCCAGTTCGCGGAAGCGCGTGAGGGGGAACATTACATTGCTGTCCTTTTGGGCGGCTCGCAGGTCGTAGGCGATATGGCCTACGCGCAGGCGGCTCTCAGGAGTATCACCGGGAATCATACGCACGGAGGCCACACGTTCCATCGCGCTGCGGGTATCGCGAATCGCTTGCTCGTATGATAGGTCGGCGGGGAAAAAAGGTTCCTGGTCGTCCCTGTAG
>CAXTXB010000336.1:313-6777 GCA_964247965.1 uncultured Dictyobacter sp. | reverse complement strand
CTATCATGTTCCGGGTTTTTGCGAATGGTGGCAAGACGCTCTCTGATGAGCAACGATATACATTCTCTCTCAATGAGTTCTTTAATGGAGATGGACCTGCTCGGCATGTCCACGTGGCGATTCTGGGGACGGGCTTTTCTGGCTTGGGTATGGCCATCCGACTCAAGCAGGGCGGGCAGGAAGACTTTGTCGTTATCGAGCGGGCGGGCGATATCGGGGGGACGTGGCGCGACAATACCTATCCGGGCTGTGCCTGTGATGTTCAATCACACCTGTACTCGTTCTCATTCGCGCTCAATCCCCATTGGAGCCATACGTATTCTTCTCGACGTGAAATTTGGGAGTATCTCCGCCGTTGTGCAAGACGCTTTGGCGTCCTTCCTCATATTCAGTGGAACTGCGAACTGCAGAACGCCCGGTGGAACGAAGATGACCAGCGCTGGTACATCACTACTTCGCAGGGGCTGCTCACCGCTGATATCTTCGTCCTTGGCAATGGACCGCTCAGCGAACCATCCTTGCCAGCTATTGCTGGCATTGAGAAGTTTGAGGGCATGCTCTTCCACTCGGCACGCTGGAAGTATGACTATGACCTGACGGGAAAACGCGTGGCCGTCATTGGTACGGGAGCATCGGCTATTCAGTTCGTTCCGCGTATTCAGCCCCAGGTCGGCCACCTCTCTCTCTTTCAGCGCACGCCACCCTGGATTCTTCCCCGGCTAGATCGTGCGATCCCCACGTGGCAGCAGACACTTTATAGCATCCTACCTATTCTCCAACGTCTTGAACGGACCCAAATGTACTGGCTGCGTGAGTTGACCGCCTATGGGCTCATCTACAAGCCCGACATCTTGAAAAGTGCTATACGGTTCGCGCAGCAGCACCTGCAGAATCAAATTTCAGATCCCGTGCTGCGCGAAAAGCTTACTCCACACTATATGTTGGGCTGCAAGCGCATTCTTCTATCCGACGATTTCTATCCAGCACTTACGCAACCCAACGTCGAACTCGTCACAGAACATATCCGCGAAGTGCATCCACACAGCATCGTTACCCAGGATGGTCGAGAGCACGACATCGACACGATCATCTGTGGCACAGGCTTTCACGTGACCGACACGCAGCTCCCACAGCATATCTACGGGCGCGGCGGCCAATCGCTTGCTCATACCTGGAACGTAGAAGGACCCAATGCCTATATGGGGACAACGGTTACCGGATTTCCTAATCTCTTCCTGCTTATTGGCCCAAGCACGGGATTGGGTCACAACTCGATGGTCTTCATGATCGAATCGCAAATAGCGTATATTATGGATTGTCTTCGGGTGATGGATAAGCAAAACCTGCGTGCCGTCGATGTGAAGCAGGCAGCGCAAGGGGCGTTCTATGCAGAAATGCAGCGGCGGATGCAGGGCACCGTGTGGACCTCGGGCTGCTCCAGCTGGTACCTGGATGCCAAAGGGCACAACACCACCCTTTGGCCCGGCTTCACCTTTGAGTTCCGGTATAGAACACATCGCTTCGATCTTCAGCGCTACAACCTGATTTCTAAGCAGGCCTCCTCCCGCCTGGCTCAGCCCGCTGTGGCAGACTGAGTGCGGACGCAAATAGGGCTGTTCAGGTTAGCTCTGTGCTCCCAGCCCTGTTTTTTGTACCTTCGGAGCCTTTTCTACAGCACGGTTAGCAGTCTTACCACTAATCATTATCCAGGAAATTATCGCGCTAACCACCGACAGCCCGGCGCTAATAAGCATTACCGTCCGAAATGCAGTAACGAAAGAATCGTTGATGGCTTGCTTGATGGATGCCTGCACACTTGCCCCTACACCGCGCGGAATCTCTATTCCCGCAAGTCGGCTGGATTGCTGAGCAATCGCCTGATATATACCTGCTGGCAGGCTCAAGGCCGCCAGGTGGCTCTCCAAATTACTATTGAAGATACCTATAACAATGATTCCTAACAGGGCGATAGCTAGCAGGCCAGCAGTACGCGAGACAGCATTGTTGATACCCGAAGCAGTGCCTGCGTCTTGCTGGTCAACAGAGTTCATAACGGTTGTGGTTAACGGTGCGACAGTGATAGTCATGCCCAGGCTCATTACCAACACAGCGGGAAAGTAAGTTGTCCAATAGCTGCCGCCGATACCAGGTATCGCGAAGATGACAAAGCCAAGGGCAGTAATCACTGGTCCAACAATGAGAGGAAGTTTGGCCCCGAAGCGCTTCACCAGGCCCCCCGTCCAGCGTGAGAGGAGAAACATGGTCAGAGCAAATGGTGTCAGGGCGGCCCCGGCAGCAGCAGTCGAGTATCCCTGCACCTGGATCAGGTTGAAGGGCAAGAAGTAGAGCGCTCCTCCTAACGCACCATACAGAAGGAACGTAAGTAAATTGGCTCCACTGAACGATGATGAGCGAAACAGGGCGAGCGGCACCATTGGATTTTTGATACGTTCCTCAATCACAAGAAAGGCGACCAGGGCAATGATACCGATGGCCAGTGTACTGAGCACAACAGGGTTCCCCCAGCCGAGCGCACTGACCTCAGTTAAGCCATACACTATACCCGCCAGACCAACTGTGATCAGCAATGCTCCCCACCAATCCAATCCTCCAGTTATACCCTCGTGTCGACTCTCCGGTACATGCCAGAAGACGATGATGAGCACGACTATGGCCAGCGGGACGTTGAGAAAAAAGACCCAGCGCCACGAAGCCACCTGGATCAGCCATCCTCCAAGGACAGGGCCAATCACTGAGGTAACAGATGTAAAACCAGACCAGGTTCCTATTGCCTGCCCCCGCTTCTGCTCGTCAAACGCGGCACTGATAATTGCCAGGCTACCAGGCACTAGTAGCGCGCCACCGATCCCCTGCACGGCTCGTGCGATGATAAGCTGATTGATATTCGGTGACAGCCCGCACCAGATGGAAGAGAGCGAGAAGACAAGCACACCCAGGGCATAAATACGCCGTCGTCCAACACGATCACCCAGAGCGCCTCCAACCAGGATCAGGGCGGAGAGAAAGAGGGAATATGCCTCTACCACCCATTGCACATCAGCCGATGTGGCGTTTAGATCGCGCTGTAATACTGGCAGGGCCACATTGACCACAGAGCCATCAATGAATGCCATACTCGATCCCAGAATCGTTGCTACTAATATCCAGAGCCCCCTACTTGAAGAGCTCGAAGTATGCAGCGGTTTTGAATGAAGAACGCCTTCGTCACAGGGCGATTTCATTGAATTAATCATGGCTTGTTCCTTTATCTAGCTCTATTAAAAATCATGGCTGTTTATCTACAGCTTCACATTCGACCCCATCCTACCCCAACTCATCAGATAGAAACATTACATTCTATCACCCAGTTACTCTCGAAGGGAATCAGTCGCATATTCATTCAGCGCCCATCTTTAGAATCGCTTGTTCCCAGGAGTAGAACTCTTATTTTGTTTCATCCCATCAGTTGTTTGTAGCGCTCTTTCATGGTATGATTAAGAGAGTCATATGTTTTTCAGCCTTTCCATATTGAAGAGATTAGGCAATGAGCAAAAACTGTGACCGGGCCACTCAAGGAGGAGGCGTCGACAATTTGATTTGATAGCCACAACAGTTCCCCACACTTAGCTACAACGGCTCTCCTTTTGGAATAGTTACTGGTAGTATGGAAACCACTCACTTCTTATTTCGATATAAATCAATTAAGGACGGCTATATATCGAGGAGGATAAATAGTATGGAAAGCACAATGCAGGATGTCCCTCTGACCATCACTTCGATGTTGCGTGCGGGTACCACGACCTATGGCAATGGAGTTGTAGTAACGGCGACCGACGCAAGCGGTGGAGTGCGGCAGGCAACTTATAGTGAGGTTGGAGCACGGGCAGCGCGTCTTGCCAATGTGCTCCGCCGTTTAGGCATCAACGGCGATGAGCGTGTGGCAACGTTTATGTGGAACAATCAGGAACACCTGGAAGCTTACCTGGCTATCCCATGCATGGGAGCCGTGCTGCACACGTTGAATGTCCGGCTTACGCCTGAGCAGCTTGGCTTTATCGCCTCACAGGCAGAGGACCGGATTATAATTGCCGATGCTAGCCTCATACCACTTCTTGCTCCTACACTCAAGCTGATGCCGACGGTGAAGACAATCCTGGTCGTAGGGGAAGGAGATGTTGCGGCATTGAACGCCAGTGAAAAAATAGTCTTATCTTATGATGAACTGCTGGCGGCTGAATCGCCTCTCTTTGATTGGCCCGAACTCGACGAGCGCTCGGCGGCAATCATGTGCTATACGAGTGGGACAACTGGGAATCCAAAGGGGGTGGTCTACAGCCACCGCTCCACATATCTGCACTCGCTGACGTTCTGTACTGGCAACTCGACGGGCTTATCCGTCCAGGATAGGGCGTTGGCCGTGGTCCCGATGTTCCATGCCAACGCCTGGGGCCTACCGTATGCGGCACTCTTCACAGGGGCGGACGTTCTTATGTGCAACCGATTCCTGCAGCCTGCACCAATTGTATCAATGATAGAGTCACAGCGCCCGACGCTTGCAATGGCCGTTCCAACGATCTGGAATGATATGTTGCAGTGGCTGCGCACGCATTCCGGTCACGACGTCTCGTCGATACGGCGCGTCGTCTGTGGTGGCTCCGCTGTACCGCGCTCCCTGATCAAGGCATATCGCGACGAACTGGGTATTGAGGTTCGCCAGGCCTGGGGTATGACCGAGACGTCTCCTGTAGCGACATCCGGCGTACCCCCACGTGGACTCTCGCCCGAGGAGGAGCTAGATCAGCGTGCCACTCAGGGCCGCTTCATCTTTGGAGTGGAGGGTCGTATCGTGAACGATGAGGGTACACAGCTTCCTCAAGATGGAAAGGCGGTTGGCGAGGTCGAGGTTCGTGGACCATGGATCACCGGCTCTTATTATAATGGTGCTGATCCAGAGCGCTTTCACGATGGCTGGTTGCGCAGCGGCGATGTTGGCACAATCGACGAACTAGGCTATCTTGTGCTTACCGATCGGGCAAAGGATGTGATCAAATCTGGCGGCGAGTGGATCTCTTCAGTCGAATTAGAAAACCGGCTGACGAACCATCCCGATGTCATCGAGGCATGCGTTGTCGGTGTCTATGATGAGAAATGGCAGGAGCGCCCGCTCGCCCTGGTGGTACGCAGAGAAGGATCGAACATTCGGGCGGAAGAGTTGCGGGAGTGGCTTTCGCCACAGGTGGCGAGATGGTGGTTGCCTGAGCGCTGGAGCTTTGTACCGGCTTTGCCACGCACAAGCGTGGGTAAGTTCGATAAAAAAGTTGCACGCCGCCAATACGCCGATGGAGAGCTACCCGTAGAGACGATCCAGCAGGCCATCTCCTGAACATACCCATTATATCTATTCTATTGTCTCTTTTAGTACACAAGATAGTTCCGGTTAGAGTACACATTCAAATTGTAGAAGTGCTAGGGATGATAAAGATATCAACCGAAGCTCCTTACGCCAGTTTAGTGAGTGCTGGAATTGCTGTCGAGCACACAAGAACACAAGGAATGGAGAATTCAGATGACGAGAGATGCGGTAATTGTCGAGGCCGTACGTACACCGGTTGGGAAGCGCAACGGCGGTTTGTCGAGTGTGCATCCCGCTGATCTTTCAGCTATGGTGCTGCAGGCTTTAGCAGCGCGCACAGGTATTGATCCGTCGGTGATTGATGATGTCATTTGGGGTTGTGTCAGCCAGGTCGGCGAACAGACTTTTGATATTGCCCGTACCGCTGTACTGTCCGCTGGCTGGCCAGAGCATGTTCCCGGCACTACGGTTGATAGGCAGTGTGGATCGTCACAGCAAGCTGTACACTTTGCAGCGGCAGGCATCATAGCCGGTCACTATGATGTGGTGGTTGCCGGCGGCGTAGAGTCGATGTCGCGCGTCCCCATGAGCTCACCAATGGCCAATGGGCAGAATCCTCTGGGTTCATATTATATAGAGCGCTATGGTGAGACTTTCCCCAATCAGGGCATTGGCGCGGAAATGATCGCCAAAGAGTGGGGCTTATCCCGCACCCAGCTCGATGAGTTTTCACTGAGCTCACATGAGAAGGCTGCAGCAGCGATTGACGCGGGTCGCTTCGCCCATCAGATCACACCAATAAAACGTGCCGATGGGACTATTGTTGAAACCGACGAGGGCGTGCGACGCGGCGGCAGCGTTCAGACGTTGGCCACACTCAAAACGGCATTCCGGGCGGATGGAGTCATTACCGCTGGCAACTCTTCTCAGATTAGCGATGGCTCGGCCGCACTCCTGATTACGACCCTGGAGAAAGCCAGGGAACTGGGGCTCACGCCGATAGCCCGCATCCATACGGCCGTTGTGGTCGGTTCCGCCCCGATGCCGATGCTCACCGGACCAATACCAGAAACACATAAGGTGCTGGCTCGCAGTGGCCTGAAGCTAAAGG
>CAXTXB010000336.1:0-303 GCA_964247965.1 uncultured Dictyobacter sp. | reverse complement strand
GCCTTTGCTTCTGTTCCGCTGGCCTGGTTGCACGACATAGGCGCGGACGAGCGATGCCTTAATCCGAATGGCGGCGCGATCGCCCTTGGCCATCCTCTTGGCGGCTCTGGCGCGCGGCTAATGACGACCCTCGTCCATCACATGCGTGATAAGGGCATCCATTATGGTTTACAGACGATGTGTGAAGGCGGCGGCCAGGCCAACGCCACTATCCTTGAACTACTCTAAATATTCAGTAGAAGCAGAAGTCAGCCTGAACGTTTGAAAAATGACGACCAGTGTGTTCCCTGCTCTTTTTCTTGC
>CAXTXB010000335.1:0-6784 GCA_964247965.1 uncultured Dictyobacter sp. | reverse complement strand
TGCATAAACGCGCTTCATCCTCTCCAGTTCCTCTTGTTGGAGTCGCACCTCCTCCTCATAACGCTGGTTCGATTCGCGTATTCTTGCCGCTGCCTCTTCGGCAACCCTGCGTACCTCCTTTGCCAGAGCAGCGCGTGCTGCTTGCAGTTCTGGATACCGATCTCGCACCTCGATGACCTCATAACGATCGAGGGTGAAAGGCCCGAGCACGAAGTACTTGCGTCTCAAGGTGAGCAAGCCCTCTCTGATGAGCTCGTGCAATTCTTGCTGAGAAAGACCGGACTGCTGTTCGGCCTCGTACAGGGTCCATCTGGATCTGTTGAAAACATAGACTCCTGTAAGACAGGCCCCAAGAGTAAGCAATGTAACCAGGCCGGTACTGAGAATACTCTGCAAAAGCATGTTATTGGCTCCTTCGCTCTCGCATCTCTGTAGGTGTTTGCTGCATCATTTGTTCCTGCTCAAGCCCTCTTTCCAGTTCTGCCGGACGTAACACATCAATCCCAGTGCGTGCAATCATCTGTAGCCGATGAGCCTCTATCTCTGCCCAGGTAGGAACCTTCATCAGGCCACAGAGCATCAGGGGTAGACAGATAAAACGCCGGTAGAAAGCAAAGCAGAGGAAACTCCCTCTCTTCCAGAGTGCAAAGAGCAGGTGCCGTACGCGCAATCCGAGAATGCTCAATGAGTAGACGAGTCGGAACCACTGCTGTTGGATGGACGACTCAAGAAGCAGGATGACCAAAACGCACAGTTCGACAACGCTTCGACACCAACGATCAAATGGATCTTCTTCGAACATAGATAGACCTCCTTTTTCTCCTCGTAGGATCTATTCTTTCATTGCTAAGAGTATACCATGAAAATCATGTATACACGCAAAATTACGTAAATGCCGCATAAATACAAATAAATAGGGAAAAAGAAGGATAGTATAAATACGCTCTAGAAGCTAGACGAAAGGGGTGTTCTCTACGCGCTGTCTCATAAGAACGACACAAGAACGACACAATTATTTTCGGAAGGATGAGCTTATCTTATAATCCTGGAGTGCGACCCGGCAATGGTTTGAGGAGACGTGCCATTCGAGCAAAGTAGGCAAAGCGGGTCGAGGATGCAAAATCAGCAAGTGCCTCATCAGGCTCAACGGTTTGAGTAAGCAGTTGTCCAAGTAGCACTTGTTTTCCCAAAACGGTTCCCCGCTTTTCAGGAGTATATATCGCCGGGAGTTGATACGGTGCATAGCTCGTAGGAAAATCAAGGACTTCGACGTGAAGAGGAACACACGTGGTATGCGCCAGGGAGACCAGCACCATAATTGGCCGCTCATCGTGTCTAAGATGCAAGTGGCGTTCATAATAATCAAAGCTCTGCACTAGAATATGTGCAATATGAGCCTGCCCGCGCATCGTCACTGCGAATGTCCACTTTCCCAGCTGTTCTTGGATGATCGTTTCTCGACTGAGAAGCTGGCCCCGCCACCCATTGAGAACTCCTTTGCGATCCCGTGCCCACTATTTGTATCGCATTCGTTTCGTCAACCTCGTAGGACGTATCTTTACGTCTCTTTATAGAGTTAATAAGGGAATGTACCTCTATGGGTTTGTCTGTCATCAGCTCATTCTCGTAGATAAGCTGGTACTTATTGTATTGATTCTAGTCGTATTTAATAGATATGGCCTGCTGCTGGGTCAGTTCGAAATCATTCCTAAAAGTCTCTTTCTCAGTGAACAGTCTTTCCCTCTTCCTCTGGAATTCGTGCGTCTTACACGTCCAATATCTTGGACAATGCCTCCGCTGTTTGCTTAGCTATCACCTTCCTTGCTTGCACATGCAATCATATCAGAATGTGGTTCACGTGAAAAGTATAAGCTCCTGCGAATATGGTATATCTATGTATATCAGGATATTCATATCTACCATGTTATGGAGGTGCAAACCGTGATACAAGACAGCATTTTTGATTTCGGTCTATTGAATGATGCCTTGCGCGATGCTATCCGAAAGCCAGACAGGCTCACGTATTTTCTTCGTTCCCAATTCGGAAAAAGGCTCACGGAGATTGTCAGCTTAGAAAAAGATTATATCGCAGTCGTTGCGGCTGTTGTTGACAGCGCAGAAGCTGAAGGCTGGGTAGACGATCTCGTGAGAGCAGCTCTTCAAGAGGTCCCTGGAAATGTGAAACTGCGGTCCTTTGCACAACAGGTTGATCCACATCGCTGCGATCCGTCTCTTTTTGACGCGCCTGGCTCCTTTCTGACACGAACTGTTTGTCTTAAGACACACTCTAAGAGGGTAACGGCAACAGGGCATAAGAATATCGCTTGGAAACGGGTCTGCAAAATACCGACCCTTTTTAAAATCCGCCTTGCTTTCTCAGCACTGGGAAAGCGTGGTTGTAATAACCGCAGATAATCTCGAATACTTTCGTGACCTCGCGAAATAATTCGAATGCGTAATACGTTTGAATTACAATTACGTAACAACGTAGCTCTGCATATGCATGGGACCGTCGACTTTTACATTTAAGAACTTACACCCTTTTTAATCCATGTAAACGTTCTAGGAGAATAAGACGTTGCTCGATCTCCTCTTCCTTTGGATAAGCGTGGACATGATATCGTGTACAATACCAGTTTACGATTTCGGCATCAATTGTGTTGGTAAATCCGCGTATCAGTGGTCTTACTATTTCAAATGAGGTGGTAAATGGATTGAGTGTCTGCACTGCCTCAGTTACCTTTGCTTGTACGTGTTTCTCGCCGCGTCGATCCTTCCCAAATTCTAGAAGATCAAAATTATCAATCGTCCATCCTTGCTTGAGTGCATAAAGCATCCATCGGATTTCATATTCTATTGAAAGTGGCCCAAATGAAAGTTGCTGGAGTACAAAATGGTGGCGGATATCTTGGTGCCAATTCCGCTTGTATTCGTCCATGCGTCGTGTGTAGCGTTTTGTTCTGCCAATATGCTGGCAAGGGAAAGTGTCATCATATTGTAATGCATAAATAACCGACGTTTTGCCGTATGCTTCCGTCATTGCCTGTTTCAATAGGACACGTTGTTCGGATTCCGTCAGTTCCTCAAAACGAGGAATACAGCGTCTGCAACAAATTCTAATGAGATCAAGGCGATATCCGTAGTATGCTGGTAGGAAGTCGCCTACACGGGTCGGCGTCTTGCATATCCGACAAGGAGGATTGACGGATTTATTGTGTTGAAGATACGTATCATGGCACTCCTTACATCGCTTGTGTAAGTGAGGCACCCAGAGGTCACTAACGTTACTGAGTTGACTATAGCTAAATGCAGAGGCTGGAAGTATCTGTTTGCACACGATACATTGGCGGTCCGGTTGTTGTTCATACCAGGCTTCAAGGAGACGCTGGCGAGCCTGCCGCTTTTGATCTTCCTCCTGCATACGAGCTAGTCGTTCTGCTTCCTGTTGTGTCTTTCTTCTCCTTTGCTGCTCTTCCCGTTGCCGTCTGCCCTCTGCGAGACCGACTTTATAGCAATCACTACATATCTTCATGCGTTTCTCAGGATCATTCTTTTGCGGGCGACGATAGAAGTGTTCGCTCTCCTTTTCGGATTGGCATCGCTCACATCTTTTCACTTCCATAATGGTTCTCCCTCCATCGCTGTGTTACAGGCTGTAACAACTGCTCTATGGTATCCTGTTCGGTCTGCCTCGATTGTTCACCTTTCTGACTGTCGCTTTTCGTGTCTTATCCCTAAACCCGCATTGCCTCACGAGAATCGTCCCCGAAGGAAGGTTTCTCTCATCCTCCTGCTCTCATAGAATGGTATCAGAAAGGAAGTCTTATCTGCTGTGAGCAAATGCTGCTCACGAGACCTCATGGGCATCGTTTGCCAGGCCGGGTACGGTCTCTGATGAGGGAATGCGATACGCATTGACTCACGAAAAATTGCACCTGGAAAAACGGCCTGTTCCTCATGCAACTCTCAGGGCGTACAGCCTGAAAGAAGGTCTCAATTGGCATCACTTGTTATGATGAGTATTGATTTTTCACGAGGCAATGCACCTCGTCGATATTGCTTGCGAGAGCAGGTCCAATCTCTCATAAGGCAATGCGCTAGCAATTCTTCTGTTGTTTCTGACATCACAGCTGCTCTCCTGTTTTAAAGTGAGACACAGCCTCTGCCCTCTTTCGATGATTCTTGCCCTGTACTCTTGAAACAGCTTCATGAAAAACCTTTAAAGGAGAACTTGTTACTTCTTCCGCTTTTTCTTCTTCCGTTGTTTCCCGCCTTGAGGAAAGGAACGCTTCTGCTGGGGTTGATACCCGGCAGGTGCATAGCCGTAGGGGGCCTCCGGTCCAAACTCACTTGATCCCAGGACATCGCCCTCTAGAATGTCGAGAAACAGGCTCAACCACTATTCTACTCCGCGTTGCGGCATGAGTTTGGCCTTTGCGCCGATCCATGTTTCACGCGGTACAATAGGAACATGCTCAAGAGCGAAGCGGGGATCAATGTTGATGACAGTAGAAGGATTAATGTGCACGTCGACTCCCTCTTTCCCCTCGAGTATGTTGAGGACTTGTGTCAGCCAGAGCTCGGCACCCAAGCTCTCAATCAAACTGGTATTCGCCTTGATCCAAGCGCCGGTAGACATGGAAGGTTCATGTTCTTGTGTCAGTGCAAGGGCAACTGTAACAGTGGAGAACGGACTTACCAAGAGTTGCTCTACATCCTTCTCAGTCCATGCTTGTCCCATTGGGTATCTCCTTTCCGCATGCCAAGGAAACAGTGATAACAAAAGTTCTCCGTATCTACAATAGTAGTATATGCGAAAGATTAGGGTCTCATAACGTTTTCTTTTCGCTTTTCTCTGTTTTACAGCTAGAAAAGGGAAGATGTATTGTATATTGAAAAATGTACATGCATCTACTGTCTTGCTCATCTTCATCTTATAAGGGACACGGCTACCAAACCAACCTATCAACAAAGCATCATCGTACTGATGATGATCGAAGTTTTTCGATCACTTCATTTCTCCAAGTTAGAACCCATTTATCTTGGGGGGCGAGTTGAAATGCACGATTCAGATCGGCAAGCGCTTCCTGATACTGCATCATTCCTGCGTAGACCCGTCCGCGCGTTGCATATGCCCACGCAGTTGCGGATTGAGGATCTAATTCAAATGCATGGTTGAAATCTTGGAGAGCTAATTCGTACTCTCGAAGGGCACGGTAGACATCGGCCCGACGACCGTAAAGAAAAGGATCATGTGGATCAAGTTGAAGAGCATGGTTAAAGGAGATGAGAGCCTCTCTATACCGCCTTGCCTTCCGGTGTAGTAGTCCCTCCTTGAAGTACTCTTCTTTTGTTTTGCCATCAGTGAAATGTGAGAGACCAAGCGCGAAGAGCAGTTCCTGAAAGGAATCTTCATAGGATCGGGGTGGCAAAAAAGTGAGCCTATGAATGATTTCTAAATCTGCTCGTATATTACAGGGATGCAAGAGGAGAGGAATAACATGTTTTCTTTTGTGTAAGGCAATATTGATTTCCCGACGTACCCAATCTGATCGCATTGCATCAGGGGAAAGAACGACAAGGAAGAAATCGCGTGCAGATACTTCTTCGACAATTTTATCCCACCAGTAATCTCCTCCTTTGAGACCTCCTTCTGCATCATACCAGACAGCGTTCTCTTTACCAATGGTATGTCGTAGGTCACGGACGAGCCGCAGGCAAAACGTATTGTCGCTATGGCTATGACTGACAAAAATGTGTGGCAGTTGCTCTGAAGTAGTCATGAAAACATCTCCTAAACATCTGTTTGTTCCACGCTCTATCACATGGATACAACTGACAGAGAGAAAAAACAGAAAAAAGAATAGTGGATAAAAATCTGTGAAATGATGTCTTTGGTGCACAATAATGAGGATCAGCTACCCTCAGTTGTACGAAAGAGAGAAGCTTGAGAAGTAGTTCAGCACAACAATGCCAGCTTCACATAGGGTTCCTTTCAAGCAGGAAACACTCCTGCTTCTGGTTCCAAAAAAGAGAACATCATTCACTCAGTGTTCAGGCTTCCAGAGAGGATATAATGGACCTGGAAGCTTTGCATCAGCCTGCTTTTTGACGGATCGATATCTACTGGTGAGTTCTAGCATCTCATTGGGTAGGTCAATGCCGATTAAATGCGCAAGTAGCTGCGCAGTAAGAAGCGTTGCAGAGGTGCTGCCATTAACGCGACCATGCGTGAGAATAACTCCTTCCCAAAGGGGGTTATGAATGTCCCAGGTAACGCTGTTGAGCCGTTCGATAGCTGTCTCAAAGGGCATCTTCGCTTTGGCTGCCAAAGCCAGCGTCTGAATGATAGCTAATTGCCCAGTTGGTCTCAAGCAAAGATACTGATCGCGTTGAGCAGAGATAGAATTGAGAGAGCGCAACGCATTCTCGAAGCGCGTAAAATGCGTAAGTAGCAATTGCCATATTTCAGCAATCTGTTCGTATCGTTGGTTCTCACTCCTATCCGTATCGCCAATCGCTTGGTCCAGAGTCTTGGCAGAGTCGTAGAGAACGCTGAGTGTGCTGAATTTGGGGAGACGGTTGGTCAGGGTATTCGTCTTCCAGTTAATCCACTCGCGTTTAAAAGGAGCCCTACAGTGCGGATCATCGCCCATGAGTCGATGAGCATATGTCGCGTAGATATCCCCAGCCGCTGTGCGAAGTGCCTCGCCTCGCTCTACGAAACGTGCAGATTTATGCATCCGTAGCAGAAGATCAGGCACGTTGCTGAAGGATGTGAGTG
>CAXTXB010000334.1:5920-6809 GCA_964247965.1 uncultured Dictyobacter sp. | reverse complement strand
CTACTACTAAGGTTAATAATAACTTACCTTATCTTTTATCATAGCCACTGAAGACAAGAAAGATATTATAACGTTCGAGGTGAAAATGAGTGCAGATCTTCACGATTCAGACAGGTACGACCTGCAAGAGTGCCTGGACCGAAGTCACGTAACTGAACTTGTGGAAGGCTCTAGATAGACACCTTCAGCGCCAGGTGGTTATCAGGACGTTTTCCCTTGATCTACATGACAATCCTGGTTTTGTAAAACGTTTTGAAAATGAAGTGCACTTATTGGCTTCGCTACATCATCCGAATATCGTCCAGATCCATGATTTTCAATTATTCAATTTCTCACATGCTGAAGAATTAGTTGCTTCTCTAGTGATGGATTTTGTGGAGGGGCGGGATCTGGGTCAGTATATTCAAGGGACTGTGCACAAAGGAAGTTTTCTTTCGAATGCTGATCTAGGGCTTATCTCAGCCATCGTAACCCGCAGCAATCACGCTCTTAAATGACCTGTACCAGCAGGCGAACCTGGCGTACACCGGACAGGTAACGACCGGCGTATTGAAGAATGGTGTAGAGGGTATTGCTGCTCAACTACAAAACCTTGCGACTATGTCTGTTGGACCTCATCATCAACAATAAGAAAATGTACAAATAGAGAAAGTAAATCTATCTTCACCAGAATTTTACGTAAAACGAAAGCTACCTAGCTTTTAAAGAGAAACAATTTGAAAGATATACCGTATATATCTGTAGATTCAGATAGATAAAGGAAAATTCCGTAGAGTCGTGAAAGTAGTTTAACCTCTTGCAAATAGCGTTGATTACTATTATACTTGGGGCGGAGTCCCCCCGTCTACATTTAGCTCGAAAGCTGCTCATGTGCAAAAAAGGCTTTTCG
>CAXTXB010000334.1:1934-5910 GCA_964247965.1 uncultured Dictyobacter sp. | reverse complement strand
AAAGATACGTGCTTGCGTTCTTAAAAGTAGAGTGATTTCACCCTTAAGGAAATGAAATGTCAGCTTTGACGGAACAATTGTGACTGGAAAAAGAGATGCACGTATCTTTTATCAACTATGCATTATGACTGTAATGACTCTAAAGATAGACGATAGGACTAATTTTGAAAATCATAGCGTATTATACAGTGAGAATATGGCAGGACAGATAGAGCCCGTAAATATAGCGGAAATAGTGAATGTACTAGAAGAAAGAAAGAACAAGACTCCAAAAGTTGCGCTGATCTTAGGCTCAAGAGCAGGAGCCCTGTTTCGTAGCGAGTACCTGTATGAAGAGTTGCAATTTTATAGTAAACGTGCATTTACGGATATGGAGCAATGGGAACGTTTTAGCGAATGCTATAACGTTTTGCAGCAGAATGACGGGCAAATGAGCAAAGGAGAGCTTGTCAATATCCTCAAACATGCGCTAGGCGGTATAGATTTCTCGCGGGCAGATATCTCTTTAGCGGAGCTTGTCAAGCAAAACGTCTTCAAGCTTATTATTTCTTCCAATATAGACGATTTGCTGTATGATGCGTTAGTAAATTTAGATATGAAAGAAGGACGTGACTTTATTGATTTCTCATTAACAAGTCATCGTGTTCAAGATGAACTCGTCGATGAGGTTCTTCACAGTAATAAGCCAGATGCCTGCAAGATCATCCGGATCTCGGACGAGGCAAAGAAGTTAGTCTACAATCTGAATCAACCGGGCGTGCAAGAAGCGAACGGTAGTTTTGTCATGCAACTGCTAGATAGGCTACGGGTAAGGGAGGTCGTGCTGGTCGGGCTGGACCCGGAGTGGGATAGAGCCCTCATGTCTGCCTTGCCCACAAAAATCAAGACTCTCTGGTTCATCAACGAAGACCAGAAGGCAATGTTTCAATTTCTTCTAAAAAATCACGTCGAGCACTGCCACTATATCACCGGCGAGAACGGCAGCTATGAGAAGTTTTTGATAGCGCTCTACTGGGGCATGAATAAAGATATTCCAGGACACGACAACTTGTTGCTTGAAGTCTTGAGTCAGTTACGGGTCATGCAAAGTCAGCTGATGGAAGTGAAGAGCATTGTCAAGAGATTAGAAAAAGAGAAAACATAAAATCATGTCGAAGGGAAGTGATATATGATCCGTTTTATCAATCGAGACGCTGAAATGACGCTCATAGATGATGCGTTCAAAGCTTTACATAATTATGAAAATGAGCTACTACGTACACCCATTGTCAATTTTTATGGTGTAGAAGGCATTGGGAAGACGGCCATTCTTAGACACGTCGAGCGCAGATGCCAGGATCAGAACCTGCGCTACATTTTAGTCGAGACGATCAAAGATGTGCAAGTCCTCTCACATGGGCTTTCTCAAGAGGCAAAAAAGTATAACATCTCGCTCAGCTTCGATGAAGAGGATGATGATCCTTCACAGCAATCGATCAGGGCCACAAAAGCGCTGCTGAGCCAGGGGACGGTCGTTATGCTCTTAGATGCGGTAGATACGACAAACGAGGAACTGGTTGCGCAGATCGCGGGAACCCTGCGCGGCGTGATGGATGATGATAATAAGTTATTTGTCGTACTTACAAGTAGAAAATGTTTATTGTTTGAAAACGAGCGCCTCATTTCGCGCAAACTCACCTCACTCCAACTCAAACCATTCGACCAGAAAGGATGCCAGGACTACCTGGACAGCATCGGCACGCCCCTGGAGAAGGGAATAAGGGACGAGATTTATAACTGGACGCGCGGGTACCCACTGGCCATGGAAGTCATGACCCAGGCAATCATTGAGCAGCATCTCGATCCGCGCCGAGAAGAAGACCAGAAGAAGTTAGTAGAATTGATAGCGGAGCGTGTCATTGATCAGGGCGTTCTCGCCAACTTGAAAGCTCCTCGCCTGGATACCTACAAAGCAGCCCTCTTGCTCTTATGCATTCCTCGTCGTTTTAACCTGGCCATCATGCAGGAACTGATAGAAAATTTCGAACCCGATTTAAAGCGGCAGAGCGGCCTGTCCTATATGAGTTTACCGCGTACGCTAAATCAAGATACCGACGTGCTGAGCTGGAATATGCTCAAGGCTGGTTATTCTCTCGACACATCAGTGCGCAATATATTCGTCTTAAAAAATAAAATTGAGAACAATGAACGCTTTCTAGATATTCATCGTTTTTTGGCCCAACTGAATAAGAGATTGGCAGATGGCGTACCCGGCTCTGATCGTATTCGTTATTTGCGCGAATATCTTTATCACAGCGCGATCACCAGAGATCCACGGGACAGAGAGCAGGTTGTCAGGCAAACTGTGCAGCTTATTGCAAAAGAACCAATAGCCCTGTTTGAGCAATTTCACGAAGAATTTTCGCAGGACGAGGAGCTCAAAGATGCACTCAGCGAGCATGCGTTGCTAGTCGAATCATTATTGTATCGCCATTGGGCGCAGGTGCATCGTACATCGGCAGTGGCCGCCGTCGTCGACACATCTGAGCGCGTCGAACACCTGCGCAATTTTTTTAACTACCTTGTCAATGATCCTCAGGTCGGCGACCCGTTCGCTGCATTAACGCTGAGTATACAAGAATTGCTCGCCGAGGAGTCGATCAAGGACACGAAAGATATTCTTATTCTACTGTCGCACGATGATAGTCTAAAGCAATATCTAGGACCGCGCTTCCCACTTTTCTCATCTCGTATCCAGGAAATTCTGTCAGAAGGATAAATGGTATGCTCAAGCAAGAAGAGTTAAGTCGTTTTATCGGTCGTGAGAAAGAGATTAGCCTTTTCAAGCGTTGGCTTACTAACAAAGATCCGGATGCTCCCTGGATCTTATATGTACATGATGCATTAGAAGAACGGGAGAAAAAAGGCGGCGTCGGCAAAACATGGCTCCTCAACCAGTTTGCCTCCCTCGCCCAGGAAATTTATCCAGATACTGTCATCGTCCCCGTTGACTTTTTCAACGTTGCAGACCGCGATGGCGTGATTGTTGCTGATCACGTTTTCGAGGCGCTTCGTGCCGCATATCCAACATGGAAGTCACGCCGCTTTGCGCAAAATCTCATCGGATATCGTATAGCCATACGTGAAGGAAGTGAAAACCTGGATGAAATACGCAAACGCTTAGCGGATGCACAGATCGCCGATCTGCAAGAGCTAGATACGCAACTGCGGCAGGAGCACCGCCACCTGCTCGTCTTTTGTGATACCTATGAAATGATCGAGCAAAATCCAATGGTGGCTGCTTTACGCTCTGATCAGTCTTTTCCCGATAATTACGAATTTGAGCGTATGGGCGTCGTTATAGCGGGGCGCAACGCACTAGACTGGACGCAGATGAACTGGCGTGGACGAGAATATGAAGTGCAAACCATCGCCGTCTCGCCTTTTACGCCATCCGAGATGCTTCAGTACTTTGAGCATCTCTCCGATGTAAACTTCCTTGCACTCAAAAAGTACGTTCAGCCACTCTACGAGCGTACTGAGGGCCGGCCCATCTTATTGGGCCTGGTCACGGATGTCCTGCTCTACCGCATCACTACGGTAGATATGTTAGTCTCCATCCAGAAAGAGGACTTCGAGGCCAGCCTGGTCACGAAGATCAATAACCTGGAGAATCCCATCGACTCGATCATTATGTTTATGGCCCATGCCTATCACCGCTTCAACTTCACTTTGCTAGACTGGATAATGCGCGAGGCCCAGTATACAGACCTCTTGCAAGGCATCAGCACTGAAAAGCTGACAAAGACGCTGTATAGCCTCTCGTTTGTAAGGCACCCGACTGCCAGCGAAGGCTTTGTCTTGCACGATGAGATGCGGCCGCTGGTAGCGCGCTATTGTTGGGAGGCACAGGACCCGAATAAGCATCTGCGCAAAGCCATTAGCCAGTGTGCTATAAAATACTACGAGCATCAATTGCCAGAAGAGAATAAAGAGC
>CAXTXB010000334.1:0-1924 GCA_964247965.1 uncultured Dictyobacter sp. | reverse complement strand
CAACTGCGCCAGGCCTACTACGTCGAGATGCTCTATCACAAGCTCTACTTGAATCTAGACGAGGGCTATAGTTACTTCGAGGCCAGCTTCTACCGCGCTCTACGCCTGTGGATGAATGCCTTTGCACGCTCGCTCTTACACGAGGCACAGCAGTTCATTCCCTCGCTATCGCTCAAGCAGCGTCTTAATCTGCGCTACATGGAGGCCAGGCTGCTACAAATGGAAGACGATGCCCTCCGTGCCCTCGAAATTTATCAAGAGTTAGAGCAAACGGCCGATGAAGTATGGCTCAATGAACTACGCCCGCGTATCCTCAGAGAAAAGGCCGTCTGCTATTCTCAACTGAGCAATTATACCGAAGCCGTTGCCTGCTTCACCTCTGCAATGGAGATTACAGACGAGCCGAAGCGGCGCGGCTATCTCCTGAACTGGCTGGGCTTTACCTATCGTAAACAAGGGCAACTGGATATGGCGTTGCACTACTATGAGCAGAGCCTAGAGCTACACAAACAACTGCGCAACGATCAATTGTATGCAGAAGTGCTCATCAATATCGGCGTTGTCTATCGTATGCAAGGCAAGATTGAAGAGGCCCTGCGCCGCTGTAAGATCGGCCTGCGTATACGGAAGGACCTCTTCAAAAGCGGCAAGATGAGCGAAAACTCCGTAGGATTGAGCCTCACCGTTATTGGTGCCATTCATCTTGTTACCGATGATCTGTTAAAAGCCGAACAGGCGTTCCGTGAAGCAAACGCCATTTTTGTACGTACTGGCTATAAAAAAGGGATGGCCACAGCGAGCAACCGCTTTGGCCAGATAGCACTCCTCAAAGGTGATTTGAAGGCGGCCAGGCAGCAGTTCGAGAAAGCCTATTACATGTCGCTTGGCGTCGATACAGATGCACAGATCATCAGCCTGGTCTACCAGGGGCGTATCCTCGCAAAGGAGGAGCAGTGGGACGAAGCCATCACTACGCAGCGGCAAGCGCTCGATCTGGCGCGACAGGTACACGCATCTATGCAAGAGGCCGAGGCGCTGATTGAACTAGCGGACGCGTTGGCGGCCACGCAGCGGCATCAGCAGTCACAGCAGGTATACGCGGAGGCTGAGGCAATCTGCTTGAAGTATAACTACTATGAGCTGCAAGAACGCGCCTGCGAGTACCAGGGAGACAGAAAGTACCAGGCCGGCGAGTACCAGGCTGCATTTCATCTGTATGGCGAAGCCTGCCGCTATATCACCTATCACAACGTTGTACGCTACCAGCAAATTTTGCGCAAAGTTATCGATGCCCTGCTCGAAATACCTTTTAATGAGATTAACCCTGTGATTGATGAGTTGATCTCTTACTGGGTTGTACAGGGATTGAGCGTCGAATATCCCGATCTGATTAGCTCGTGTGAAGAGGTAAGAATGCTCGTAAGAGAATAGGCATTTTTTTTGTTGGGCTGTACATCTTAACAATAATATGATTAGCTATAAGGACCACAAAAAGCGCGAGGTGTGAAAAGGGGGTAATCGGCAACGGAGAAGCAAACAACCAGTATTGAGGGCAGGGTGGCTCGACCATAATCAAACGTGCTCATCAAGCTACATAATGTCTTGTAGGTAGTATTTTGCAGGAATGCAACTATATTTATTGGCAGGATAAGAACATGCGAAGTTGGCTTGACACCACGCTTAGGAGGTTAGATCAGCCTGACCTCAACAGAGAGGGGTGTGGAGGCAATGAAGGTGATGATGACGATGATGACGATGATGACGACGATGACGACAAAGAACCTGGTGGAACACCTGAGGGAGGGAGTTGCGTTAGCAAAAACGCTTGAGAAAAGGCTCATTCCGAATGTTTGAAAAATGAGGGACATCATGTTTCGCTTGCTCTTTTTACTGTCAAAGGCAGTAAAAATAGAAAGCGAAACAT
>CAXTXB010000333.1:4941-6815 GCA_964247965.1 uncultured Dictyobacter sp. | reverse complement strand
TAACTTGACGGAGAACCCAAAACTGACAGCAGAGACGATAGATGACAGCAGAATCTGAGAGATCGGGATAGACTTTTCCGGGAAACCTGAGCTCAGAGGAGACGATAGAGGACTTTGTTGGACAGGTCATGCCGGTGGAGAGATTCGAACCCTCAACCCTTGCGGGACTTGTTTTTGAGACAAGCGCGTATACCGTTCCGCCACACCGGCTTGTGCTTTGCAAGAGGTATAATACCGCATCTCTTGTGGGAAGTCAATAGACTTGTTCCTCTCTTTTTTCTCTTCGTTACTGTGAGTGGCGATGTTGACTATGTCTAAACATGGGGTGTTTGGGTTGCTTATGCGTTTGCTGTTGTAGGTGCGCGCCAGTAGAGGCGAAGGGAGTGCATATCTCCTGGTTGATTGGCTGTGCTTGCCACGAGGCCTGCGTACTGAAGATGGCGTAGTGCCTCTAGTGTCAAATGTGGACGCAGCCTGTCAGGACTGGCTGCTACCTTTTCCAATTGTAGCTGCAATTCTGCTAAGGTAATACCTTTTTGATCGGGAAGTTGTGTAAGCACGAGGTCTGCTAGAAGTTGTTTTTCCTGGCCGGTTGTGGATGGCTCTTCGATCTCTATACTCTCCTGCGGGGGCACATCGAGTGGTTGAAATGAGATCTCAAAGCGGCATACAGAAGCGCCAGATCGCATGCAAGAACGCTCGCTGATGTTCACTCTCTCCCCAAATCGTTCCCCCGCTCCCTCGATGGCTCCTAGTAAAACCGAGCAAAGCCTACGAGGACTGTTATATAATAGGACAAGATCATGCGAGTTAGTTGTGGTTGCCTCGTAACTGAAGAGTGGTGGAGTTAGTCCACCGGGTATACGCCGCATTTGTGCATGCCCTTCACGCATTGCAAGCAAAAGTTCGCGACCATTATGAACACGCATAAGAAAGTAAGCGCAAAGGTGGCTGGTCAATCCATTGACAATAAAGTAGCGCCCATATTCACGAAAAACAGTGTTTGGGGTCATTCCAGTAAGCCCACATAGAGCCTGGACTCCAGCAATAAACGTCTCATCGCTATACATACGACTTGCTATAGGGGCTGTCGTCGCCGTTTCTCCTATTGAATCACGGTATATTTGAAATATTGGTTGACCAAAACGCTCAGCGATGTATTTTTCCCAGGTGACAAATAATAAGCCGTGCATGCTTCTCCCTCCGCTCCCTAACTGACATTGCACCAGGTGCACTATCCTAATGGTACTACTCGTGGTAATAAATACAAAATGAGCGTGCCATGTCTGTATAACTTATGGGACTTATGGGGTAAAGCCTCTTCCAACTGGCGATCAAACACAATTTGGACACCGGTTTAGGCAGAGACCTTACATAAATATGGTACTACTGTCATAAGTATGGTCAGAAGTAAGTTCCATCTTTTATAATGGTGAGAGATAATTTGAAAAGAGATGTTCTGAAAACGTACTTTGTGCTTCAAGTCGCCCTTGCACTTTAAGAAAAAGTCCTGCTATACTTTCCATTAACGTTTTATAGCAAAAGATGGGTAATAAGCTGCTGAAGCATTTCTTTATACAGCTACGAAGGAGCATATGCGGTTCAAACGTGGCTTGTTATAACTATAAACGCACCAGTGACAATGGGGAGGTTTCCTGTGCTTGATAATCTCGTTCCGACTACTAAAACAACGAATCATGAACCGAATGGGAAGTCTCATGGCTCTCTCGATGCTGACATTATTATCAAAAACGCACCTGATCCCATCTTTATCTCTGATTTAGAGGGCAAGATACTTACTGCCAACGATGCGGTCTATGAACTTCTTGGCTTTAGAAATGATGAGGTGCTGGAGCAGTCGTTGTCGCGTTTTA
>CAXTXB010000333.1:0-4841 GCA_964247965.1 uncultured Dictyobacter sp. | reverse complement strand
TAAGCCCGGAAGAGACGAGAGAGTTCCTGGCGGCGCTCAAAGAAGTCATAGAGCGTGGAGCGACGCGCAATGCCCGACTCAATCCCCGGAGCGCGTCAGGAGAGGTAATTCCGACGACGCTGAACGCCTCGGCCCTGCGCGATACGGATGGTAAGGTCATTGGTGCGATTGGTATCCTGCGCGATATGCGCGAACTGGACAAAGCTCGTGCGTATGCAGATAGCCTGATCAAGAATGCGCCGGACCCGATCTTTGTCTCAGATCTAGAAGGTAAGATTCTTTCGGCCAACGACGCGGTCTATGAACTGCTTGGTTTCCGTACTGACGAGGTATTAGAGCAGTCGTTGTCGCGTTTTATAAGCCCGGAAGAGACGAGAGAGTTCCTGGCGGCGCTCAAAGAAGTCATAGAGCGCGGAGCGACACGAAATGCCCGGCTCAACCCATTAAGTGCGTCGGGAGAGGTGATTCCGACGACGCTCAATGCTTCAGCTTTGCGCGACACGGATGGCAAGGTCATTGGTGCAATTGGTATTCTGCGCGATATGCGGTCCTATGAGAAGGTTGTGAATGACCTGCAGGAGTCGAAGGCCGAGCTGCAGGAAAAGATCCTGGATCTCGAAAAATTTGAAGAGGTAGTGGTAGGTCGCGAACTTAAGATGATTGCCCTGGAGAAAGAGATCGAGAATTTCAAGCGGGAATCAGAGAAGCTGAATCGGGGGCATTCTAAATGGACGTAGTGCCTCCGCAGGTTCTTGAGGCGGCAGCTCATAAAGATATGGGCCTGGAGCAATTACAACAAGCCTACGAAACTCTCCTTGATCAAAATAGAGCACTTGAGATGCGTTTGCAGAAAAGTGAGGAGCGGCGGCGTGCCTTTATCCATATTCTCAGTGACCTGAATGCGGTCAATCATAAGCTTGCCGATCAGCGCAAAGCAATGATTCATATCCTGGCGGATTATGAGAACGACCGCAGTCGTCTTGCGAAACAAAGTGAGAATTTACATAACTCTCGACGAGCCCTCATGCATATTTTGCAGGACTCCCATCAGTCTAATCTGCGCCTGGAAAATAGCCGCAAAGCGATGATCCACATCATGAGTGATCTGAAGGAGACATCGGAAGAGGTCAAGCGCCGCGAGCTGGAACTGCGCGAGAAGCAGGAACAACTTGTGCAGGCCGGTAAGCTCGCGACATTGGGCGAACTGACAACTGGTATCGCCCATGAGCTGAATAATCCTCTAAACAACATTGGCCTCTTTGTGGGCAATGTAATTGATCTGATCGAGCTGGACATGGTTAATGAAGAACCGGAGCGCACCTTACAAGAATTGAATAATGCAATGCAGCAAGTCCGTAAGGCGACAGAGATCATCTCACATCTACGCACTTTTGGGCGCGCCGCCTCCGTTAGCCATGAAGCAGTCGTGTTAAACCAGGTTTTACAGCAATCAATCTCACTTATGCAAGAGCAACTTCGCCTCCGCCAAATTGAAGTTGTACTGCATTTCCCCGTTGAAAATGTTGTTGTAATCGGCAATGCTATCCAATTAGAGCAGGTCTTCATTAATTTGTTAACGAATGCAAGAGATGCCCTCGCCAGTTCGCCACAAAAAACTATTACGATTACATGCTCAACTGATAATGGTATAGTTAATGTTACTGTAAGTGATACTGGTCCTGGTATACCCGAGGGGCTTGAACAGCGCATTTTTGATCCCTTCTTTACGACAAAAGATGTTGGCTCGGGAACTGGGCTGGGTTTATCCATCACATATGGCATTATCAAGGAACATCAAGGTACAATCGTGGTTGAAAATCATCCTGGCGAGGGAGCCACATTCTTGATCCAGCTTCCTCTGAGCCTTGATGAGATGAGAATAAGTGAGTAATTGCTGTGACGACCAAACCCTATATTCTTATCGTTGACGATGATACAGCTCTACTACATGCTCTTCCACAGGCGCTCTACCTGCGTCTACGGGATGTTATTGTGGATACATCCGATTCTGCTTTGAATGCGCTAGATCTGGTGCGTGAGAATGACTACGATGTTATTGTGAGTGATATAAAAATGCCTGGCATGGATGGGCTGGCTTTCCTGGCGAAGATACAGGAGATGCGGCCAGATACACCCACCGTTCTGATCACTGGTCACGGAGATCACAATCTGGCTATCCAGGCTTTACGCGGTGGAGCATATGATTTCATTCAAAAGCCCATTGAACGTGATTACTTTGTAGCCGCGCTACGTCGTGCTATACAAACTCGTCAACTGCGTAGACAGGTGGTTGAGCAGCAGCAGACGTTAGAGAACCATGCGAAATCACTCGAAAAGACTATTCAAGAACGGACAAGCGAACTCATTGAGGCAAATGCGGTAAAAGATGAGTTTATTAGTATGGCTTCTCACGAATTGAAGACGCCATTATCTAGTTTGAAGGGTATGACTCAGCTACTGCATCGACGGCTTGCTCGTGCTAAATCGCCTGAGGTCGCTAGTCTGGTGAGTATGGAGAGTTCTATTCGTCGCATGGAGATACTTGTCAATGACCTGCTGAATATATCGTTCCTCGAAATGGACATGTTTAGCTTGCAGTATCGGTCCTGCGATATCGTTAAACTCTGTCAGAGCCTTGTGGACGAGTATATTATTGGCACTAACCCTTCTCCTACTATCTTTTTTGACAGTATCGAGAAGGAGATGGAAGCCGAGGTAGACGTTGAACGTATCGGCCAGGTAATTCTTAATTTATTATCGAACGCTCGTAAATACTCTTCTTCAGGATCGCCTATTTATGTCTCTCTACAGCGGCAGGATGATACATATAGCATCTCCGTTCGCGATTCAGGAGTTGGCATTCCTCCGGAATTGCTTCCTCACGTCTTTGATCGCTTTTACCGCGTACCTACTGTCGAAGTACAAACAGGCTCCAGTGTTGGCTTTGGTCTTGGTCTCTACATTTCTAGACAGATTGTAGAACGGCATGGCGGTTCTATTCATGTAGAAAGTTCTCCGGAAATTGGAAGTACATTTACTATTGTGCTACCTTTATCGCCTCAGCAAACATCCGATATTCCCACTCGTTTCGAGTCATATCCACAAAGTATATAACTTAATATTAGTGTACGTTGCAAAAAGGTAAGGCCAAACCCTTCATAAATAGTGGTATTTATGAAGGTAAGCTTCCCTATATTTATGGGTGGAGTGGCAACCTTCACTAAGAGATATTTTGCCAAGGTGAACGAAGATATTCCGCAGTTTCGAGACTACTCTGTACTAAACGTCCATCTTTTAGCTCTCACATCTCGCCCTTGAAACGCTGAATAAACCAGCGGTCGTGTGAGATTACAATTACAGACCCTGCAAAAGTAGCAATTGCACTCTCAAATGCTTCCAGGACGTCCAGGCTGATATAGTTGGTTATGCGGTTGACAGTTCTATTCAAGAATTGTCTATCGTGCGAGACCATGAGAACTGCTCCCGTATAGTGGGAGATATAGCTCTCTAACCATTCCATGCTTGCACAGTCTAGATGATTTGTTGGCTCGTCTAGTAAAAGGATATCAGGCGAGCGCAAAAGTAACGTTGCTAGTCCAATGCGCGCCTTTTCACCTCCTGAAAGCGTCTCCATCTGCTGTGTGCGAGGAAGATAGGTTACGTGTAGACCTGCCATAACAGTGTCTATCCTATAGTCAATATCGTAACCACCGCGATCCTGATATTTTGTCGTGACAGTATTATATTCTGCCAGCAATGCTGATAGTTGCTCTTCCGAGGCCGTTGCCATCGCACCTTCAAGGAATCGCATGCGTTCTTCCAGTCGCTTCAGATCTCCAAAGGATGCAAGGATCAGATCTTCAATGGTATGCCCATAGAAATCAGGTGTTGCTTGTTCGAGGTAGCCGAAATCCACTTCAGATCCATATAAGATTGTTCCGGTATCAGCTTCTTCCTGTCCCACCAGGAGTCTCATAAGCGTTGATTTCCCAACGCCATTAGGACCGACGATTCCCACGCGTTCTGTAGTAACGAATCTCATATATCCAGTATAATGTACCTAATTTCGCTGAAAAAGTCAATCACAGGTTTATTTCTCTCGTATGCACAGCTATATACTCGCGAAGTGAAACCTTAGCCCCCCATCTTTACGTGAGAGTGATAGATAGTTTCATCCATAGGAAGCTGCCGTTTACAAAATGTGATCCCTGTTGAAAAAGTAAAGAGCTGTGATGCATGTGCAGCAATGGCGTTTACGGATACAAGTGGAGAACTCAGAGATATGAATAATAGTAATGATCAGCGTAATGAAGATATAAATGCTCAGGCAACTGCTGCTGGAACGACTCCTGAGCGTCTGCTAAAGCTGCGAGAGCAGGAGGCTCAGCATGCCCCCCAAACTTCCGATCAGCAGACTAGTGCTGCTCCGGGTCAGGTGAATGTGGGTCAGCTTCAGGATGGCTATAGCCTGAATGAAGGTAGTGAGTATTCAGCGCAGCCTTCAAGTGATGAGCAGCAGGATAACTATGATCCGACGCATAGTGGTGTCAGGCATGCCCAGAATAAGCCTGGCACGCGCACAAATAATCCTGGTCGTGAAGGACAGGGTGGTTGGGCCGAGCAATTGCAGATGGGACAAACTTCTGACACGCCAAACCGCAAGAACCCGGCTGATTAATGGTACTAAGAGTGTGGTGGACTCCCATCGTGATGGGAATTGCATCCTTCTTCGGTATTCTCGCAGCTTTGCTACTCGATACATGTGTTTTTATTCCTTTTGCTTTTCGTACCTAATTTAGTCAGAGCCTAAATTAGGTACGAAAAGCAAAAGGAATAAAAAC
>CAXTXB010000332.1:0-6864 GCA_964247965.1 uncultured Dictyobacter sp. | reverse complement strand
CCATATCACTGATCATGGTGACACGGGTGCAGCGGTCGCACTACCAGCCAGAACGTTTGATGATCCGCTGGCCTATACGTTAACCCTACAAGAGATAACCGGGGATGATAATAACGTCAAAAACACCTTTGGCATGATCTTCCGCTTTAACCAGAACACAAAAAATGGCCAGAAGGTCACTACTTTCTATAGCTTCGAGGTTGTCAATGTCAAAGGCGGCGAATATCAGTTCTGGCGCTACGATGATAGCAACAAAGACAACGCCTGGACAATGATCAACGATGGCCACTTACCCCTGGGAAATGAATATCACCAGGGGAAAGGGCAACAGGCCACGAACACGATTAAGATACTGATGAATGGCAGCAAATTTACTGTGACCGTCAATGGTAAGACACTGGCGAAAACTTTCCAGGATGACGCACTCAAGACAGGCACAGTCGGTATGATTGTTAATAATGATGGCACAGAGGTCGCCTTTAGTAACTTACTGCTTACACGTAGCTAAAGCTTCTGTGCAGACACAAGTAAACGCTAAAAGAGACGCTTCTACTATCAAAAGCAAACATTGACGACAAAGAGGGAAAATTGATGGACGCAGAAGTATTGAGTGGAACAGTGCTAGGCACCTGTACACTACAGAAAGTGATTGGACGAGGTGGCATGGGAGCCGTATTTCTGGCTCAGCAATCACGACCACGGCGTCAAGTTGCTGTTAAAGTACTCCTGCCTACATCCAGGCTGCAGTCTGGTCAACAGGCTGCTTTCCTGGAGCGCTTCAGACGCGAGACCGACACGGCGGCGTCACTGGACCATCCCAATATATTACCAGTCCATGAGTGCGGAGAGCGCGATGGGCTGGCATACCTGGTTATGCCATATATAAGCGGAGGGACGTTGCGGGATGAATTGCAAGCAGAAGGCAAGCTACCTCTTACACGAATCGTGGGCTACCTGGATCAGATGGCGGCCGCGCTAGATTTTGCCCATGAGCGAGGGATCATTCATCGAGATATAAAACCGGCCAATCTTCTAATGACTCCGGAGAAGCGCCTGATGTTGACTGACTTTGGCCTGGTCAAGGTCATCACGGGTGGTCAGCAAGCGCAAAGTCCACTATCGGAGACGGGGATGCCAATGGGCACGCCTGAGTATATGGCACCCGAGCAGGTACTGGGCGGAGAAATAGATACACGTGCCGACATCTACTCGATGGGCATCGTCCTTTATCAGATGGTCACAGGAAGTGTACCATTCAAGGGCGAGATGCCAATGCAAGTTGCCATCCAACATCTGAACACCTTGCCACCCCAACCACGAAATTTACGTCCTGATCTGCCCCCGCAGGCTGAGCAAGTTATTCTACGCGCCCTGGCCAAACGTCCAACCGATCGCTATATGTTTGCCCACGATCTGGCAAATGCTTTCAGGCAGGCGCTTGCCGCAGCGGGAGTGCAGGTAGGAGATGAGATGAATGGTCTGGCAAATGGCGACGATTATACGGGGAATCGTGCGCGTGGGCTATTCGATCCAATCTGGCAGGGTGGAGCAATTTCATCAGGGGACGTTTTAGAAGAGACCCTGCAACCTTCCTCCTTTGCGAGTGTACCTTCATCTAGTTCCACAACGAGTGCCGTGGATATGTTAAAAGACATAGCCACCAAGACGAGCATGCAACAGAATACTTCAACGCCCTCATCTATGCCTACACCGTCCATGTCGCACACCCATCCTACAGGCACAAAGTTGGCCAAGAAGCTTCTGGTAGCACATTCAGAGCAGGATAAGAGGGCAAGAGATGCTCAGGTAGCCACGCAGCAAACAATGCCACCTATCTCAAACCAACGATCCTTTGCCGCAAACACGCCAGATCCAGCAGCACAAGAAGCGAATACCAGGCAACAAAGATCTTTTATACCCGATCAGTATCTATCAACGACACCTGTAGATGACCCGAATGTGCAAAACACAAAAGAGGATCTGTGGCCAACAAATAACGCTCAATCTTCACAACGTCTACGCCCTGGGCAGAAGTCGAATCTGTACGACTCACAGCAAGACCAGATGGGCAAGGAAACGAGTCAGGCTCCACAGGTTTTTCAATTCTCACCCACAGGGCCTACTCCCTCGCACAGAGCCAATCTATACGACGCTACGGCTCCCGTGCAAATAGTGCCATCTAACAATGCATTTAAAGCAAGCGTATCTACTACATCAAATAACGAGCAGAATAGTTTAAATATAAGAGGCACAAAACCCCTGCTATCTGGAGATGATCAAAGTGAGTCAAAGGGGCTGGGACGACCTGGAACGATGACTCTCTCTCTTAATGAAAGTCAACACGCACGTATAACCAGGCAGCTAGGCCAGGATACAGGTATGCTTTCAACATCAAGAGCAACCGGAAGCCTGCAACATCCAGTCGGAGAGTATAGCGGCGACACAGGGATGCTAAGACTGCATCAGCCAGTCAAGGTTGTGAAGGTACCTATCGCAGGTCAACCGGGGCAATACATGACGGGTATCTTGCCAGTGCTGTCACAAGCTCCAACAGCCGCCCTACCAGCGCCAGTCCCTCAGGGTGGGACAACGCTAAAGAATAAGGCAAAGCAGTACAGCAAGATCATTATCCTGGTAACGGTTGTGCTGATGGTTCTCTTTACCTCTGGCCTCTATATGCTGACACGACCTGCAGCCCCACATGCAAATATAGCGAGGCATTCGGCAGGGGCGGCGGGTGCGAATAATCCTAATGCAACAGCGACCGCAGGTATCAGCGCCACCGCCACGGCAGAGGAAACAAACCTGATCCTCGACGATCCCTTGAATGAGAACTTTCATAACTGGCTACAAGGCGATGTACATGGACGTCACTATGAATTTAAGAATGGGGCATATCATATTCGTAACGACGATAACGTGCTGGCACTGGCTGCGCTATTTAATTTGCCGATACCCACCAAATATTCTTACAGCCTTAGTATGCAGCCAATAGCAGGCAACCAGGATTCTCCTTTTAACTACTACGGAATGATGTTAAGATACAGCGTGGATCAGAAGCAGATACCAACATTTTATTTCTTTAGCATAATTAACAATAAGGATCAAAGCAAATATCAGTTTCGCAGATATGATGGACATAAGGCAATGGATCAAAGCCCATGGGCGGCTACTCTGTTTGAGCACAATACAGGAGCTGAGCTCCACAAAGGGAATCAGCCAAACGTCGTCAAAGTTATTGTAGACGGCAACCATTTTATATTTATGATGAATGGTAAGCAGATCGGCGATGCGCATGATAATGCATACAAAGAGACTGGAGCGATTGGCATGGGAGTGAACCAGAAGGGCAGCGAAGTGGCATTTACCAACTTCAGACTGGTTCGATTGCAGTAGAAAAATGTTTCTTTAGTCTAGATGGGCACCTATTCTGGGTGGAGGTTTCGTTGACAGCTATTACTACACAACTTTCTCTAACGCTTATTGAAGCGAGTTTGCCAGCTACGACGCGGTTCGTTGTCCCCATTGCACTCTGGCTAGCCGGGTTTTTGTGCCTGCTAAACATTGCGCTGGCAATGTTTTTTCGTAAAAATCCTCCATTGGAGATCATATCCTACATCATAGTTGTCGGCATTGAACTCGTCATTTTTGTCCTGGCACTACTAGCATATATCGGTGTTCTATCGAAGCTCCCATTCTACCTACCGCCCAGCCTGCCAATTAATCAGGCAGAGATTGTGGCCGCACTGGCTATCGGCATTGGCCTCTTTCCAGCAGCTTACTGGCATCGTATAAACGTCTCTGAACTGCCGAAACGGATTGCGGAAGACGGAAAAACGATGAAGAATCGGGAGGAGAGCGTCCATGTGCGTACTGGCAAGCCCGGTGAATGGATGAATTGAGAGTCATTGCGGTCGATAGCGAGTTTTGTTTCCTTTTTTGCGCTATAACTAAAAATGATAGGAGCTTAGTATAATTACACTTTCGCTCCTGTCGTTTTTTTTACAACATATGTTTGCAGACTTACACGCTCACACAAGATAAGCCTGTGAATACATGACTCACATTGTCGTATAATGGTGGTGTCGCATGCTTTCGATTATTCTAGATCATATGTAAATTTGTGCTCACGTGAGCACAAATTAGATGTATTAAACAATAAAGGAATGGTAGCATGACAGCCCATCCAGAGCCGGACCCGTTGATTTCTCCATCTATAGAGGGCTATACCCAGCCGATTCCAGCTTATGTGCAAGAGAATTATGCAATTACAGCCTCCGATCTCGTGCGCACCTTTGACCAGAAAGTGGCGGTCAATCACTTAAATCTAGGTGTACGTCCGGGTGAATTTTTCGGCTTTCTAGGCCCAAATGGGGCGGGTAAGTCTACCACAATAAAAATGATGGTTGGCCTGCTACGGCCAAGCGCGGGGCATATATGGGTTGGTGGAGTCGATGTATGGAAAGATCCTCTGCATGCCCGTGCACTTATGGGCGTTTTACCCGAATACCTTAATCTCTATGAGCGCCTGTCTGGTCGAGAGTTTATCGTGTTTTCAGGACATATGTATGGAGTACCCGAAGCAGCCATTCATCGACGTACAGAGGAACTGCTACAACTACTCGATCTTACCAGCGATGCGGATAAGATGATCGTGGATTACTCGGTTGGCATGCGGAAAAAGGTTGCACTAGCAGCCGCAATTATTCATAACCCGCAGGTTCTTTTTCTGGATGAGCCGTTTGAGGGCATTGATCCAGTCAGTTCGCGGGTCATTCGTGACATACTCCGAGATCTCACGCAGCGCGGCACGACCATCTTCTTCTCGTCGCACATTATGGAAGTGGTTGAGCGCCTGTGCACAAGGGTGGGCATTATTAACCAGGGCGTACTCGTTGCTGAAGGCACACTTCAGGAGTTACGCCAGCGTGCCAGTGGAAATACGAAAGACGCCACGCTGGAAGACATTTTCCTCAACGTAATTGGCGCACCTAACGGAACTCACAATTTAAGTTGGCTTGAATGAGCAGGTAGGTAGGAGAAAAATCATGATTGTCCACGGGGACAAGCTGCGCTGGCTCTTCTGGGTACGTTGGAAAGTATTTACTCGTAGCTTCACACGCAAAGGCGCAGCACGTATTATCGGGACTATCTTTCTTAGTATGTTTATCCTGATAATAGGCGGCGGAGTTGCAGTAGCTACTTTTCTGGGTTATCGACTTGCCCCGAAACCAATCAACACGGAACTGCTCTTCCTTGTTTTAACCGCCATATACATTCTCTGGCTAGTGCTACCACTTCTAGAGTTCTCAACCAATGAAGGATTGGATGTGTCCAAGCTCGCACTCTTTCCTCTCACCCGTGAGGAGCTCATGCTGAGCTTGTTATTCTCTACCGTGCTCGATATCCCCACCGTAGGGCTGGCACTGGCACTGGGAGCAGTAGTCGTGGGATGGTCATTGTCCCTACCACTGGCGCTGATTTCATTCATAGCAATGCTTGTCTTCTATATACAACTGGTCGCCATCAGTCAGCTTGTACTGGCACTACTACGGCCCATTCTACAAAGCCGCCGCTTTCGTGATCTGAGCCTTATTCTTATCGTCCTTCTCTCTTCATCAGGCTACCTCTGCCAGTTTGCTTTTCGAGCATTGCTAAACAGAAACATTGTGAATAATCTTGAACACGCGAGTATTTCTCCTTACCTGCAATGGTTACCTCCCGGGATGGCCGCACGAGTTATTCAACAAGCATACATCGGCAACTGGGGTGCCAGCATAGTATGGCTGGTTGCCCTGGCTGCAATTAGCATAGTATTCTTATTCTTATGGCAACTGGTGGTCGAACGTAGTTTGACTGCTGCAGATAGCGGGGGCATGGTAAGCCGCAGGAGTAGCAGCGGCCTGGGCAGAACAGTGAAGACCTCGGAAGCATATAGCGTCGAAGCCAGCCGCATTCAGCGTATCATTCCACCACAAATGTATGCATTGATCCTCAAAGACCTCAAGTATTTCTGGCGTGATCCGCAGCTTAAAGCCACATTTCTACAGTCACTGGTCTCTATCGTCTTTTTAGTTTTATACTTCGGCTTCACCTTTTTTAACAACACGCGTGGCGATGAACGTTTTCTATCAACATTAGGACCCTGGTCAGTTCTCATTGCTCCTACCTTGATACTACTTTCGCTCTATACACTTACATATAATGTACTGGGCTTCGAGCGTCAAAGTTTGACTACACTGCTTCTCTTTCCTGTTGAGCCGAAGTACATACTCTGGAGTAAAAATATTGCGGTATTTATCGTCGGCTTTGTAGAAGTCTGCATCCTCATCTTATTGGCTGCGAGCACAACGCGAGCCTGGTACTTTACACTTCCAGCGTTTGTCGTAGGTTTATCTGGAATCGAAATTATTCTTGGGATTGGGAATTTCACATCAGTCTTTTTTCCTCAGAAGATGCGCCTCAGGCAAAGAGGCATACAAACAACGGCAAACACATCCGCAGAGGGAGGATGCCTGCGTTCACTACTCTCGGTGGTTGCATTTTACGCGATGCTCCTTGTGCTAGTACCTGTTGCAGCAGCAGTTGTTTTGCCAGTGTTTTTCCACGAGCAGTGGATCTGGTGGCTTAGCCTGCCCCTGGCACTGCTGTACAGCAGCGCTATCTACTTTGGAATAACCATAGCAGTGGCACCGCGCATTCTCAATAAAGCGCCCGAGATCCTGGCGGTGGTTTCAAAAGAATAGATAGAGAGTGTCAAGCTCCCTTCCCTCCGCATTCTCGCGCCTTCGGCGCTCGTTGCATTCGTGGCGCTGCCCCGCCGTTTTTAACAGGGGGGTTTTTTGAAAAGGGGGGGGGGGGCGG
>CAXTXB010000331.1:0-6898 GCA_964247965.1 uncultured Dictyobacter sp. | reverse complement strand
CCAAAGGAGCTGTGCCAAAGTAGTATCAGGAACGCTACTCATTATACGACATGATACTAAAAAAGCTCAACGCTAGAGCGGGGAGAGGTTGATGCTTCTATGATAGACCGTCTTCCAGGGGTCTTTTAAGGGGCTTCTAGGGATCTTCTGGCAGGAAGAACTACGCGGGAGCAAGGGAATACTTGACGAGTTTGTAGTGTAGCAATACAATAAGTGAGGGCAGATTATTTCAAACGAATCGTGCCTCGAGTATCTGAAGACTGCACTGACTCACTTCGTTTGCCTCCGGGTAGCGACAATCCCTCGCGGTTGTCGGTGGCGGCCATCTTGAAACGTACACCATTCTGATCAGGCCATCATCGACAACCGCGAGGGATTGTCGCTACCCGGAGGTAAGGTATCATAAACGTATATCATCAGGGAAAGAGATGCTGATGACCAGTTTAATCGGAAATCGAGCAGGCCAGAAGCTTGGCAACTATCAACTCAAACGCATCATAGGGCAGGGAGCATTCGCTGAGGTCTATCTCGCTGAGCACGTTTACCTGAAAAGACAGGTGGCAGTAAAAGTCTTGCATTCTCAGCTGGCGAAGGAAGATCAGGAGAGCTTTCTCAACGAGGCCCGTACGATTGCTCGCTTGCAGCACCCCAACATCCTCTCTGTACTAGAATTCGGGGTCGAGGAAGGGATTCCTTTTCTGGTGATGGATTATGCTCCCCGAGGGAGTTTGCGCGAACGCTTTCCCAGGCATGCCCACCCCACTCCTCTCGCTGTGCTGCCCTTCATCAAACAGGCCGCCGCCGCGCTTCAGTATGCTCATCAGGAGAATATCGTTCACCGGGATGTCAAGCCTGAGAACATGTTGCTGAGCGCGCAAGATGAGCTTCTACTCAGTGATTTTGGCATGTCTCTGGGCATCCAGAGCTCACGTTCACAGAGCATGGATGATATCGCCGGCACCATCGCTTATATGGCACCAGAGCAACTGCGGGGCGTGCCCGTAGCCGCCAGCGACCAATACTCTCTGGGCATCGTCCTCTATGAATGGTTGAGTGGAGATTGCCCGTTTCATGGCTCGTTCAGCGAGACCGCGAGCCAACAGGTCATGGCTGCGCCGCCGCCAATAAAATCACCAGCCGTCTCACCTGAAGTCGAGGCAGTTATTCAGCAGGCGCTGGCAAAGACGCCCGAGCAGCGCTTCGCAAGCGTCCAGGCTTTCGCCGACGCCTTTGAGCAGGCTACCCTGGAAGTTGAAGGAACCTTGCGAGCCCCTGAAGGTTGGTGGCCCCCTGGAGTCTATCAGCAATTGCCAACAACCGGGTCTATAGATGGGCAATTGACCCTACGTGAAAGCTCCAGCCCTATCGCTGGACAATTTTCAACGCCTCAGTTGCCTCCATTAGAACCTCCAATCGGCCCATCAAAAAAAGCACGCAAAATGCCAGCAAGAGGCCTGGCGATAGGACTCATTGTACTGGCTCTCCTGGTTGTCATAAGTGGAATCACCTACTTGTCGTTCAATGCGGGGCAACCAGGCACTCAACAACAGGACCAGACCTCCGTGCAGATTGGAGGGGCGGCGGCGGCATGGCAGGGCCGTTACAAACAGGTGGTGAGCGAAAAGCCGTTGTTTGCAGATACTTTAAGCCAGAATATGAATAAGTGGGATAGTGGTGTGAATAGCGTGCTTAGCTGTTTATTTAAGAGTGGCGGCTATCATGTGATTTCGCGGCGGCTATACTCACCCAATTGGTGTTTTACCGATCCTCCTCGCCGTTTTAACAACTTTGCTTATCAGGTGCAAATGACCATTGTGCAAGGCAACGAGGGGGGCGTCGTCTTCGGCCTGACCCTTACAGCTGCAAAGCAGCCGGCGCATTGCTATTTTTTCAGTTTGAATCGTAATGGGACCTATACATTGTGGATGCTAATAAACACTCAATATAAAATACTGTTGCATAGACCCAATGCAGTTATCAAAACCGGTCTAAACCAACCAAATCAGCTCACCGTTCTAACCCAAGGAAACCAGATAGCGCTCTTTATAAACAAGCAATATGTTGTCAGCGTTCTCACTAATGCTCCCGCTAGCGGCATCGTTGGCTTGTTCGCGACAAATTTACCTGATACCACTGATATAGCATTTAGCAATCTAGAGATATGGAAACTGTAAAAAACATGACAAATGCATAGGAGTATCGAGAACATGTCGATCGATTTGGCAATAGGTCAGGAATTCGGCAACTATCGCCTCACTAAACGCTTAGGGAGGGGAGGCTTTGCCGAAGTCTACCTTGGTGAGCATGTGTATCTCCAAACGCAGAAGGCAATAAAAGTATTGCAGGCACGGCTGGAGCATGAGGAACAAGAACGCTTTAACGACGAGGCTCGTATAGTTGCGCGTCTACAACATGAGCATATTGTGCGCGTGCTGGAATTTGGCCTGAAGGATGATAGTGTTCCCTATCTTGTCATGGATTATGCTCCAAATGGTACACTGCGCGAGCGCTTTCCCAGAGGCACAGCCGTCCCGTTAGAGCACATTTTGCAACCAGTTAAGCAGGTAGCTGCGGCACTAGACTATGCCCACAGCACGAATTTGATTCATCGTGACATCAAGCCTGAGAACATGCTACTGGGAACACAGAATGAAGTCTTGCTCAGCGATTTCGGCATCGCCTTGATGGTCTCGGGGTCGCGTCATCAGGGTGTGCAAGATGTCGCAGGTACCATCATCTATATGGCTCCCGAACAACTTCGCGGCCATCCCACAAAAGCCAGCGATCAGTATGCATTGGGCGTCGTCGTCTACGAATGGCTCACTGGACGACGACTTTTCTCCGGCTCATTTACAGAGGTTGCCACGCAGCATATCCTCAAATCTCCCCCCTCCCTACAAGAGCATGGCATTCCAGCAGCCGTTGACCAGGCTGTACTGAAGGCGCTAGCGAAGGAACCTGAGCAGCGTTTCCCTACCGTCCAGGACTTTGCCAATGCGCTGGAGGCAGCCGCAAAGGGACAGACCTATATCATAAGGGAAAAGATCACACCGCCCAACAATATCGATGTGCATGTCACCAACAAAATATTATCAACACTATCTTTTCGGCTTGATCTCTTGTTCACCCACTTGCTGCAGGATAGAAAGCAAGCTAAATCTTCATCCGGGATCATAAAAATAGCATTGGTTGCACTGGTCCTGCTCCTCATCATAGGTGGCGGATTGGCTTATGTATTATCGGGAGCGAAAAAAGCAACAGGGGTCAAAACAGAAAAAATAGCAAACACGGCGCAGTCAATGCAAGCGCTCTATACGAGTGCAACGAGTGGGGAGCCGCAAATCGATGACCCTTTGAGTGCCGAAAGCCCTTTTGGCTGGTCTTTTCTCTCAAATGGAAACTGCGTCTTCAAAGGAGGAGCTCTCCATGCACTGCATTCGGGTGAAACATTATGTGTGACTGAAGCGACAAATCTTAACAACTTCGCCTACCAAGCAGAGATGACTATTATACAAGGAGCAGGTGGAGGTTTGATCTTCCGTGAAAACTTGCAGCCCAATCAGATAGGTATAGGCGGGGATTATTACGTCACAGTGACAACACAGGGTCAGCTTGTCCTTTCCCAGCTAACTGTAGCTTATGTGAACAAGCAAATTTTCCCGGCGGGCTCGCATTTGCAAGATTTAATCGCGCCATCCTATACTAGCGCAATTAAACCTGGACTGGGTCAGACCAATCTACTCACGGTCATCACGCGCGGCCCCAGCATTTACTTATACATAAATAAACGATTCGTTGGCAGTGCGCAAGACAGTACCTTACTGTCAGGCACGATTGGTATGTTTGGTGGCTCTAGCACGGCTGATGGCAAGGCTGTTGATGTTGCATTTAGAAATTTAAAGGTATGGGCCTTATGGTAATACAAGAAGATAACATACACCATGCCGCTAAGTGGACTCTTGTCCAATAGAAGGAAGGAAATCGATGGCCGATTTTGTGGAAGATCGCGTAGGGCAGCAACTAGGAAATTATCGCTTGCTGCGTCTGCTGCGGCAGGAGGGTACGACGGCCTTATACCTGGGAGGGCATATCTTTCTGGATAGACAGGCCGCCATTAAAGTGCTGCCCGAACAACTCTCGCCACAGGAATTGGAGTCCTTTCTTGCCGAAACACGCACAATTGCGCGGATGAAGCACCCCAATATTCTGCGTATCCTGGAGTTCGGCGTGAAGGGCAAGACGCCATTCCTGGTCACAGACTACACGCCTGACGGCTCGCTGCGCCAGCGGCACCCTGAGGGCACGATAGTCCCGCCGGGTGCCATCATGTCCTATACCAGGCAGGTTGCGGCCGCCTTGCAGTATATCCACGATCAAGGCCTGGTCTATGGTGGCGTCCGGCCTGAAAACATGCTGCTTGGATCTCAGGATCGAATTCTGCTCAGCGACTTTAGTCCCACCATCGACACTCTGGACGAAGCATTGACGCGTGATGCCTCCTGGGGCGAAAAGGAAGCCATATATAGGGCACCAGAGCAATTCCAGGGGCAGACCATCCCGGCCAGCGACCAATACGCATTGGGCGTAACCGTATACGAGTGGTTGAACGTCGATACACCTTTTCATAGCTCAAACAGCGAGACGCAAGAAAAATCTCTCTTACCGCTATCCACAAAAATGCCAACCACCTCGCCCGAGCTTGTGCAGGTCGTAACGACCGCCCTGGCTCAGGACCCTCAGCAGCGCTTTGCCAACGTCACCGCATTTGCCGATGCCTTGGAGCGGCAGCTTCAACCAGAACAATCTATAACGAAGAATGAATCAACTGATGGCATACCCACTGGGCAGCTTCAGCCAGCACAACCCATAGCGAATAATGATCCAGCCAGTGGCACTCAGAATGCAGGCACTATCATCTGCGACCTTCCTGTCCCTGCAAGGAAATTTACCAGGCGTAATCTTACAAATGGTGTTGCCATTAGCCTTGTCCTGCTCGCCCTACTTCTCATAGGTGGAGCCTTTACGTACAGCGCTGGAATTTTTCCCTTCAGTCGACAAAAGGCAACCGTAATAACCTCTGCCCAGGCAGCACAAACTGTGCTAGCTAGAGGTACGCAGCTGGCCGTTGCGGCATTCACCTCTCGGTCGCCACAACAGATCTACAATGCAGCGACGAGAGGAAGTCCGTTCCTCAATGATCCGCTTAACAATAAGAGCAAAAGCGCGTGGTTTAGCGTACAAGGAAGTCCTTACGGTTGCACCTTCGCTGGAGGAACGTACCATCTACAGATAGCAAAGGTCAATTCTTACTTAGACTGCCCCGAGGCAAACAGCACCTTTCATAACTTTGCCTTCGAAGTAGAGATGTCTATCGTCAAGAGTAATTCCGGTGTTTTTGGTGGAATTATCTTTCGTTCCAACCAGGCCACGTCGAACTTTTACACGTTCGGAATATCCTCTAACAACTCTACTGTTGGCTGTGACCTCTCCGTATTCAATAACAATAATCCTAGAGCTCTACAGCTTACAATCGCTCAAGTCAATTTACAGAAGTTTACCCTGTTGACCGCTATCGCTTACGAGAGTGCCTTCTATTTCTACCTGAACAAGAATCTTGTCATGCAGTCTCGGGATAACACTTTGTCAACTGGCACTGTAGGTATGTACGCGGCAAGTGGCAGTAGTCCCACAACAGATGTAATATTCCGTAACGCGAAAGTTTGGAAACTGTAGAAGGATACGATCAGCATTTCAATACAAGACTTTTAGTGGAAGCATAACCAACTAATATAAAATGTCAGCAACAACGAGATGCAAGTTATACTGCTTCCAATGCGTCTTTTATCGTACTGATGACGGTAGTGAATATATAAGGCGATACTAGCTAGTACCATCTGTGTAACGATGATAGTAACTATTTGAGGATGCAGTACAAGAACTCTTTGCATACGTTCATGTAAACCACTGAATGTTTCGATGAGCAGGTAGATAAGGAGCGCAAAAATAACGCTGGTAAGTATAGCGCGCCCTTGATAATGCATAAGCACCCCCGCTTACATATAGAATGATAATCTTCTGTAGTGTAAGACGGAGGTTTTTAGTGATGATCAAATCTTAAAAAGAAAGCTTAGTTGACCTGTGCAAACAATTTTTGCAACAGCTTAAGAGAAACAGTTTCTTCTGCATGAAGCAGTTGCAGGGCTAGATATATTTATAGTCTAAATGGTATCTTTCAAACCAGCGTTCCTGGTCGGGCTGTAATAGAAGGCTTCTCGTACAAATATAAGCGAGTTGGGGTGCTTTAATAGCCGGAAACCAGGACTCGCTGGAATGTAGAGGAAAATCTTGTATAAAGCTACGAATATCAGCTGGCGGAGGGCATTGTACAGCAACAAGATTAGTCATTTCAATTTGAAATGAGAGGACCAACTTTTGCTGCAATGCCTCACTCAGAATTGGAATGTGCTTGCTGACATTATATTCCTGTACAAGGCGCACAACGATCAAAACTTCGTCGAATTCTTCATAAACGCGCCTTCCAATGGGGATATCCCCCGTCTCCGAACAGCAATTTACAACCGTATTGCCAACGATATCCTCGTTTGCAACCGAAACCGCAATATGAATTAAAGCCGTCATTTTTCATTCCTCCCTGTTGACAGCGCTCATCTCAGCACCTCATCCATTTAGTGCCTCAAGAAACATACAGAGCCCTATTATAGCCATAAAAGAGTTACACAATCAAGTGTATCGTAATGTATAGACTTATTAATCAAAGGAAGGCTGCCTGTGAAGAAGGAATTCTTTTCAGGAAGGCCTCAATCACATCGAGAAATAAAAAATCTGATCATTCCTGTTTTGCTGTAAAGCTATGAGCATAGACGATTCATCCCGAACT
>CAXTXB010000330.1:5507-6936 GCA_964247965.1 uncultured Dictyobacter sp. | reverse complement strand
CCACACCCTTTTGCGCGAAGCGCAAAAGAGTGTGGAAATGCAAAAAGCTATTTTTAATGTTTAAAATTCCCAGAGAGCGGCGAAGCCGCGACAAGTCATAGAGCGAGAACGTGAGCATCATGAAAGAGGCTATCTGAGCGGTCGATATTTTCTCATAATCATTTGTAGCTCATCCAGCGGAAGCGCATGAACGGTGCGCTGCTGCCAGCCAACCATGGTTTCGGCGGCGGTGAGGGCGTTAAGAATGGATTCTTCGACGGCCTCAACGGTTGCTTCAAAGAAGGGGTTGAGATGATCGTGGGGGAGCATCTTGAGGTCAAGTGGGGCGGTAGCGACAATAGGCAGGTGGTTGCCTGTCGCAAAGGCTAGAAAAATATCGCCGCTCCCATTGAAGCCAACTCCGCCCATGCGCGCCAGGCCCAGCGCGGCACGTTTGGCGAGCCGCGTGCACTGGCCAGGAATGAGAGGCGCATCGGTGGCAACTATGATGATGATTGAACCACCTTGAGCAGGATTGCTTCCCGGCTCAAAAGGCTGCTCCACGCCCAGCATCTGCCCGACCGGAACGCCATCGACGCGCAACAGATAGCGTTCGCCGTAGTTGGCCTGTACAAGTACGCCTAGAGTATACCGTCCATAACTGGTTGTTATAATGCGCGACGAGGTTCCAATGCCACCTTTGAACTCATGGCAGATCATGCCTGTCCCGCCCCCAACGTTCCCTTCTTGGACGCGACCACCTCTTGCTGCCCGCAGCGCTTTGTAGGTGTGCTCTTTGGTGACGGAGAAGCGGTTGATGTCGTTCAGCCAGCCATCCCAGGTCTCGGCGACGACGGGTAGAGTGCCGGACCACGAGTCTGAGACAGAGGCCGGAGTATCGCGGGGATTGTCGACTGGGTAGGCGGCTATGGCGTCGCGCACAACCCCGACGGCGTTTGTATTGGTAATGCCAATCGGCGTGTGCAGCGTGCCAGACTCCTCCATCCATGGCAGCCCCGTCATCTCTCCGCACCCGTTCAGACTGAAGAAGCCTGCACAGGCGGAATCGGTCCAGATGCCGCCCTCGCGTGGCACGATCATAGTGACGCCGGTGCGAACTACATAGGGTTCATCGGCAACTATAGTCTCATGCCCTACAAGTATACCGGGTACATCGGTAATGGCGTTGAATGGACCAGTCGGCATTCGACCAATTGTAATGCCCAGTTCGCGTGCTCGTGTCATGATCTCGCTCCTCATCACTTTTTCTTTAGAAATGTATCACACTTCCTTCAGAGCTGCATTCTCACGCCTTCAACTCTCTCGTTTTTTGTATGTTTGCTTTTCCTACATTTTTCGCGCTTCGCGCGAAAAGTGTAGGAAAAGCAAACATACAAAAATTTTTAACGATTGTACATTTTAACGATTGTACGATTGTACGTTTTTACAT
>CAXTXB010000330.1:1291-5497 GCA_964247965.1 uncultured Dictyobacter sp. | reverse complement strand
CAAAAATGCGCTCATAAATTAAAAAACGTACAATCGTACAATCGTTAAAAGATAAAAAATGCTCCAGGTCACCCCGAACTTTTACATCAATGCTATTGCTCGACGCTGATCGTCCCATCACCGTTGACCTGGATCTGGATCGCTGGTAGGCGGAGGAAAGCGGGACCTTGCAGCACTTTTCCATTATCGGCAGGGTCGAAGATCGAGTGATGGAGCGGGCAGACGAGCTTGTTGGTTTGCGGATCGTATGTGACTGCTACTCCCTGGTGTGTACAGGCTTTGTCGTACGCTGCGAACTTCCCGTTGGGCAGATGCACAAGGATGGCCGCATGCTTATCAATAGGATTGGTAAAGTCCTGCGCAGTATTTGTCGCAAGGGTTTTCTGATTGGCGATGACTGTGCCAACCTTTTTGTTTGCCGGCGCAGGGGCGGGCTGTGCAGGTTTCTGCTGCCCCGTAGTCGCGCCCGGAGGTGCCTGTGTCTGGTTGTTGTTTGTCACTTGCGCGATATTTTTCTCATGCAGCAGATTGATGGCACCCGCCCCTACTACAGCCGCTACGACAGCTCCGCCTATGATCGCCATCGCCCGCCGTCGCCCACTATTGGGACCCGGCTCCAGTTCCTGCTCGTGTTGCACCCAGACGCCTTGTCCATACTCATTCATGTATTGCTGTTGAGCGTAAAATGGATCATTATACATCACCCCCGCCTGCGCGTTAGGCGGCATTCCCGTGTTGCCGTACTGCGCCCAGCCATTCGCATCGGGCATCTGGGCTGGAGAAGCCTGCAAGGGACTATAGCCCGCCACCATCTGTGCATTATACGCGTTCACCGCCGGTGCGGCGAAGGGAGACGAATCTGGCATCGCAGCCGATTGTGCCGTTGGTAACATCTGATTGACCTGGGGACCAGATGCTATTACTGTTACCAGAGGAGACGGCGGCTGGACAGGTTGCTGAACGGGGGCGACTTGCGCCATTGGTGGCTTGAATATTGGCTTGCCAGGAGCGGTCTGTGGAGGGGACGAGGCGGCAGGCACTCCAGAACCAGGGGCCATTGGTGGCTTGAACATCTGGCTAGCACGCTGATCTGGCTTGACCGGGGCAACGGGAGGAACTGGCGGAACTGGCGGCAATACGCCACTACTGGGCAATTTGAATTGACCACTGGGACTCCCTTTTGCCATTCCCTCTGCCATAAATGCTGGCACCAGGCTGGGCATCTTGTCGCCTGTCACGCCCGGCATGCCCTGCCACGGCATCTCTCCCTGCACACCTTTCCCTGCTATATTGGACGCTCCCTGCCGCATGGGCATCAGGGTTCCCTTGCTCGACTCTTGCAGAGTGCTGATTGTGCTCTCTAAAGAGACGAACAGTGTCTCGGCAGACTGAAGACGACGGGCGGGGTCGCGATCAAGAACGCTGCGGAGCGTGCCATCAAGGACCTTTGGCAGCTCGGGCCTGAGCGATTGCAGCGGGGGAATAGGTTGATCTATATGCTGCAATGCCACCGCCACTGGATCGCTTCCTGTAAACGGCGGTCGACCGCATAACATTTCGTAGATCAAGATGCCCAGGGCGTACATATCTGAACGTGCATCGCTGGGTGCTCCCTTCACCACTTCTGGCGCGAGATATGCTGGATTCGTGAGTAACGTGCCGGCTACACTGAAGAGATGGGGATGCGAGTGCGAGACCTGACCAATTCCGCGCATCTCTAATATCTGGGCCAGGCCCACGTTCGCAATCAGCACCTGTGGCTGGCTCTGCTCACCGCGTAAAAGGACGTTTGAGGGCTTCAGTGAGCCATGAACGATCCCATTAGCATGGACGTAGTCGAGGCCGGCGGCGATCTGCTTTAAAAGCTGCAGCATCTGTACTGGGGTGCAGACGTTTTGCTTAAGCTGGTCGGCGAGCGTCTGATTGGCGGTGAGCGGTGTGATCAGATAGGGGTAGCCAAATTCCTCCCCAAACTCATAGTATGGGACAACATGTGGATGCTGCAACACTCGCAAGCGGGAAGCCTCGTCCTCGAAACGATCCATAAATAGCTCCCACGCAGCTCCCACACACTCATCAGGCAGCCGAAAGACCGTCAACATCACCGGGCTCGCCTGCGCCGACGATGCAGCCTCATAAACCGCGCTCAAGCTACTTCTACCGATGAGCTTTGTAAGCTTATATTGTCCAATACTCTTGCCAGCCAGTTGCTCTACAGGCACAAACATGCTTTCCCCCTTCAGGTACACCGCTTCATCTGCCCGCGTATCGACAATCCCTTGCGGTCACGCCGCGATCTAGATTATTGGAGTGCTTCCTGGCCTCACTACTCGCCCCCACGACAAACGCAAGGGATTGTCGCTACGCGGGCAGATGAGCCAGGACCAACCAATGAGTCTACAAACCTGGGCGTTGTTTTTATCCAGTGTATACATCCACTACTACTAGAGTCAATACACCCGTGTATATATAGGACTTGTAGGGCAAATAATGTACACTATAATCAGTTCACACAGTGACTACCGTCTATGAAAGGGAACTAACTGATGACAACGATTCGTGAAGAGTCCTTTCGACTCCTCCGTGCTCTGGGTTTGACGACGATCTTTGGCAATCCCGGCTCGACTGAGCTGCCATTTCTGCAGGACTTCCCGGACGATTTTACCTATGTACTGGGTCTACAGGAGGCGTCGGTGGTGGCGATGGCGGATGGCTTCGCGCAGGCAAGTGGTCATGCTGCATTGGTGAATCTGCACACTGCGCCAGGAGTGGGTAATGCGATGGGCAACATTATTACGGCATATCAGAACAAGACACCGCTGGTGATCACGGCGGGGCAGCAGGTGCGGGCGATGATGGCACTGGAGCCGTTGCTCTTTGCTCGTGATGCTGTGGAGCTGCCGAAGCCCTATGTGAAGTGGAGCTATGAACCGGTGAGGGCGCAGGATGTCCCTATGGCCCTTGCGCGCGCTTATTTTATTGCCAGCCAGCATCCTCGCGGCCCGGTTTTCCTCTCCCTACCTATGGATGATTGGGAGCAGGAGGTGAACGAACCCCTTCAGATACGCGAGGTTAGCCAGCGTACCGCGCCCGATCCCATGATCTTACAGAGGGTGGCTGAACTGTTAAGCACAAAGCAGAAGATAGCGCTCGTGGTGGGGGCGGAGACCGATCGCGCCGACGCCTGGGAGTCTATGGTTGCTCTGGCCGAGCGCCTGGTGGCCGACGTATGGGCCGCGCCTATAGCCAATCGCAAGGGATTCCCCGAACATCATCCGCTCTTCCGCGGCGATCTTCCCCCTGCTATCAAGCCCCTCTCCGACAAGCTTGCCCGCTATGATGCCGTGCTGGTGGTAGGCGCGCCCGTCTTTCTCTACTACCCGTACGTGCCGGGTCCAGTGCTCAAAGCAGATATTCCGCTCATTCACATCACAAATGATCCAGACGAGGCAGCCCGCGCACCCATAGGCACGAGCATCGTCGCAGACATCGCCCTGGCTATAGGGCAGCTTATCACGCTGCTTCCCGTCGCGACGCAAGGCACAATGCCCGCACCACTCGCTCGTCCGGCCGCACCACCAGTACAGACACCCATCACGCCGGCCTTCTTTATGCACACTCTGTCAGGTATTCTGCCGGAGAACGCTGTCATCGTCGATGAGTCGCCCTCGACACAATCCCTCTCACATAAATATATTCCGATTAGTACACCCGGTAGCTGGTACACAACGGGCAGTGGTGGATTGGGCTTTGCCCTGCCAGCCGCTGTGGGCGTCCAGCTTGCACAGCCCGAGCGGCGCGTCGTGTGTGTAATAGGCGATGGCTCCAGTATGTACTCGGTACAGGCATTGTGGACAGCGGCGCAGTACGATGTTCCAGTGGTCTTTGTCGTTCTGCGCAATTCGGAGTATGGGATACTCAAAGCCTTCGCTAACTTTGAGCACGTTAATCATAAGTTGCCCGGCCTGGATCTGCCTGATCTGGACATAGTGCAGGTTGCGCACGGTTTTGGCTGCGAGGCTTGGCGCGTCGAGCAGTCCGAAGAGCTCTCTGCTTCCCTGGAGCTCGCGTTTCAGCTCATGCGGCCCATTGTCGTTGAGGTCGTCGTTGATGCAAAAAATCCTTCACTCTTATAAGGCTTCTATAAGTCATCCAGAGAAAAAGATGAACAGTATGTGCTTCCTTCTAATTTTACATACTTAGGCA
>CAXTXB010000330.1:0-1281 GCA_964247965.1 uncultured Dictyobacter sp. | reverse complement strand
AGTAAGCACATACTGTTCATCTTTTTCTCTGGATGACTTATAGTTTAAGTGTAAGCGTACATTATTTTCTTACACCTAAAACACTCAATATCTCTGTTTATAGGATTTCCCTCTTCTTCATAACGAACAAAGATTCCGCCCTCAAGAATATAGAGCAGGGGAAGGGTAAAGAACTTCTTACCTTTTCCTATCACTTTTAGCCGATATATTGCTTTATCATTATCCTGCGTGCCAGTATACCCAATACGCAAAGCGGAGCCGCAACGCTCTTCAGGCACATCAGCATAGGTAATAGAAAGTACTTTCCTTGAGCGTGCTTTCGTAAGCTCCAGGGCACCATCTTTAATAACCGGGATATATTGACGCTCAGTCAAAGCGGCAAGGTCACAATCCGCGCAGACCGAAATTTGCTGTTCCACGACGTCTCTCCAGACGAGTATGATTGTAGGCGGCCAAGACAAGCCGTACTAACTCTTTCTTATCTGGTTTAGACGCCGTTAAGAAAAAAAAGTCACGATGTATGTAAAGCCTTGCTCTCATGCTGCAGTAGCCAGCGCTTGCGCTCCAGGCCGCCGGCATAGCCAGTGAGAGAGGCATCCGCGCCAATAACGCGGTGGCAGGGCAGCACAATACCAATAGGGTTGAGTGCGTTCGTTGCTCCGACCGCGCGGTAAGCGTTCGGCTTCCCCAATTGCGCGGCTAGCTTGCCATAAGTAATCGTCGTGCCGGGAGCAACAGTGCGCAGCGCCAACCAGACCTCCTGCTGAAACGCCGTCCCTCCTGTGCTCACCGGAATCTCATCCAGACTCTGATACTCACCTCCAAAGTAGCGCCGCACCAAATCGCTGAAGCCACACGGATTCTCCGCCTCCACCAACCGTACCGGCCCGTAGCGGTGCTCCAACAACCGCATCATCCGCGGCTCATAATCAACATAATCAAGCGCGCACATCTTATCCTCATCCACCACAATCAAAATGTCATCGATCGGCGAGGCAATCCTATCCAGTTGAAGCTCTTTCATCACGTTTCCTTTCGATAAAGAAGGTGCAAAACCCTTTTATAGCACGAATAAGTATTCTATTTATGAGCTATTATCTAGCGCGAAAAAGTCCGGAATCACTTGCCTCATTTTACACATTACAACGATCATTGGCTGGCGCATTTCGGACAGAGTCATGACCAGTAGTTCATGTGAATCTCACACAGGTATACAGTCAAATGGTTAATGACTCATTCCAAGTTTTTGAAAAATGAGGACTATGGTGTTTTAATGGCTAT
>CAXTXB010000329.1:0-6940 GCA_964247965.1 uncultured Dictyobacter sp. | reverse complement strand
ATACTAAGATTTAAAACGCAAACAGTATAGAGATGTAAAATGCAGACAAACTTATTTTTAAAGTGAATGATATTTCATCATTATTCTAAAAATAAGTGTAACAAGTTTTTGAGTATAATGATATGATATAGATTACAGTAAATAAGTAAAAACTTGCTTCAAGAGGAGCAGTTAAAAGATCTTATAGAGATCTGCTGAAGAAAAGCCTGGAAAAGCAAGCTCGTATTCTAGTTAGTTAGCAGTTTTACTTATCTCCCTTGTGTATTTGCGCTTTGCCCATACACAATAGCTGCTATAGGTCATAAGATACCAGACGAGCTCCAGTAGAATCGCTCCTACAAATGCTTTAAGTAAGGGGATATCGTAAATGCTGAAGTCATGTGGTATATCTATAAGAATGACGCTCGTTGCTATCCAGATGCCAAACAGCGCGGCAAAAAAGGTTCCAAGAATGCCGAAGGCCATACGCCTACCGACGAGGCGGCGTGTGAGAATACCGATGATAAGCGCTATACTCCAGGCAATAAGCTGGCTGACCGTGATAAAAAAGTGAAGCTGTTGCACTTTAAAAGTAAGGATAACTATATCTGCTAGCGAGAAGAGCGATAAATATGCTATGAACATAACGATCTCCTTTATAGAGAAATAACAAGTTGGAAATAATAAGTTTTGTACTTCTAGACCAACCTACTTTATTTGACCAGCAGCGTAGCGACAGTCTCTTGTGGTTACGTCGCAATAAGCGAATTTGAGTGCTTCCCCCGCGTCAGAGGCCAGGTACCACGACAACCGTGAGGGATTGTCGCTACGCGGTTGCGCCGCTGCTGGTCGTTGGTATACATCTCGACTATGTCCATGTTGAAGATACTCCTTATATTTAAAAATAACAAGCCTTTGCTCAGCTGTCTTAAAAATGCACGATTCCAGGTGTATTAGTCAGGAGTTAGTCTCATCTTTGCAGGCGGTGTAGACGTAAGTGCATGTGCATTCGTATTAAATGAGAGTGACCTTTCAAGGATGTTTCTGTCATTCTTTCTATCTCATTCTTTATCCGTAAGTTTAGCTGGATGAACTGGTTCTACCAGTCATTACAAGTGTCTGCGCTATGTGCTATTATGCACTATAATGAAATGAATTTTAATTAAGAATCGTATTGGAGGCACATCATGCAAAGTGCAAAGAGGTATGCGATCATTGTGGGGATTGTCCTTGCAGTTGTCATCGTTGTTGGCATTACGCTAGCAGCCATCTTTGGGGTACTGTTAGATCTGCTATACATCATCCTGGCAATTCTAGCGCTCCTGTTGATCGGCGCAACGCTCTTTCAAGTATACTCAATCCTCATGCTTGTACGTACAATCACGACAGTACGTGAGGAGATGAAGCCTCTTCTGGCAACTGTGCAGGAGACGGTGGGTATTGTGAAGGATACGGCGAAAACGGCAGGTCGTACGGCAACAACTATTGGGAATGCTGCTAGTTTTACATCTGATATTGCCCTTGCCCCGGGCGTTCGTGCCGTCGCTTCAGTGGTGGCAGGCCAGGAAATGGTGCGTGTCTTCCTTGGGAAGGGACGTGTAAGGAGCAAGGCGGAGCAGCGCCGTCAGCAGCAACTTGAAGCTATGGAAGCCGCCAATGCTGAGGTAGAAGGAGGAGCATAATGATAGCTCTCATGCTAGCAGCAAATCCTGTTATTGCTACTATTGGGCAAATAGCCGCGATTATTATCTGTCTCTTTGTTTTTATCTTTGTATTGCTAGCTGTGGCGTTCAACCTGGCGATGGCATTCGGGCTTGGCTGGGTGCAGGAAAAGGTTAATATTATTAAGATGCTCCGCCCAGCTGTTGACAGTGTTAATCATGCCTCAGAAGCTGCGGCCCACGGTGGCGATCCCGCTGAGAACAAGAATCCGGTTGTGCGTGCAGTGGCTACAGTACCCGCACAGATGAATAATGTTGATAAGAAGGTTGAAGAGGCAACTGATCGTGTGGCGAATACGGCCATTGAGGTGCGCGCCCGTGTGGAGCAAGGAAAAGCCATTGTAAGGTCTTTTTTCCAGCCAGTCAGACGAGCAACGCCAGCACCCCTTATTAGTCAAAGTACAGAAGTCAGGAGTCCAGCATATCAAGCATTGGGACCAGAAGAGATTCCAGCTGTACCGGCTGAGCATGCCAGTAATGATGGATATCGACGTGATGATGCGAGTCAGCTGAGAGATGTCCCGGCTCGTTAGTTATATTCAGCAATTCGGGCGTTTCCAACGGAACGCCCGTTTGTATCTTATAAGCAATGCCTTGAGTGGCATGACGCTTGGAATTATCCTTGTGCTCTACAACCTCTATGTTGTCTCTCTGGGCTACGATACGGCTTTTATTGGCCTGCAACTCTTCGTGGGCACTTTGGGTGCTGGTATCGCTATTTTTCCTGCCGGTTTCTGCATAGATCGCTTCGGTGGCAAGGCTATTCTTATCTGGGCAAGTGTGCTGATTGGGATCGCTGGGGCGGGTCAGATGCTCTTTCGTACTCCTGTACCATTACTAATCAGCTTTTTTCTCGTCGGCATTGGTGGCGCTTTTATCCTTGTCGTCAACGCACCATTTCTCACAACCAATAGCACTCCCTCTGAGCGCCCTCACCTCTTTAGCCTGGCTATCGTACTCACCCTGGCTACAACTGTGCTGGGCGAGGTGCTAGGCGGTGTCTTGCCGCTCTGGTTGCGTTCTATGCCCTGGTTGATGGCTCCTTTGCCCTCCTGGTGGACTGGATTGCTCGCAGTTCAGCCCTTTGCCCGCTCTTATCAACTGTCCCTGCTCATTGCTGGCATAATTGCCGCGCCAAGCTTCATTCCTCTTTTTCTGATGAGCGACGATCGTCCGCGCCGCTTGCCTGCAGCTTCTATAGAAAGTTCCGTCCAACCCAAATTTTCGGTTCGGCTGCTACGGCAATCTTTATTGCGTTGGCGTAGACAGCCGCTACGCATAGTCCTGTTTCGCCCACTTTCAGTGTTAATCATGATTCAGCTTCTCATTGGGGCCGGTGCTGGCCTCTTCATCCCCTATTTCAACCTCTATTTTGTGAAGCATCTAGGAGCGTCTCCCGCGCTTTTTGGCGTGATCGATGGCTCGGCGAATACGTTGAACGCGCTGCTGACACTTCTCGCGCCTTGGCTGGTCCTGCGCTTTGGGAAGATTGTGACTCTGACAGCACCTCGTTTGCTGAGTATCCCCCTGCTGCTTGTGATTGGCCTGGCTGGTTCTCTGCCCCTGGCCGCTGCCCTCTATCCGTTCAGACAGGGGCTGATGGATATGTCGCAGGGGATCTTGCAGCTCTTTTCTATGGAAGTGGTGGAACCGCAACAGCGCGGTTTTGCTAACAGCGGCTACCAGGCGGCCTACCAGGTCTCCATGGCATTGAGCGCGTCACTTGCTGGCGTGATTATCGCCCGTCTTGGCTATGCTCCTGTTTTTGTCGGTGCCACCCTGCTCTATTTGCTCGCCCTTTTGCTTCTATGGACTCGCTTTAGCCGAAGCGATGATAAGAAAAAGGATGCGGTATCTTTCGATGACGAGCCGAAGACGTGCACTCCTTCCCTTTAATTATTGTCTATGCTTGCATTTCTACACATTTTTACGCATCGCGTAAAAATGTGTAGAAATGCAAGCATAGACAATAATTAAAGGGAAAGGCCAAGTGCCTTTCCCTTTCTTGTGCAAGTTTGTTTAACTCATCCCATGGCAGCTTATGAAGCGTCGGGTTTAACCATGAAGTGGATGAGTATGATGCTCAATTCATACAGGACGGATAGTGAGACGCCGATGAAGATTGGGCTGTATAGGTCCGCGCCGGGTGTGACGAATGTTGACGCGATCCATAGGCCCACGTGGGCTGGGGCGCGCTTTTGTTTGAGTGTCTCGCCTGTGATAATGCCGACTTTCGCTAGAAATGTCAGTACCAGCGGCAGTTCGAAGATCAGGCCAAAGACGAGCAAGAAGATTGAGACGAATGAGAAGTAGCTTCCTGCTGTTATAAGTTCGTTAAAACTGCTTTGACCAAAGTTTACCAGCCACTGCACTGGATATTGCAGCACAATATACCCCAGGCTGACACCAAGTAGAAAAAGGACAAGGCCGATAATGATAAATGGTGCGGCGTACTTCTTTTCTTTTTCGTAAAGTCCAGGAGCGATAAACGCCCATGTCTGGTAGAGGATGACTGGCAGGGCCAGTATGACGCCTACCACGATAGACAACTTGAGGAAGACGCCAAAGCCTTCTCCCAGGCCCGTTACTGTCAGAGTATGCCCTGTAATCTTCGAGAGGCCATTCGCCGACAAGGGTAGCGGTGCCACCAGGAAATTCATAATCTGGATTCTGAAGATGAAGGCAATGATCGAGCCAACTGTGATGGCGATCAGGCATTTAAAGATACGCCATCGCAGTTCTTCAAGGTGATCTACCAGTGACATGGCAGACGCGTCGTTATCGTCGTCCTCGTTATTGTTTCCCAGGTCGAAGCTGGTGCTCTGCTGATCTACATCACTAGTTGCCATGGTACTCCCTTAAAGTGTTAGCGTGCGAAAGTATACGGGAGTATACGTTAGTGCACATCTGTGGACGCTGTCGCTGTGGGTTCGGGTGTTGCGCTATACTCTGTTTGGGCAGCTTCCTGAGCGGCAAGGGCAGCTTTTTTGCTTGCCAGTTCGCGCTCAATGGCCTCAAGCTCTAAACGTGCGGACTCGGCGGAGCGCTGTGGGCTTTCCTGCTCTTCTTTCGGCTGACTCAGTTCGTTGACGCCCTTCTTGAACTCCTTAATGCTCTTTCCGATTGCAGAACCCATTTCAGGTAGTTTCTTTGGGCCAAAGATTAAAAGTGCGACGACGAGAATTATGATTAGTTCTGGTGCGTGAAAGCCAGGCATTGTGGTATCCCTTTCTTGTTCCTGATGTCTACTCTTCGTTTTGTGTGGATGCTTGTTGTCTCCACCTTATAGATGAGATTGCGCGCTGTTCAATACTTTTCTTTTTCATCTTTTGCTTTTTCTGCATTTTTTGGGCCGAGCTCAAAAAATGCAGAAAAAGCAAAAGATGAAAAACGGGACGAGCGCCGAAGACGAGATAGCGCGTAGACGACGGGCGTCAAATACTTTCTTATAGAGATCTACGTCATACTTCCGAAATTGGATGTTAAAATATTAGTCTGGACCAGTTCATCAATCCCCGACAACCATGAGGGATTGTTGCTACGCGGGCCTTTATGTAAGTGCTGGCTGGGTCGAGCTCTGACCGTTGAGCAATACCTGCGCACCGGCAATACCTGTGCTGAGCAAGCCAAGTCCAGCAGAGCTTAGCGCGACCAGTTGAATAGCCCGTCGTCGGCTGATGCGGTTCTCGCGCAGATTCCTGGTGAGAAGCTCCTGCTGTCGCCGCTCATCTGCCATCTGATGCACACAGATGGTGAGACGTTGCTCCAGTGCTGGTGGCACAGAGGCAGTATCGCCATAGTGGCGTAGCAACAAAGTCTCGATAGAGTCGTTATACATAGCCTCTCCGCATTGTTGGTGGTAGTACTGTCAGTGACAAACGCTGCGCAGTATCCGCAGGCGTCTGTTGTTTAGTACTATCCATCTCATTCCGAGGTGGATTATTTTCTCCTGCCGAACGGGTTGCATTGAAAATCTCCTCGCCGCTCTCTTGCTCATAGACCTGTTGGAATTGTTTACGTGCACGTGCGAGGCGTTGTCGCACCGCAGGCTCTTTTATTTCCAACAGAGAAGCGATCTCGCCGCTTGAGAGTCCCGAGACGATAGAGAGCAAGAGGCAGACGCGCAAGGCCTCTGGTAGCTTTGCCAGCGTTCTCTGGACCGCATCCTGTTCCGCAATCAATTCGGCCGGATCCTCAGTTCTTCCCGTGCCGTAACCTCCGGGTTGAACTGGAGCTGCCTGTTCATAGAGGGTGTCGTCCACTTTGCTTTGCGCATCCTGTGCTGTCTGTCCCTCCTGTGCCCTTTTCTCACCCATGGTCGAAAAAGGTACGAAGTTAAAGATAGCACGTCTCCTGCGCTGCATACGCACCGTATTTAATGCGATGCGTAAGAGCCATGCTTTCGCATGAAAGTGACCATTCGCCCGCACGGCATCAACACCTTTGAGCGCCTGCTGAAAGGTATCCTGCGTAAGATCCTGGCTCTCTTCCCAATTATTGGTCAGGCCATAGATCGTATGGAATACTAGCTTATAGTATTGATGAACAAGCTCTTCGACCGCCTGTGCGGCTGGCACTATATCCACTTCCAACTCTTTTCGCACATCTGTAGAACTATCCTCTGGATATCTACACTAATAGGAATGCACGAGGACATATGTTTGTGACAACAAAAACGAGCAAAATAAAATTGCGTGAACTCCTAAAAAAGCGAGTTGAAAACCGCTACAAAAAATGGGCAGCCCGTACCTGACGTACCTGGTCACCCATTTTTGTCTTTGTGCCACAGCGCTAGTGGCAGAGCATGAGAAATATTAGTGCGAATGTTCTTCTATGTATTCATCAGCTTCCTGGACAGTTGTGATCTTCTCCGCGTCCTCATCAGAGATTTGGAGCTTGAACTCTTCTTCCAGAGACATAATGAGTTCCACCAGGTCGAGGGAGTCTGCGTTGAGATCCTCGACGAAAGACGCGCTTGGTACTACCTCACTCTCGTCGACACCCAGTTGGTCGACGATGATTTTCTTTAGACGTTCTGAAACGGCTGGCATTTATTTCACCTCGCTTTCGGCTGTTGGGATGGGCTGTTGTTGTGCCCGATTAAATATTGTGCCCAGGACACCATTAATGAAGCGACTCGATGTTTCGCTGCCAAATGTTTTGGCGAGCTCGACTGCTTCGTTAATTGCTGCCTTGGCTGGTACCGTATTATTAAACAGAATCTCGTAGATTGCAAGTCT
>CAXTXB010000328.1:0-6942 GCA_964247965.1 uncultured Dictyobacter sp. | reverse complement strand
CTCTTTTTACTGTCAGAGGCAGTAAAAAGAGCACGGAAAACACGCTGTTCATCATTTTTCAAAAGTTCGGCATGACCTATAAGTTTACCCAGAAACACCCGACCTGGGTAGAATGGGTGGATCGCTGGTTTGAAACCTCTCCTCGACCTCGCCCGGAGCGACTGTATATGCGCTTGGATTTGTTGCGTACCGGTCGCTGGCTAGCGATCCATCACCCAGAGGTCAGCACCCCAGCCGATTTCACGCGCGAGATGGCAGCAGAACTGGTGGCAGCAGTGAACCAGATGCGCATCGGTGATTTCAGTTGCGAAAATCTCAATGTTCCACTCAAAGAACTGGGAAAACCCTGGTCGGCGACACGCAAGCATAGCTTCCTCGGGGTGCTGCGTCGCCTCCCGTTCTCCTGGTGATTGCCCTGCTCATCAAATGCGATTCACCAGGCCCGATCATCTATGGTTCTCCCCGCGTGGGAAGGTGTGGGAAGGGATTTCGCTTGCTGCGCTTTCGCACTGTGGATACCGGCAAACCTACCCATCTCAGCATGCACGAGAGGCTGACTCGCGTGGGACGCTTCATCCGCAACTACTCACTGGATGACCTACCGAACGTGTTCAATGTGCTCAAGGGGGAGTGAAGTCTTGTTGGCCCGCGACCAATAGAGCCTGAAAGGGTCGACCTCAACGACCCGACGTGGCAGAAAGTGCTGACGGTCTGGCCTGGATACATCAGTTGGGCGATCCTTGAATTAGCATCAGCCTACAACGCGAGTCCCTCGTCTCTCAAACTCCAACTTGAAGCGGCTGGTTTCTTTATGAGTGACGAGAACTGGCTCAAACCTTGCCGCGAGATGCGTGTACAACTTCCAGTGAGGATTCACGTGGAATCATCTTGACCCGGCGGAGAGGGGTTGCTCCTTGGACGTGCCTCGCCCCGCTTCTCCCCTGGTCTGCAAAGTGGTGGGGCACACCAACTCACATGATATGATAGGTGACAGATAGCGAAGGTTTCCGTTGCAATAAAAAATTGGCCTTGTCTGAGCAATGGAAATGAAGAAAAAGGAGAGCTTTCATGCAAAATAGGAGAACTGAAACATCGCCTCGTTACTTGGTGGGATTGGCCAGAGGGTCTCTGGTGCTGATATTTTTCGGCACACTCTGGGCTGGGCTTTCACTTCCAGGTCTTCGTGATTGGGGCTTGTGGACAGTGATCGTTATCGCCGGGGTGATGACAGTCGCTCTACTGGTACCGAGTTTCACCACGCTACGTGCGGCACAAAGCCTGCACCTGGAAAAAATGACCCCAGAAGAGCAGGCATCAGGCAAGAAGGTCGCCAGGCGTTTCGGTCTAGTAGTTGGTGTGGAGTGGACGGTGGCGATCGTTGCGGCGAATGTGCTACTCATTCTCTTCAATCATCCTGAATTCATTGCTCCCGTGCTGGTTCTCATCATCGGCCTGCATTTTCTGCCCTTGGCCCCCCTCTTTCAGGTCCGGGTCTACTCTCTGGTGGGCACGGTTCTCTCTTTGCTGGGAGGCGGAGCCCTGCTGGCCTTGCTCTTCGGTCTACCACTCAGTGGCCTCTATACCTGGTCTGTCATCGTCGGGCTGGGCACAGCATGCATTCTCTGGCTGACCTCACTGTACATCCTTGTGCGGGCAAGACGATTGCTTTCCTTGATTCAGCAAACACCAGAAGGTATTGCAGGGATACGGGATAATTAATTGTACACACAAATTATTAAAAGGTAGAGTTTTGAAAAGGGGAAATCAACTGCACATAATTGAGAACAAGGTCTCCGCGTAGTTTTGCCACGGCTTTCCAGGCTCAATGCGCTCCTTGCGAATACCAAGCATGTCGTAGAATTGGAGGGACTGGGAACTGTAAAACTGCCCTCCCCCATCGGTGACAAGAGCTTCTGGGGCCCCATACCGACGAATCGCGTCTGCAAGAACGACAAGATAATCCCACTGGTTCTGGGTCATGGAGATGGCAGAAGCGAGGGCAGACCGAGAGAAATTCTCGAAAATAGTAATGACATACACCGGCTTAGGGTCTGGCAGCAGATGCTCTTCGACGTAACGCATATCGCGCTCCAGTACTGATGCCTTCGAGATGCTCTAAATGGCATCTCTAGCTTGACCTGTCCCTCTCGCTTCGGTTTTTCGAGGCTGTAAAGCTGGCGATTAGCAGCCATGATGCGAGCGCAAGTTGCTGGACTCACCTCGATGCCCATGCGTAAGAGGGCTGTATGGACACGAAACTTGCCAAGCAACGGATTTTCCTGAAGCTTTCTTACTTCATTCGTGATCTTGAGCGTCACCTTACGGAGTCGCTTCCTGGCTTTCGACTTCTCTAGCAGTCCTGCGACCCCTTCCTGCATTCAACGCTCAAGTGTGGTGTAAATGGTCGGTCGGCTGACTTGCATATACTGGGCAATGGACGTAGCTGAACCCTTAGAAGAGATCATCAATCCGCTCCTTCCGCGCGTCCAGGAACTAGGCGACTTGCAACAATTCGACACCCACTCTTTTGTGCTCTACCTGATCACTGCTGGAGCCGCTCCCCTTGGTCTGAGTGCTTTCTCCAACCAGATCCTTCAAACTAACATTCTTTCAGAAGAACAGACCCGGCACCACATTGATCGCGTCATTCAGACTCTCTTCCCCAGGGGAACGTACCTGTAACAAGTTCTCTGGTGAGAGCCCAAATTGCTTACACTGCTTTCGGCCATTCATCTTTCAGTAGTCCAAAGTACTGTGCGTCCAAAAACTGGTCATGGAAGAAGAAGCGCTGACGTAAATTTCCTTCATGCGTGAAGCCAAGCTTGAGTAATAAACCTCTGGAGGGCGTATTCCTATCGTCAAGGGCTGCTTCAATGCGATGCAATCCAAGTTCGCTAAAGCCGTAGGTCAGGATGGCCGTCATCGCTTCGGCCATAATGCCCCGTCGCCAATAGGCTCTATTGAGTTCGTAGCCGGTTTCAGCGTAATGAAAGTCTGGACCGAAAGAAATGAACGCGCATGAACCGATGATGACATCCTCGCCTTTGAGTGTCATACCCCAGAATATAGCTTCGCGCCGATCATAGGAATCTTGGAGTTGTTGAATCAACGCATGGGTGTCTTCGAGAGACTTATGAGTTTCATCTCCATAGAAGTCCATCACCTCCCGATCTGACTTTATCGCAAAGAACGCCTCTGCGTCAGCTTGCTGAATCTGGCGAAGATGCAAGCGGTCTGTGGTCAAAGAGGGAAAGTGGGTAAATACTTCGTCCATGCTCATAGCAAGTCTTCTTTCTTGTCAGGTAATGCTTCTAACAGGAGAACATTACCCAGGTATCATCTTGCAAAACCGTAGGCAGCGGCACCTATCAGGCCGATATTGGGATTGAGAATGACATGCACAGGAATATCGGCGAGCATTTCGGCGAAGCGACCCTTGTTCTTAAAGGCGCGCATAAATTCTTCCTCTTGTAAAAATTTGAGGATGCGCGGAGGAATGCCGCCGCTGAGATAGACACCGCCGGTTGCCAGGGCTTTGAGCGCCATGTTTCCGGCCTCGGCGCCCAGGATCGAGATAAATGTCCTTATTGTGCTTTTACAAATATCGACAGATTCAGAGATGGCCTGCCCTTCCAGTTCACCCTTGGCGGCGTTGACGATGACCGGCGTCTGATCTTTCGCGTTTGCTAGATGCTCGGCAAGCCAGGTCGGCTCGTGAAAGAGGGCAGAGTCTCTGAGATAGGCATAAATATTTGGCAGGCCGATACCGGAGCAGACTTGTTCATAACTCACGTGCGGCATGCGTTCCAGCATATAGACGAGTAGGCCAATCTCGAACGAGTTGGTGGGCGCGAAATCTGCGTGCCCGCCCTCAGATGGATGCACTCGATAGTGCTCGCCATCCCAGGTGAGTACGGTCTCACCCAGTCCTGTACCAGGCGCGACGACGGCCAGCGGGCCATAGCGTACCGGTTTGCCCTCGTTTAGCGTGAAAACATCCGCGCGTGTCAGTAACGGAAGTGCTGTTCCCATGGCCGCGAGGTCGTTCAGCAGGGTGACCGCGGGTATATTCAGCATTTGCTCAAGCTGAAGCTCTTCCATGTGCCAGGGAAGATTTGTGGCCTTCGCGCTCCCTGCCACAACCGGGCCTGCCACTCCAAATACCGCACGCTCAATCGAAATATTCGTCAGGTCACGCTGCGACAAAAAATCATGGACCAGGGCCGCTAACGTCGCATAGTCAGCGCTAGGAAACTTTGCCTCGTGCAAAGGGCTATGCAGGTCCTCTTTGTTGGCAAATAGAGCCAGGCTCGTCTTCGTGCCTCCGATATCGCCAGCCAGTAACATAGTGTTCCGCTACCTTTCAATAGAACTCGTCCTATTACTACTTACTCTCTCGCCCTCTTCAATCCGGTACTACACCCGTTGTATATATACACAGCGTTACTGGACCGACCCCCCATCATTGGACCGGCTCACTGCGCGTCGCGACAATCCCTTGCGGTTGTCGTGGTAGCTCAGCATTGAGGCCTGCGAGCACTCCAATCCGCTTGATCGCGGCGTGCCCGCAAGGGATTGCTGCGACGCGCAATGAGCCGGTCACGCGCTAAATGGGCTGTGCCAGAGCATTACCTGTACATAAAAGGTTACACGCAATAGATTCTTGAAAGACTGCCGCCGCTATTGCTACGATCAGGATGCAAGGCTATGTCAGAGCATATCCTATGAAAATGATACCACACAGAAAAAACGGACAGAGTGTGTCCATAGTGGAGATTGCGGTTCATTCTTCCACTATGGGTTGTCAAATACTAATGTCGTTTTTACTGCTCGAAGAGAAATAAGCTATTGCTGCTGCGGCTGCTGCTGGTGCAGGCCACCTTCTTCATAGTCATAGCCTTCGTGCATAGTCGGGACCCAGTTGGCTTCGAGCGAGAGGTCGGCACTGGGAGGTGGTGCTTCGGTAGGGTAGACGCGGACAGTGACGGAGAGCTCGCTTTCGGCCTTGCCACGAAAGACGCCGCGCGTTGGCGGAACATCGGCATAATCGCGTCCAATCGCGACGCGGATATGTCGCTCACGTGCCAGAGTATTATTCGTCGGATCGAAGCCTACCCAATCCAGTCCTGGCAGCAAGACCTCTACCCATGCATGCGTCGCGCCGACCGCCGAGCGGTCGCCCCGCTCTCCCTGTTGGAAGAGGTAACCGCTGACATACCTGCACGGCATCTTCAGCTCGCGCACCAGGGCAATCATGATGTGCGCGAAGTCCTGGCACACGCCGCGCCTGATCTTCAGCGCATCATCAATCGGTGAATCTACCCGCGTATTCTGTTTGGCATACGCAAAATTGTTGTAGATTGCGTCACTTACACACTTCACTGTCGTCAAAGGGTCGTCGAGCCGCTGTATATCCAGCTCGCGTATCAGTTGATAAAGCAGCTCGGTTGGTCGCGCGAAGTGGCTGGGCTGCAGCATGTCCCAATAGTCGTCGTTTGCCGTAAGCTCGTCAAGCTCCTGCCATGCTGTGGGCGGTAGGGATTCTGGAATGACGGGCGGAGTGATGACCTCGACGATCGTTTCGGCGGTAACAGTCAGGTGATTGTGCTTATTCGGCACGTCAAAGTGGTGCACACGATTGCCATTCTCGTCACGATAGCCCAGGATCTGCGAGCGCGGGCTGGTGTTCAAGCGGAAGTCGAGGCTGCGCTGCATGCCCTCGCTGCGCGGCTGGATGCGCACCTCCATCATACTCTCAGTTATCGGCGAGCTATAACGGAAGCGTGTAACATGGCGTACTGTATAATACATTTCTTTTCCCCCGTCGTTACGCGGTTCAGGCTTGCGAGGCTCCACGTTCAGTCAGTGCAACTTCAATTGGGTAGACGATATAGACCTGATAGATGGCGTTGTGGATCTGCGTACATTGCCGCTGAATGGTGTCTAGATACGCGTGCATGCCGTCTATCACGTCTTCAATCTGGTCGTACTCCAGGGCGGAACGGAAGCGACCGGCCAGCCGCTCGACACGTCCAGAGGGCCTGGCATTGGTTGACCTGGCAATCGCCTGCAGGGCGGACTGCATGAGCCCTCCGGCGAAGCGGATTGAGCGCGGCGATTCGGGATTGAAGAGCAAGAATTCGGCGATCGATTTGGGCTCGATATTTGCCGCAGTGTAGACCTTGCAATACGCTTCGAAGGCGGCACATGAGCGTAACAGGCCCACCCACCCCATGTAGTTCAGATGGTCGATGGTGGCACGCATATCATTGTACTCGACATCGAAGAAAGCGCGGAAATGGACATCTAAGAGTGTGGCGGTGGCATATGCCCGCTCGATAAAGCGGCCCAGGCGGATGAAGTGCCAGCCCTCGCTATGATTCATTGTGGCGTCAGTGATCCCTTGAAAGAGCTGAACACCGTCTTTGACGCTGGCAAGGTACGCGTGCGGCTGGCTAAACCAGATTTCGTCGATGGTTGTGTGCCTGATCTGCAGATAGAGCCGGTTGATCTGCTCCCACATCTCAGAGCTGATGAGTTCACGTACCTGGCGCGCATTCTCGCGTGCGGCAGCGATCGATGAGACGATCGAGGCGGGATTGCTGGTATCAAAGGTAAACGATTCCATCATAGTATAGGCATCGTCTTCCTCCGCATTTTCGCTACTTCCCGAGGGCGTGAGCAAGCTGGCGCGCAACCGCTCCCAGCGCAGATGCTCGTCCTCCGTGCCCTGATCCAGCATCTGCTGCAGGTTGACATCTATGAGCCGCGCAGTATGCTCAACCCGCTCTAAATAACGGCTCATCCAATAGAGGTTGTCAGCAACTCGTGACAGCATTCTTTTCGCCCACCTTACTTTTCTTTCATATGCTTCTCTATTTTTTTACGTACGCCTACACCGCTCTTAATCTTTTTTATACTTTTACATTTTCAATATTTTTT
>CAXTXB010000327.1:6680-6949 GCA_964247965.1 uncultured Dictyobacter sp. | reverse complement strand
CTTTTTACATATCCACATATTTTTCGTGAAACGAAAAATATGTGGATATGTAAAAAGTCTATAGTCGTGACATTTTGTAATATATATGAAAATCAGCCATCTTGAAGCAGATGGCTGACGAGAATCCTTCTACCAGGGGCTTGTTTTAGCTGAGCGCCTGGCCTGGAGTCAGTTCGATTACTTCGACATCGCTGAGGCTCAGCTTTTTGAGCTCATCGCGAAAGCTGGCGGGCGTTCCGGGCAGGGCGGGGAAGGTGCCATAGTGCATG
>CAXTXB010000327.1:5911-6670 GCA_964247965.1 uncultured Dictyobacter sp. | reverse complement strand
TGGGAATCACTTGCTTGACGCCAAGCAGGCGTGTTGCCAGCGCTGCGCCCCTGGGTCCCATTGTATAGAAGTCGCCGATTGGTAGCATGGCAATGTCAGGGGCATACAGTTCGTGAATCAACTGCATGTCGCCAAAGGGGCTGGTATCGCCGGCGTGGTACAGCTTGAGGCCGTTCTCTAGCTCGATCACAAAGCCCACTGGATCGCCACCGGAGACCATCTGGCCATTGTCTTCTATACCGGAAGAGTGAAACGCCTGGGTCATGCTCAGGGTGATGCCATCAACGTTGACGCTGCCACCGATGTTCATGCCGATTGTATTCTCGACGCCCTTAGACCCAAGCCAGGTCGCCACTTCTACGATCGCCACAACCTGAGAATGAAACTTGCGAGCCGTAGGAATAACATCGGCGATATGGTCCATATGCCCATGCGAGACCGTGATCAAGTCAACTTTGTCCAACTGCTTGGCCTCCGGTGGGCTCTTCGGATTCTGCTCAATCCACGGATCGATAAGAATCACTTTCCCCTGCGGCGTCGTAATCTTAAAGGTGGCATGTCCCAGCCACATAATCTGTGCTCCATTAAGTTGTGCCATGGTCATTTCTCCTTACATTTCACTTTCATTACATCAAAAATCATGCTCGCGGAGCGACAATCCCTTGCGGTTGTCGGGTTCCCTCCGCGATCAAGCGGATCGGAGTGGTAGCCCGGTGCCCACCCCACCCCCCGCCGCGGGGGGCCGGGCCAAGAAGTTGG